>JBFMEU010000001.1:0-122365 GCA_040753155.1 Bacillota bacterium
AGTCATCACCTATCCACCAGCGGCATCTTGAAGTGACGCAGGGTTGGTCAACCGGCATTAAACCATGAGTGTTTGAGGCCAGATAAGCAGTAAGAACAGGGCACGTTTTACGCGAGCACTCTTGTTTTTCTTTCATGTTGATCACCCTAATTAGTAACTGATTTTACGTTATTATCGTAACTCTCGGGCAAAAAAAGGGTGACCGGAACACCTAGTGCATCAGCGATTTTATAAAGACTTTCCAATGAGGGAACAAATCGCCCTTTCTCGATGTCGCATAGGGAAGAAATTGCTAATCCAGACTTGTCAGCCAAGTTTTTCAGGGTCATCTTTTGGCGGGCTCTTTCCCTATTCACCATTTCTCCAAGGTATTGCACTGTACTCACCTCCTGCTTAATGCCTATTATTACGTAAATAATGTAATCAGTCAAAGTCCAAATTACGATAAAAACGTATAATGTATTATTCAGTCACGGCATAGCTAGTTTTTTCTTGCATTATTACGATAATAACATAATTTTATATCTTTACTAGGTATTACGTGCAGGGCTATAATGTATTTACGGTATCACTGAAATTAAAGAGGGTGGCCCAATGAGTATTGGTAGGAAAATACGAAAATTACGTCAAGAACAAGACCTGACTTTAAAAGAGCTGGCAGCCAGGGTCGGAATTTCTCTGTCTTATTTGAGTGATATTGAAAGGAACAGGAGCAATCCGTCTGTTGATACCCTTCAGAGCATTGCCAGCGCACTGGGCAAACCATCTGGCTACTTTCTAGACGATGAAAAAAAAGAAGCCCAACCAGACCCTGATGAACAATTCTTCCTCCGGGCCGGCAAGCTTACTGAGGATGGAAAGAAAAAGCTCTACGAATTCCTAGAATTCGTAGAGCAGCTAGAAGCAAAAAATAAAAGGAAAAAATAGCTTTAAGATGTATGTTGAAATTAGAACCACTACCAGCAACAGCAGTGGTTCTAATTACATATATCAGGGGTTGACGGTGTTGATAGAATCATTAGCTGTTATTAAGGCAAAATTGCTTGTAAAAAGCCTTGTCCCACAATATCCCATTGACATCCAGTGGCTTACTGATCAAGTGCTCCACAAACCGTCAATTATTCATGAGTGTGATATGGATAAAGGGTGCAGCGCCGTTATAGTCGACAAGCCTCATTATGCTAAAATACACATTGGTGTTAATAATCAACATCCCAAACATAAGCAGCGATTTGGCATAGTCCATGAAATAGCTCACATTTACTGCGAACACAAAGGCAATATAAGCTTTATAGACGAGGAAGAAGATCCGGTACTGCGAAGAGAGGCTGACAGCTTTGCAACTGAGGTATTGATGCCAACATATTATGTCCTGTCGTTATCACCAACCAATGATAACCCTTTAAAATTGGCGTGGGCATTATATAGTAGGTTTAAGGTTAGCTATGAGGCTGCCTGCCGACGAATACTGGAGTTAGGTATATATCAAGGATTATTTGCAATGTTTAACCGCCGGGAGTATTTTTGCATGCATAGATCCCCTGGTTTTAGTTTCAACAATGAGCAATTAAAAAAATACCTTGATGTAATGACTCCACAAATGGAACACGGTGAAAAATGGGCACAAGAAGTGAAAATGCACGGTAGCTCATACATACTGTACATTCAACGCTTCAACACAGGCAATTACCTAGCTTTTCTGGTTGCTGCAGAAAGAAATAGAACACATTTTTATAATTTTGTACTGAAATGTATTGCTGGAATTCGCTGAACTGAATTTACACATGGGGTGTTTCATGAAGAAAACAACCAATTCCCGTAAAGTGATAGTTTATACCAGGTACTCTAGCGATAATCAACGCGAAGAATCAATTACAGCTCAACTGCGGGCATGCACTGAATATGCAGATAGAAATGGATACATTATTATCAAGGTTTACACCGATGAAGCAAAATCGGCTCAAACTGACGATCGGCCAAACTTCCTGCAAATGATTTATGACATTAAATTCAACCAAATTGAAGCAGATATTGTACTGGTACATAAACTTGACCGGTTTGCAAGAAATAGATATGATTCTGCGTTTTATAAAAGGGAACTGCGCAAATATGATATACGGGTTGAATCTGTGCTTGAGCACTTAGATGACAGTCCGGAAAGCGTTATTTTAGAATCTGTCCTTGAAGGAATGGCTGAATATTATAGTAAAAACCTTGCTCGTGAAGTGATAAAGGGTATGAAAGAAACTGCCCTACAGGCTAAACACACAGGTGGGCTTCCTCCCCTGGGCCTTGATGTAAACGAGGATAAGCGCTATGTTATTAACCAGAAGGAAGCCCGGGCTGTCATGATAATATTTAAAATGAGAGATAGTGGCCATGGTTACAATACAATAATTAATACTTTAAACAACCATGAAGAATGTTTTAAAACAAAAGCTGGCCGCCCTTTCGGAAAGAATAGTATCCATGAAATCCTAAAAAACAAGAAATACATTGGAACATATGTTTTTAATCGTTCTGCTGCCAAATCTTCAAATGGTAAACGTAATAATCATTTAACAAAAAAGTCTGACGATATAATTGAAATACCTAATGCTATCCCTGCAATTGTTCCTGAAGATCTGTTCTGGAGGATACAAAAAAAAATGAGTTTAAACAGAAAGTTAAACTCTACTGGAGGACATAAGGCAAAGGTTGATTACCTTCTTAGCAGCCTTATTTGGTGCGGAGAATGTGGCCAGAAAATGGTTGGTTCCTCCAGCTCCTACACAGTCAAGTCTACTAAAGAAAAGAAAAAGCTGCACTATTACCTTTGTAATAACGCGAACAGAACCAATACTTGTAATAATAAGAAAATTAATAAAACCGATGTAGAAGATTATGTAATGAGTAAGCTTACTAAGGAGGTTTTCATTGAAAAAGCTATACAGGCCTTGGCTGAAAAACTTTATAAGCATTACATTAAAAATAAACATGAGACTTCTGGTGAGGGGGATTATCTTAAAAAGGAATTGGGCAATACGTCTAAGCAAATTGAGAATATTGTAGACGCTATAGCCAACGGAGGTATTGCTGTTCAGCCTTTGCTTGAAAAGTTAAAGAGCCTCGAAAATAGCAAAGCCATTCTGGAGAGTCGTCTCCATGAATGGCAAGTGAAACAAGAGAGTGATACTATTACTTTCGATAAAGCTGTTGCCTATCTTCAGCACTATGCTGAAGAACTGAAAAGTGATGATCCCAAACAAGTTAAACAAGTTATTGAAAGATTCGTTGAGAAAGTTATAGTAAAACAGGACACCATCGAAGTTAATTTGATGGTGACTGTGCATACGACTGGTGGAGGCGGGGGGAGTTGAACCCACCGTCCGAAGGAACGACCACAGGAGTTTCTCCGAGCTCAGGTTGTGTTTTAGACTTCGCTCCCTTGGCGCCCACAACCAGGCTCCGCGGTTGCTATCTCGATGAATGTCCTCCGGGGCCTCCGAGAATTGGCCCTGGAGTAAGCCTGCTGTTATGACACCCCGTAATCCGCTCCACAGGCGAGTACGGGCGGGATGCTAGCTGCGATTAAGCAGCTAGAGCGTAATTATCGTTGTTGGCAGTTATATTAACTGTCCACCGTTTTACGGGCTGATGGAACCCCGGCTCGCTTCTCCTATCACCATTTCCCCCGTCGAAACCATTTCGCCCCCATATTGTTACCGGTCCCTGTTTTTTAAAGCCCGGTCTATTTCCCTTTTGGCATCCCGCTCGGCTATGTCCTCACGACGGTCGTGCAGCTTTTTACCCTTGGCCAGGGCCAGTTCAACCTTGACCCAGCTGTTTTTGAAGTATAGCTTTAAGGGTATCAAAGCGTATCCCTTTTCCCTGGTTTTGCCCAGCAGACGCATGATCTCCCGCTTGTGCATCAGTAGTTTGCGCGGACGCTTGGGCTCATGGTTAAAGCGGTTGCCCTGCTCATAATGGCCTATATGCATATTATACAGCACCAGCCCGGCATTTTCAACACGGGCAAAGCTGTCCTGCAGGTTGGCCTTGCCCGCCCGCAAAGATTTGACTTCGGTTCCCGCCAGGGCAATCCCGGCCTCAAAGGTTTCTACGATATGATATTCGTGCCTGGCCTTTCTGTTAACCGAAAGCACCTTATCAGCCATGGTGTTCACCCCTGATAAATATAGCCCTGCACCTGAAATACGGCAGAGGGCTGAGTCCGCATTACATTCATGATCGCCTTGAGACACCTTGGAGTTTCATTATACCAGAACACTGCGTTTTGTCAAGGTTAATGGGTTTATTTAGTTTATTTGCTTTAAAGGCCCATTTCCGCGGCAATCCCCTGCATTGCCTCCAGGCCAAGCCCCATGAACTCCTCCTGCCTTATTCTGCTTTTGCTTGCACGCGCAAAAACTTGGCGCCGGCTCTGGCCGCTACTTTTCCATCCGGCAGGATAACTCTGGCAGCAAGCTCGTACAGGCGGCCGCGCTGGCCCTCGCACCAGGCCTCCACTGTTATTTCCTCACCAATGGGCACCCCCAGGCTGAAACGGGTTGTCATTTCCGCCGTCATGCCGGGTATTTTGCTCAGCCACAGCCACTGCCCCATGGCCTCATCCAGCAAGGTTGAAATCAGCCCCCCGTGCATGTAACCGTTCCAGCCCTGGTGAATCTGATCCGGCCTGAAAACAGCCCGGCAGGTATCGCCCTGCAGCTTAAACTCAAGCTTCAGTCCGATGGGATTATCCTGGCTGCAGCCAAAGCACATATTGGCATCCTTTAAGAACAACTCCAGTACAACCACCCCCGTCCAGCATAATTTTACTTGATCAAGTGCTTTTTGGCAACTTTTGGGCGCACAATATAACCCCTGCCGCAAAAAGGGGAGAGGCTACTTTTTGCCTGCACAACGAATACGGCCGCCCGTCGCACTTGAACGAGACTTCATTCAGAGGGGGATTCAACCCCCTCTGAATGTTAGCCGAGTCCATACTGGACTTAACCGCCCTTTGAAACCCGCCGCCTACAGAGGCGGGGGTCTTAGGGCGGATTAGTTCAGTGATAAAACCCCTGCCGCAAAAAGTTACTGTTCATGATGGCTAATTTTACACAGCGAATACGGCCGCCCGTCGTACATAAAGCCCCTGCCGCCTTAGCAGCAGGGGCTTTACTGTTCACTTTTATCGTACTGTTGTTAGACCATCAGGGCAACCATGAGCAGGGCCACAACGTTCACAACCTTAATAACAGGGTTGATGGCCGGGCCGGCGGTGTCCTTCAGCGGGTCGCCGACAGTGTCGCCGGTGACCGCGGCTGCGTGGGCCTCACTGCCCTTGCCGCCGTAGTTGCCTTCCTCAATGTACTTCTTGGCGTTATCCCAGGCGCCGCCGCCGTTGTTCTGGAAGCAGGCCATGAAGATACCAACCACGATAACACCAATCAGCATACCGCCCAGAGCCTCGGGCCCAAGTATGAAGCCAACCAGCAGGGTGGTGACAACCGGAAGCAGACCGGGAACAACCATTTCTTTCAGGGCGCGGCGGGTGACGATGTCAACACAGCGGCCATACTCGGGTTTGCCGGTGCCTTCCATAATGCCGGGGATTTCCCGGAACTGGCGACGCACTTCTTCAACAACGGCATAGGCTGCACGGCCCACAGCGCCGTTGGCCAGAGCGGAGAACAGGAATACAACGCAGCCGCCGATGAACAAGCCGGCCAAAACCAAGGGCTCATTCAGGTGGAATACAACTTCCGCACCCCGGGCCTTCAGGGCCGCAGTGTAGTCGGCGAAGAGCACGATGGCCGCCAGGGCCGCCGAGCCAATGGCGTAACCCTTGGTTACAGCCTTGGTGGTGTTGCCCACAGCGTCCAGGGCGTCAGTAATTTCCCGAACATTACTGGGCAGATTGGACATTTCAGCAATGCCGCCGGCATTGTCCGTAACCGGTCCGTAGGAGTCCAGGGCCACAATCATACCAGTCATGGAAAGCATGGCCATGGAAGCAATACCGATGGCATAAAGGCCGGTCTCACCACCGCCGCCAATAGCGTAGGCGGCAAGGATACCGGCAACGATGGTCAGAGTCGGGGGTACGCTGGACTCCATCCCGACGGAGAGACCAGTGATAACGTTGGTGCCGTGTCCGGACTGGGAAGCATATGCAATCGACCTTACCGGACGGAACTTGGTAGAGGTGTAGTAGTCGGTGATATACATTAAGAACACCGTAGCTATAACACCAACCAGGGATGCATAGAAGTAAGTGGGTTCACCCAGCAGGGTTATTGTTGCCGGGTAGAAGCCAATCAGGGCCAGGACAGCTGAAACCCAAACGCCTTTGTACAGGGCGCTCATGATGTCCTTGTTGCCGCCCAAACGCACGAAGAATATACCAATGATGGAGGCAATAATGGCAATGGCGCCTAACAGAACAGGATACAGAACGTGCTGCGCATCGTGGAAAATGAGATAACCGAGAAGCATGGCGCCGATGGCGGTTACGGCGTAAGTTTCAAACAGGTCGGCGGCCATACCGGCACAGTCACCAACGTTATCACCAACATTGTCGGCGATGGTGGCCGGGTTGCGCGGGTCATCTTCCGGAATACCGGCTTCAACTTTACCCACGAGGTCGGCGCCCACGTCAGCGCTCTTGGTGAAGATACCGCCGCCAATCCTGGCGAAGAGGGCAATCAAGCTGCCGCCCAGGCCAAGACCAACCAGGGCGTGAATGTCCTGGAAAATAAAATAGAAGCCGGCCACACCCAGCAGGGCAAGGCTCACGCACATTATACCGGTTACAGCGCCGGACTTGAAGGCAATGCTAAGTCCCTTATCCATGCCTTCTTTTGCCCCCTCGGCCACGCGGGTGTTGGCTCTGGTGGAAACACCCATGCCGATGTAACCGCAAAGGCCGGAGAAAAATGCGCCGATAACGAAACCAACGGCCGTAACCCAGCTGAGGAATAAACCTACGGCCAGAGCTACAACCACACCCACCATGGCGATGGTGGTATACTGGCGGTTCAGGTAAGCCATGGCGCCTTCTTGCACAGCCTTGGAAATGGCCTGCATCTTTTCGGTGCCCGCCGGCATTTTCATAATCCAGCTTACCAGATATAGAGCGAATAAAATGCCCACAACGGCGCTGGCCATACCGGCCATCAGGACCCAACTATATTCACCCAAAAGAAATTCACCTCCAAAAGAATTAGATAACTCCAAAAACAAAGGCAACCTTCTCCCCAAAAGGAGCGCCTGACCACAACCCTCCCAGATCAACAGCATTGATCAGATAGCCCGAGGGTTATGGCAAAAAGAACAACGCTCTAAATCTTCTGCTTCCGGCAACTACCCGCATTTGAACGACTACCGGCACGGTTGTCTATCTGTAGAACGCAAATCAATAAAATGGCAAATAAAAATGAATTACCCGTGCCCCGGTTTTTGCGGGCAAACTTAAATAAACCACCTCCCCCGCAAAAAACAGGAAAACACCCCCGCATAAAGTATACTGCGCGCTTCCCCAAAATATCATTTAATCGGGGAAATTTGCCAACCGAAAGACCTTGTTTATTTGTGTATTCAGGCCCGGTTGACAAATAGGGCGCCCTCCTGGTACAACCTCATTATAGCATAGAAGCATTTTTTGTGGTGTGCATTTTTAGCTTCCATGCCAAAAAAACCGGGCTTGTCCCGGTTTTTGGCTGTTTAGGCGAACAAAACTACCAGCGCCAGTGATGTTGCAGCAAAGGCAATGCCGACAACAACGGTAATTTTGCCCAGCAGTTCATCCATACCCTTCTTCTTGCCGAAAAACGTTTCGGCCCCGCCGGCGATGGCCCCGGAAAGACCCGCGCTTTTACCGCTCTGCAATAAAATTGAAGCAATGAGACCAAGGCAAAGAATTACGTGTATTACGGTAATGACTGCTTTGACGGTCAACTTATTCCCTCCTCCGAGCATGGGCCAGCCTCAACCCGCCTGGAACAAACACTTTAAAACATTTTATTATATTATCTTGATTTAGGCAAGATCTGCATTTTTAAGATATTCAACGCAAATTGTAAAATACCTTCTTTCCTTTAAAAACTCCTACCTCACCCAATTCCTCTTCCAGACGCAGTAACTGGTTATACTTGGCCACCCGGTCAGTCCTGGACGGCGCCCCGGTTTTGATCTGGCCGGCATTGGTGGCCACCACGAAATCGGCTATGATGGCGTCTTCGGTTTCCCCGGAGCGGTGGGACACCACAGCGGTATACCCGGCCTGGCGGGCCATCTCCATAGTCTCCATGGTTTCGGTGATAGTGCCGATTTGATTGAGCTTGATTAAAATGGAGTTGGCCACACCCAGCTCAATTCCTTTGGTCAGCCGCCGGGGATTGGTTACGAACAAGTCGTCCCCTACAATTTGCACCCGCCGGCCCAGGCGCTCGGTCAGCAGCTTCCAGCCTTCCCAGTCGTCCTCGGCCAGGCCGTCCTCAATGGAAATGATGGGGTAGCGGTCCGCCAGGCCGGCATAGAACTCCACCATTTCGGCGGCGGACTTGGTCACACCCTCGCCGGCCAGAACATACTTGCCATTTTTGAAAAACTCGGTGGCCGCGGCATCCAGGGCCAGGAAAATGTCCTCGCCGGGCCGGTAGCCGGCAGCCTTAACAGCCTCCATGATTACCTGCAGCGCCTCCTCATTGGAGCCCAAATGGGGGGCAAAGCCGCCCTCATCGCCCACTGCGGTGTTCATACCTTTTTTCTTTAAAACGCCCTTCAAGTGGTGAAACACTTCCGTGCCCATGCGCAGGGCATGGGAAAAGGATTTGGCGCCGGCCGGCACCACCATAAATTCCTGAATGTCCACATTGTTATCCGCGTGCTTGCCGCCGTTGAGAATATTCATCATGGGCACCGGCAGCTGCCTGGCAAAACAGCCCCCGATGTACTGGTACAGGGGCAGGCCCGCATACTCCGCGGCCGCCCTGGCCGTGGCCAGGGAAATGCCCAAAATGGCATTGGCCCCCATCTTTTCCTTGTTGGGAGTTCCGTCCAGCTCCAGCATGGCCTGGTCCACTCCCAGCTGGTCGGCAGCGTCATAGCCAATTAGCTCCGGCCCCAGCAGCTCGTTCACGTTTTCCACCGCCCTGGTTACACCCTTGCCCAGATAGCGCTCAGCATCACCGTCCCGCAGTTCCACCGCCTCAAAGGCCCCTGTGGAAGCGCCCGAAGGCACCGCCGCCCGGCCCAGTGTACCGTCTTCCAATAACACATCCACCTCTACGGTGGGATTGCCCCGGGAGTCCAGAATCTCCCGGGCAAAAATATCGGCAATTATTGATGACATTAAAAAACCCCCCTCGTTACTCCTTATCCCGCAGGATTAGTGATTGGCCGGTCATTTCCGCCGGCTGCCCGATACCCATTATGTCCAGCATGGTGGGGGCCACATCTTCCAGACGCCCGCTGCGCAAGCCAACCTGCCGCAGCATATCGTCAACCAGAATGAAAGGCGCCTGACTGGTAGTGTGCGCGGTATGGGGTCCGCCCTCCTCATCCGCCATCTTATCGGCATTGCCATGGTCAGCCGTAATTATAACCGTGCCCCCGGCCCGGCGCACAGCCCCCACCAGCCGCCCCAGGCAGCTGTCCACGGTCTCCACGGCCCGCACCGCCGCCTTCATCACCCCGGTGTGGCCCACCATGTCAGGGTTGGCGTAATTCACGATAATCACGTGATAGGTCTTTTCTTCGAGCTTCTCCAAAAAAGCATTGGTCACCTCAACAGCGCTCATTTCAGGCTGCAGGTCGTAGGTGGCCACCCGGGGTGAGGGAATAAGCAGCCTGTCCTCCCCGGGGTTGGGCGCCTCCACCCCGCCGTTAAAGAAAAAAGTGACATGGGCATACTTTTCCGTTTCGGCCAGCCTGAGCTGCCTCAGGTTGTGATAGCTCAAAACCTCCCCCAGGGTATTGACCAGCGCCCGGGGCCGGAAGGCCACCGGCGCCTTGATTGTTTTATCGTATAGGGTCATGCAGGTAAAATGAACCCCGGGATGTGCCACCCGGTCGAAATACTCAAATTCCTCATCCACAAAGGCCCTGGTAAGCTGCCTGGCCCGGTCCGGCCGGAAATTAAAAAATATTATGGCATCGCCTTCCCGCACCGTGGCCACCGGCTGCCCGCCGGCATCCCGGACAACCGTGGGCTGAAGAAACTCGTCCGTCTCGCCCCGCCGGTAACCCTCTTCCACCGCTGCGGCGGCTGACGCGGCCGGCAGCCCCTCACCCCGCGCCAGGGCCTGGTACGCCCTGGCGGTACGCTCCCAGCGGCGGTCCCGGTCCATGGCATAGTACCGCCCCATAACCGTGGCCACGGCCCCCACTTCCATCAGCCTTAGCTTTTCTTCCAGGGCGTCTATGTACTCGCCGGCATTGGCCGGGGGCACGTCCCTGCCATCCAAAAAAGCATGCACAAAAATCTGCTTCAGACCCTGGTCCCGGGCCAATTCCAGCAGGGCAAAAAGATGCGTAATGTGGCTGTGCACCCCGCCGTCTGAAAGCAAACCCATCAAGTGCAGGGCTTTGTCACCGTCCCTTACATGATCAATAGCTTCCAGCAGTACAGGGTTATTGAAAAAGCCGCCGTTTTTAATGTCCCGGCTAATCCTGGTTAACTCCTGGTAGACCACCCGGCCCGCCCCCATATTCAAGTGCCCCACCTCGGAGTTGCCCATCTGGCCCTCGGGCAGGCCCACGTCCTCACCGGCGCAGCTCAGGGAGGTATGAGGATACTGCTCCAGGAATGAGTCCATGTTTGGCTTATTGGCGCATTCCACCGCATTGCAGGCGTTTTTCTCACCCAGACCCCAGCCGTCCAAAATTACCAGCACCAGCGGGCTTTCGGCAGACGGAGGCCTGACGATCCGGCCGGCGCTCACCTGGGCAAACTCTCCCGGACGATCCCCGCAAAGCTGGCCACCTGCAGACTGGCCCCGCCCACCAGCGCCCCGTCAATATCGGGCTGGCCCATCAGGCCGGCCGCATTATCGGGCTTGACGCTGCCGCCGTACTGAATGCGCACCGCACCGGCCGCCCGGGCGCTGAACTCCCCGGCCACAATCCCGCGAATAAAGGCGTTCACCTGCTGAGCGTCCTGGTCCGAGGCCGTGCGCCCGGTGCCAATGGCCCAAACCGGCTCATAGGCAATAACCAGGCCGGCCACCTGCTCCGGCGTCAAGCCGGCCAGGCTGCCCCCGGTCTGAGCGCGCACCACCTTTTCAGTAATTCCGGCCTCCCGCTGGGCCAGGGACTCACCAACACACACAATGGGTATAAGGCCGTGGGCCAGGGCGGCCATGGCCTTGCGATTGACCTTTTCATCTGTCTCGCCAAAGAACTGGCGCCGCTCCGAGTGGCCCAGGATCACATATTGGCAGCCTATTTCCCGCAGCATGG
Organism: Bacillota bacterium; assembly: GCA_040753155.1. GTDB lineage: Bacteria > Bacillota > Desulfotomaculia > Desulfotomaculales > JBFMEU01 > JBFMEU01. The sequence goes on from JBFMEU010000001.1 coordinate 11,449, forward strand.
CCGGGGAAATCTCGCCGGTGTAGGCGCCGCTCTCCTCCCAGAACATGTTCTGGGCCCCCAGGCCGATTTCCGTACCCTTTAGTTCCGCCGCCACAGCGGCCAGGGCCGTAAAGGGCGGGCAAACAACCGCCTCCACCCCGTTCATTCCGGCCAGAGCGCCCTTTAGCTCCCGCACAAAGTCAACGGCCCCGGCCACTGTTTTATACATCTTCCAGTTACCCGCAATAATGGGCTTCCGCAATAGTATCCCTCCTTAACTGGTCGCAGGTCATCCCAATCAAAGGGTGTGACAGGTGTTTATCCCTCAGGCTCAGAGAGCTCCGCGTCGAAAAGACTACGGCTTGTCGTTAAGCAGGGGTAAATGCCCTGCAAATTGTGCGTGTTATGCTTTTGCTCTCACGAAGATTACTCCAAAATGCGAACTATACTCTGGCATGGAGGTGATTCCGGCACGTTTCGGACCTTAACCCCTGCTAAACTCCTGCGCCAAGTCTTTTTAGCGACGCTCCGCTACATCGCCTTCCGGGATAGCACCTGTCACACCCGGACTATAGCAAAGACCAACAACTACCGATTTACGTCCATTAAAACGGCCACGCCGGGCAGCTCCTTGCCCTCCAGGAATTCCAGGGAGGCGCCGCCCCCAGTGGAAATATGGGTAATCTTCCCGGCCACCCCGGCCTTCTCCAGGGCGGCGACCGAGTCCCCGCCCCCTACAATGGTGGCGCCGGGGCAGGCGGCCAGGGCATTGGCCACGGCAATGGTGCCCCCGGCAAAGGGCTCCATTTCAAATACCCCCATGGGGCCGTTCCAGACCACTGTAGCCGCATCCTTCAAGGATGCGGCAAACAAATCTGCCGACTGCGGGCCGATATCCAGGGCCATCCAGTCATCCGGCACCTCATCCGCTGATACAACCCGTGACTCGGCATCCGGGGACACCGCCGGCGCCACCACCAGGTCAACGGGCAGCAGCAGCTGCACGCCCCGCTCCCCGGCCCTGGCCAGCAGATCCCGGGCCAGGTCCAGCTTATCGGCCTCCAGCAAACTCTTGCCCATATTCTTGCCCTTGGCCTTCAGGAAGGTGTTGGCCATACCGCCGCCGATTATCAGCGTGTCCACCTTTTGCAGCAAGTTGCCAATTATGCCAATCTTATCCGAAACCTTGGCCCCGCCAATGATGGCCACAAAAGGCCGCCCGGGACTGGCCAGGGCCTGGCCCAAAACATTAACTTCCTTTTCCATTAAAAAGCCGGCCACTGCGGGCAGGAATTCCGCCACCCCGTGGGTGGATGCGTGGGCCCGGTGAGCCGCGCCAAAAGCATCATTCACATAAAGGTCACCCAGGTTGGCCAGTTGCCGGGCGAATTTTTCGTCGTCCTTTTCTTCCCCGGCATGAAACCGCAGATTTTCCAGCAGCAAAACGTCCCCGTCGCGCATTTCCTCCACAGCCCGGAGGGGCTCTTCGCCCACACAGTCAGCAACCTTTTTTACCGGGTGCCCCAGGAGATCACTAAGCCGCCCGGCCACCGGGTCCAGGCGGTACTTTTCATTGAACTGACCCTTGGGCCGGCCCAGGTGGGACATCAGAATAACCCTGGCCTTATGCTCAACAAGATAGTCAATGGTAGGCAGGGCAGCCCTGATCCGCGTGTCATCAGTGATCCGCCCTTCCTTATCCAGGGGCGCGTTGAAGTCCACCCGCACCAATACCCTCTTGCCGGCCACTTCCACGTCCCGGATACTTTTCTTTTGCACTACACAGCACCTCTCTTTGGAACACGGGAACCGAATCTACAAGCCCCTTTCCTCCATATATGAAATCAGATCCAGCACCCGGTTGGAATAACCCCATTCGTTATCGTACCAGGCCACAACTTTTACCAGGTTCTCGCCAATAACCATGGTGGACAGGCCGTCCACAATGGAGGAATGCGGGTTGCCGTTGAAATCGCTGGATACCAGCGGCAGGCTGCAGTAATCCATGATCCCTTTCAGCTCTTTCCCGGCCGCCTCCCGCAGGGCCTCATTGACCTCTTCCGCCTTAACCGGCCGGGAAAGCTCCGCCACCAGGTCCACCACCGACACATTGGACGTGGGCACCCGCATGGCAAACCCGTTCAACTTCCCCTCCAGTTCCGGCAGCACCGCGGACACCGCCCGGGCCGCGCCGGTGGTGGTGGGGATGATGGAAAGGTAGCCGGCCCTGCCCCGCCGCAGGTCCCGGTGGGGCATATCCAGCATCTGCTGGTCATTGGTTACCGCGTGAACCGTAGTCATCAAGCCCTTTTCAATACCGAATTTTTCGTGCAGCACCTTGGCCACCGGCGCCAGGCAGTTGGTGGTACAGGAAGCGTTGCTCACCACCCGGTGGCGGCCGGGATCATACATGTGCTGGTTCACGCCTACAACAATCATTAATACATTTTTGGCCGGGGCGGTAATAACCACCCTTTGGGCCCCGGCATCCAGATGGCTCCGGGCCCCGGTCACACTGGCCAGCTTGCCGGTGGACTCCACCACCACATCCACACCCATATCATACCAGGGCAATGCGGCGGGATCCAGCTCTGCAAACACTTTTATATTCTTGCCATTTACTGATATAATATCATCATATCCATTTATGTCATAATCCAGTATACCATGTATGGAGTCAAACTTTAATGTGTGGGCCAATGTTCCGGCATAGCTCTCATTTACCGGGAGCCTTCTGGACTTATGGTTTATAGCCACAACCTCAAAATTATCCCTTTTGAGGGCAGCTCTAAGCACATTCCTTCCAATCCGGCCGAAACCATTAATCCCTATCCTTACGGCCATTATTACTACCCACTCCTTCCAATAGTATGCATTAGTCAATAAAAATTATTTAATTGTGATATACATTATTCGGTAAAGCGCCAATATTTCCTTCTTTTTTTCCCAATTTATATGATTTTTCATTTTATCTTCGCACAGCCTGTAAGACCCCGCCCTCTCAGGTCGGGGTCTTACAGGCTGTAAACTCGAAATAAGCGCGACTAAGGAATTGGAGAGGACAAAAGGCTATGAGTTTAACCGCCAAAATTCAGGACCTATTGGATAAATCTCTGGCCGGAGAAGGGTTGACCTGGACAGAATATTTCTATCGGCGGCATGGTGAGGAAAAGTATTCCGGAAAACATGCGTATGGTGGCAAATATAGGAGATTTTGGGCTGGAAGAAGCCGCCGCCCTATCGGCTGCGGCTCAAACAGGATTATGGATGTTTGAACATACTATCATATGGCGAGAATGGCCTCCAGGTTGTTACTATAAACTCTGTTCTCCTTATGAAAAGCTAAGCCAGCCGGCATGAATACCGGATCCAGGTCTCCTTTTCGCAATGGAAGAATCATTTAAAAATGTCCTTCAGTTGTATTTCTAAGCCAGTTAACAGGAGAGAGGTTAGGGTTTCCTCCGCACCATAGGCTTGAAATAAATTCCAATTTTTCTCGCCTGGAACAAAAATCTCAACAACCTTACCATCGGGATCGACTATCCAGTATTCCTTTACCCCATGTTTGTAGTACAGCCTGCTTTTTTCGACTCTGTCCCTCTTGCTTGTGGATGGCGATAATATTTCAATGACTAAATCGGGTGCGCCCTGGACGTTCGTTTCGGTAATGATACTCAGACGTTCTTTTGATACGAACAAAATATCCGGCTGCGGCTTGTCTTTTTCGGTTAAAACAACATCCGTTGGAGCATCTAATATTTCGCCCAAATCATTTTTGCGGATAAAATCCGCAATAAACAAAACCAATCTTATTTTAATTCTCTGGTGTATAGTCCGTGGCGCTGGAACCAAAATTAACTTCCCCCCGATTAACTCATATTGGTTGTCATCATCTATTTTTAAATAGTCATCATAGGTATATGAAGCAGCAATAATATCAGTTTGCATGAACAACCCTCCTTTACCTAAAGCCTACCTTTTTGGATAAAAATTGTCAAGCCAGGGTTTTGGAGTTATAGTAAGGTTATAGTAATTAATAACGCTTTCTCTTTCTGATGGGCTGAATCCCCAGTTCGTCACGGTACTTTGCCACCGTGCGGCGGGATATCCGGATGCCCTTTTCCCTGAACAGGTCCGATATCTTCTGGTCATTTAGCGGCGCCTTAGTGTTTTCGGCATCCACCATCTCCTGCAGCATTTTTTTAATGCTCTCCACCGAAGTCATGGTACCGGCAGTGTTATTAAGGCCGGTGGAAAAGAAGAATTTCATTTCTAAAACGCCCTGGGGCGTCTGAATGTATTTGTTTGAGGTGGCCCGGCTTACGGTAGACTCGTGCAGCCTCACTATGTCGGCCACTGTTTTTAAATTCAAAGGTTTCAAGTACTTAATGCCGTAATCAAGGAAATCCCTCTGCAAGTTAACCAGGCACTGGGCTACCTTGTACAAGGTGAGCCGGCGCTGTTCAATGCTGCGGATCAGCCAGGCGGCCGCATTGAGCTTGCTTTCCACAAAACGCCTGGTTTTGGGATCATCCCCCTTATCCTGGCTGAGTACCGAGCGGTAAGTGGAGTTAATGATAAGCCTGGGCATTGAATTATCGTTGACAATAATTAAGTACTCTCCCTCAACCTTTTCCAGCACTATATCCGGCGTGATATAGCGGATATCCTGGGGGCTGGAAAAACACCGGCCCGGCTTGGGGTCCAGGGTCCTGATCAGATCGGCGGCCCGCTGCACCTCCTGAACGGGCACATTCAGGCTATGAGACATGCGGTTCAGCTTACCCTTGGCCAGGTCCACCAGGTAACCCTTGATTATTTGATTAACCAGGGGATCATTGATGCCCAGGTGGGCCACCTGGATTAATAAGCATTCCTGCAGCGTGCGCGCCCCAACGCCCGGCGGATCGAAGTTCTGGATTACCCCCAGCACCCGCTCAATCAGCGCCTGGGACTGGCCCAACTGCAACGCCGCCTCCTCAACACTGCATTGCAGGTAACCATACTGGTCCATGTTGCCAATCAGGTATTCCCCGGCCAATCTTTCCCTGCCCTTAAGGCTGGTCAGGCTGAGCTGCATCATCAAATGCCCGGCCAGGGTGGGGGCCTGACTCAAGAAATTCTCATAGCTGTATTCCCGGTCCTCCCCCTGCTTTTCCCCCCTGAGTACACCCAGGTCACTGCTGTCTTGAAAGTAGTCCTCCCAGTCCAGATCATATTCCCGCCGGGGTTCCTCATCAACCTCAGGCTCCTCAAGTTCCGCCTCCGCCTGCTCAACCCTGTCCCCCTCCTCTTCACCCAGCTCCAGCAGTGGGTTTTCCTGCAACTGCTTCTGAATGTAGGTGGTGAGCTCCAGGGAAGACAACTGCAAAACGGTAATGGCCTGGCGCAGTTCAGGGGTCATGATTAATTTTTGTGTTTGTTCGATGCTAAGCCCATAACCCATGCGCATTAGCCGTCACTCCTGTCTCCTTTGGCTGCTGTCTTAAAAATCTGAAAATTAGTATTTTTACCCCTCTGCTGACGCCCGCTTCGGCGGCTTGAACAAGACTTCATTCAGAGGGGGATTCAACCCCCTCTGAATGTTAGCCGAGTCCAGTGTTGAATGCTATCTGGTTAATTAACAGATAATACTGTGATTTTTGTCTTATTAACTTCTCTGGCCTAACTTCTCCGGCCCGCCGTTCTTTTCCTGCTTGAATCAGTTTCTGGCAGGATTTACAAACCCGGGACACCATGACCGCCTTCGCCGGCAGGCCGGCAACCCTCCCGGGGATCCCGGCGCCATCAAGGGATTAGGGCCGCATTTTTTCAGCTATTTTTTCTAGCTTGCGCAACCTGTGGTTAACCCCGGACTTGCCCACCGGCGGCTGCATTAGCTCCCCCAGTTCCTTGAGGCTGGCATCAGGGTTTTTCAGGCGCAGCGCCGCCATCTCCCGGAGCGACGGGGGCAGTTTATTCAGGCCGATGGACCGGGCAATGACCTGAATAGAATCAATTTGCCGCACCGAGGCATTAACTGTTTTATTCAAGTTGGCCGTCTCGCAATTAACCAGCCTGTTCACATGGTTACGCATATCTTTAAAAATCCGAATATTCTCAAAGTTCAGCAAAGCAGTATGGGCGCCCATGATATTAAGGCAGCTCACTATTTGCTCACTTTCCTTTAAATAAACCACATGCCACTTCTTACGGTAACTGATTTTGGCCGCCAAATCAAATTTCTTCATCAGACGGGCCAGGTCTTTGGCATGGCGCTGGTTATTGGTAACTATCTCCAGGTGATAGGCGCCTTTGGGGCTGTTGACCGAGCCCCCGCCCAGAAAGGCCCCCCGCAAATATGACCGCCGGCAGCAATCCCGGCGAACGAGGTCCTCCAGCATACTCTCCAGCAGGTTGCCCTCGCCGTCCAACATCCCCAGGCGCTCCAGGATACCTGCAGCCCCCTCCCGGGGGGCAATGCGCACCAGATAAACATTATTCTTGCGCAAGCGAACTTTCTTGCTCACCAGCACCTCGGTATGCACCCCGAAGATTTCCTTGAACAGGACAAAAATTTTTCTGGCCACAGCTGCGTTTTCCGTAACAATATGCAAGTTGGCGCGCCTGCCGCTGCTCAACTGCAGCGTGCCGTCCATTTTAACCAGGGCGGCCAGTTCCGCCAGGCGGCAGCACTCCCGGGCGGCCGTTACCCTGGCCAGTTCATTCTTGGTTACCACAGAAAAACTCACCGACGGTCACCCGCTTTCCACACAAATATTATACCACAACAAATGCAATAAACCCAGGAAGAACCTGGGTTATGTCGCCCGGGGGAAACTTAAGTTAAAATTCTGCGCTGACCGGGCCCAAATTATGACTGGCCGGCCCGGGTTTTATCTTCGCACAGCCTGTAAACTCGAAATAAGTGCGACTAAGGTTTAGCGGTCAGGGAACACACCTCCTTCGGAGGAATGTCTCCAACGTATGGGTTAAAACCCCTCCTGAACCAAGTCTTCTTTATCCTGGCGGTGCTTCTGACCGTTTTCCGCCGCCTGCATAATCTGATACATCAGCAGGCGGGCCAGGCGCCGGGGATGGTGCCGCACCACGTTGCCGTCCTGCACCAGGCGGCCGGCCAGGAGCTTAACCCCCATGGCCTTGAGCTCATCTTCATCCACCGCAACTAAAGCGGCGCCCTCCCTGCGGTAGCGGGCCGAGACCCAGAAGGGAATTTCCTCCCTGTTCACCACCATATAATCGGGCAGCGGCCCGCCGTGGTCCAAAATAGCCTTCAGGTGGTCTGATGCGGTATAGCCGTCGGTTTCCCCCGGCTGGGTCATGATATTGCAAATATAGATTTTCAAAGCCGGTGTATCGTTAATGGCACCGGCTAGGCCCTGCACCAAAAGGTTGGGCAGAATGCTGGTGTACAGGCTGCCGGGGCCCAGAATCACAGCGTCGGCTTCACGAATGGCCAGCAGGGCCTCCTCGGGGGGAAAGCACCGGGCCGGCTCAAGGAAAACCCGCTTGATGGGCCTTTTACTGGCGGGTATACTGGACTCCCCCTTCACCACCGAGCCGTCGGCCAGCTCGGCGCAAAGCTGCACATGGGCCAGGGTGGCCGGCAGTACCTGACCCCGGATAGCCAGCACCTTGCTCAGACTGCGCACGGCCCGGTCAAACCCGCCGGCGGTTTCGTTAAGGGCGGCCAGCAGCAGGTTGCCCATATTGTGGCCGGCCAACTCCCCCTTGCGAAACCGGTATTGCAGCAACTCCTCCATCAAAGGCTCGGTGTCAGCCAGGGCCACCAGGCAATTCCTGATGTCACCCGGGGGCAGCATGCCCAGGTCCCCCCGCAGGCGCCCGGAGCTGCCCCCGTCATCGGCGACAGTTACTACGGCGGTAAGGTTGCTGGTATACTCCTTAAGGCCTCTGAGCAGCACCGGCAGGCCGGTTCCCCCGCCCACAACAACCACCTTCGGCCCCCGCTGCAGGTAACGGCGGAAATACACCATATCCACCACCCGGTGTTCGTCCTCGGGCAGCAGGGCATTAACCAGGGAGCCGAACCCCCGGCGCAGCCCCCAGACCATCAGCACCAGTCCCGCCAGAAATAAACCGGCGCCTGCCAGCCAGGCCAAATCAGCCCCCGGCAGGGTTTCACTCCAGGCATCCGCTGCTTGCCGCAGACCGGGCGCGGCAGCCCCGGCCCAAAGAACGGCACCGGCCAGGGAAATCACAAAACCTGTCACGGACAGACTTAGCCAGCGTTTGATACCCATACCCGGTAACAGCCACTTAAAAGAATTCATCCGTCCAACTCCTTGCTGGCTGAATAATGCAGTGACTCCGCAAATCAGGGGTGGGCAATGTCCCGGTGCCGGACCGCAACCCGGTAGTCTTTACCCTGGAGCAGCTCATACAGCCTGTTGGCCAGGGACACCGAGCGGTGCATCCCGCCGGTACAGCCAATGGCTATAGTCAGGGTGGCTTTCCCCTCCTTAATGTATTGAGGGATCAGGAACTCAATAAGTTCCATAAATCTTTGCATAAATTGAGAAGTTGCGGCGTGCCCGAAAACAAAGTCCCGCACTTTTTGGTCGTTGCCTGTCAGCTGGCGCAAATCCGGAATGTAATGGGGATTGGGCAAGAAGCGAACATCGATGACCAAATCGCTGTCCAGGGGCAGGCCGTACTTGTAGCCAAAGGTAACCAGGGTTATAAGCAGCCTTGACGGCCCGGCTTCCTCCCCAAAGACAGACCCGATCTCTTCCCTCAGCTGCTGGGGGGTGAGGTCGCTGGTGTCAATGATTTTGCTGGCCTTGCCCCGCAGTTCCTGTAATAGGGCCCGCTCCCGCCTGATATCGCTTAAAACGTCCCCGGTGCGCAGGGGATGATGCCGGCGGGTTTCCTTGTACCGCCGCACCAGGGTTTCATCGGACGCCTCCAGAAACAGCACCTCGTACTTGATCCCCCGGCTGTCCAGATCACCCAGTACCTCAAAAAGGGTGTCAAAAAACTCGCCGCCCCTTATATCCACTGCTAGGGCTATATTATTAATCTGCCGGTCCGACTGTGCACAAAGCTCGGTGAATTTGGGGATCAGGGCCGGGGGCAGGTTGTCCACACAGAAATAATTCAAATCCTCAAGGCTGTGCATGGCCTGAGTTTTCCCGGCCCCGGAAAGGCCGGTCACAATTACCATCTTCCTCACTTTACCAGCTCCCATATTAATTATTATGTATAATTCCACTGCAAAAAGGGGGCTTTTTTTCTTCTCATTTTCCCTTTTTTTTAGAACAGGAAAAGGGAGTCTCATCTATTTTACAAAACACCTGCTCATAGAAAAGGGGCGCCCAAGTTCCCTGCAAACTGGCCTGTATCTTTGGATTCATCCATGAGCAGCTATTAAATAGTTCTTGTTGTAAGGGGTCTTTGTTTTTCCGGAACATCTGCCCCCCCTGGATCACATTTTGTTGGTTCATCAGCTGGTATCTCTTGATATTTACAGTACACTTCGATATCCAACCTTATTTTTCCTCTTAAATGATATTCATCACCACAACTTTTCATTAACGTCCCTGGCTTTGCGCTTGCTTCGTTCTTATATTTAATCAAGATTTGGCATCTGGCAGGGGCCCTCTTCTCAAAGAGTGCCCCTGCCAGGTATAAATGACCAATTTAGAATTTCTGACGGGGAGTTGACACTATGAGTTCCTTTTCATCCCGTAAAATATTTTACAGGAAAAAGCCCGCCCGGGTTGTACATTTATGATTACCAGGCAAGGCTTTTTAATATTCATAAAATTCAGGATATAGCCAAAGGTTTCCATAAATCATATATTCTCGGGGCATTCTGAATTCTGACTCCTGTCACAGCAGCGTAACCGTTAATGCTTCAGACTTCCCAACTGGTATGACCGAACAATGGAAAGAGGTGATTATCTTAATGATTTATCCAGAATGCATGAGAGTTTAGTGCTAAATATAGGAACAAGCTGTACGGGAACCAGGAAGCTTGCAAAATTGGCAAGCAAGTACATGGCATTAATTAATGGAGGGAGAAAATACATTTGAAACTGAAAATTGTGCATAAAATAGGACTTGGGTATGGCGTAATGCTGGTACTGATTCTATTACTGGCCGGCTATTCCTTTATCTCTACAAATACTTTAGGCAACAATCTGGACAGAGTTGATGATGCGAGCCAGAAGATGATTATGAAGAACCACGTGGAGATTGAGTTTCACCAGGCGGTTGCGGCTATTCGGGCGTATATAGCTTATGGTCGAGACGCCCATCATGAGACATACATGGAAAGGATGACCGCAGCCCTGGAGTTGGAGAACCAATTACTCAGCATGGTGGACGGGGAAACGCGTAATGAGGTGCAACGCCTGATCCAGGCAACGGAGACCTACCACCGGGGGGTCAGTGGTGAACTGGCGTCAGCGGTAAAAAGACAGTACCAGGCACAGGCCGCCGGCGACATGGCCCTGGCAGCTGAGGAAGCGGCCGAGGTGCAGCGCATAGCCGGCGAGTATGTACCCATAGCCCAGGAAATAACCGGTATTCTGCGAACTCTTGAGGCTGATAAAAAAGAGATTTTAATCACTGCCCTAGCTGATGCCGACAGCACAGCTGCCGGCATCAGCAGGACTTCGTTGGTACTGGGGATTATCGCTATGGTTTTAGGTATAGCGCTAAGCTTGCTCCTGACCCGCTCCTTAAAGAATCCCATCGTGGCCATGGGTGGCGGGGCCCAGCTTTTCGCCCAGGGGGATTTCAGGAACCGCATCAATGTTAATACTTCTGACGAAGTGGGCGATCTGGCCAGGTCCCTGAACACCATGGCAGATGAGTTAAGCAAATTAATCTCCAGGGTTATTGAAAACGCCCAGACCGTGGCCGCCCACAGCGAAGAATTGGCCGCCTCGGGTGAAGAGGTTAGCGCCACCATTGAAGAAGTAGCCAGCACCACCAACGAGGTGGCTGCCATTGCCGCCAAGAATGTGTTCAACGCCAATACCGCTGCCTCGGAATCCGAGAAGATGGGCCTGGTGGCCCGGGAGGGCAATGAAACAGTTAAGCAAACGGTGGAGAAAATCCATTCCATTTCCGAGTCCACCGCCGCCGTGGGCGATGCGGTGAAAAACCTGGGTAAGCTCTCCACCCAGATTGGCAATATCACCAATGTGATTACCGGTATTGCCGAGCAGACCAACCTGCTGGCCCTGAACGCCGCTATCGAAGCTGCCCGGGCCGGTGAACAGGGGAGAGGCTTTGCCGTGGTGGCTGAAGAGGTTCGCAAACTGGCCGAGCAGTCAGCCGGGGCCGCCAAGGAGATTACCCAACTGATCAACCAAATCCAGTCCGGTGTTGACGTGGCTGTAAGATCCATGGAGCACGGGGCTGAAGAGGTAAACCAAGGTGTTAAGCTGGCCTCCCAGGCCGGTGTGGCCCTCGATAATATTAATCAGGCCATCCAGGACAGTATTTCCCTGGTCAGGGACATAGCCACCGGTTCTGAGCAAACCAGTGAGGACACCCAGCAGTTGTCGGCGGCCAACGAGCAAGTTACCTCAACCATTCAGCAGATTTCCTCCGCCTCCCAAGAGTTGGCCAGGATTGCCGGGGACCTGCAAGTGTCTGTTGAAAAATTCAAAGTGTAATGGGGATGGCGCCAGGCGCCTTACTTATTAACTTATTGCCTTGCCGAGAAGGCAGCAGCTTATTTACCTATTTTACAGCAAAAGGTTGTTATTGTTTACAGAAAGTGTTATGATGATGAAAATATTCCCATTGCCGGATACTGAAATTTCTTTTTGGGGGTGTATCATGAGAGGAAGAGCGTTCTTAACGGCGTTACTGACCCTGGTTTTCTGTTTGACTGCGGTATTCCCCGTTGGCGCTGCCCAACCGGCAGCCAAAGATCTGGTATTGAATGCGGTCAAGAACTTCGATCTGGGGATCAATCAAGGCTTCTACGAACAATCATACGGTGAAGCCAACATTACCGTTACTAGATTCGGCGGGAGTTTGTCCGAAGTGTTGGGCGATTATTCAGGCTCAAAAATCCGGCTCTTTATGACGCTGGATGATTCCCAAAAAGCGATGAAACTAAGCTATAACACAGACATCAAGGGCCTTGCCCGTGGTGGTGAGGTTTATATTTTGGACGACAAAATCGTCCTCACCAAAGACTTGTTTTACTTGCTGCAGGACTTCGGTGTCGACGTTTTTGAACACAGTGACTTCTCTCTGGCTGAAGCCCCCAAGTATCTCTACTTGACTGATCCCCAATTCAAGGCGGTCTGGGAACAGATGGCCGACTACCAAAACCGGCAATTGCCTGAAGAATACACTGAACTGCTGCTGTTCCTGGTGGAAGCCATACCCGACGAGTGTTTCCGTTTGTCTCCGGCTAAAGTTACCATTCAGCTGGACCAGGATGGTCTTGTGAACACTATTATCAACTTGCTAACGAAGATGAACAACGAAAGTGAGCGATTCGCCGAGATAATGGTCGGTGCCAACCGGCACAGTTTCGAACAAATGGGGATGGATCCCGAAGAAATGAAGCGGGAAATGGCTGACAGCATGAAAGACATGCCCGTTCCGACCAGGGAGGAAGTACAGGCGGTAATGAGCCTGGTGGAAGTAAAGGACTTCACTTTTGAATATTCCCTTCTTCCCGGCGGCCCCAAGAAATTCAATGTGGACTTGGGCTTTAACGCGCCGGATGATTCGGCAAAGGGGTCGCTTGCGTTCTCGATGGATATGGCGGGCAAGCAAAACAATCTTCAAGGCTCGTACCGTTTGGCCGGCGGCTTCAGTGCCGTGGACGGCCCGGGAATCGATTTTGCCTACGACGGCAAGTCCAGTTATGCAGACACTGTCGCCCACTCCGAGTTTGTCGTCAACATGGTGGCCAGGGACAACAAAACCGGGGACTTGATGCTGGATTTCGGCCTGACGGGAGATTCGGTCAGTAAAGTCGACCCCAACCTGGACTTGGACGTCCCGGTGCTTGCATCCGAGAACAGCGTGGACATCACCGAGGTTGTCACCATGGGGCCTGCGGTCACCAACGAACCAATGGAACCCGACCTCCGCCTGGTGGTCAACGGCGTTGAACTCAAAGCCAAGGCCGGAATCGGGAAACAGGGAGAATTGGTGGTCCCGGCGAGGGCGGTGCTTGAGCAGTTGGGTTGCGAGGTTATATGGGTTGAACCGGATGAGGTCCGGATCGTTGCTGACGATGAGATCATTTCACTCTTCATCAATCAAAACAGGTTTACAGTAAACGGCGCCGAGAGAAGACTGACCGTACCGCCCTTCGTAGAAGCAGGCACGGCCATGATCCCGCTGGAGTTCGTCATAGACCACATCGGAGCCGGACTGACCTTTGCGAATCGCAGTCTCGTGATCACCAACTAAACCCAAGCCACACTGTACTATGAAAGCGGGGGCAAGGCGTGCCGGGCGCGCCTTGCCCCCGCTGGCGTCAAATCTTCCCCCATGCGCGGGTCGGCACTTACATTGACGTTATGAATTCCTACAAAAAAACCTGTTCAATGCTCCTGGAAGCGGAAGCCGCCAAAATCTCAGGCGCCAAAACCTATACCATTGAGGAAGTCAGTGAGAGGTTAAAAAAGCTGATAAATGAAGTATAGAGTTAAGTTTCTGCAAACAGCCCTTGATGATTTAGGGGGAATCGTATTGCACATTCCAAGGTTGTTTGCTAGTCAACTGAAAAACGAGCAAAATGTGCAGTTTCAAAGTGATTGCTGATAAACTGGGAGCCACCAGTGACGCGGGTAAACCGGCCGGTCTACCCGCGTCACTGCAGTACGGTAGAAATCCCCTGGTTTACCAGGTATTTGGACATCTCCCGGTTAAGTGCAGTAAAGTCACCCTAGCCTATTCCACCGTCACGCTTTTGGCCAGGTTCCTGGGCTGGTCAACATCACACTTCCGGGCCACGGCCATGTGGTAGGCCAGCAGCTGCAGGGGAACCACCGAGAGCACCGGGGTCAGGGCCGGGTGGGTTTCGGGAATGTATATAACTTCGTCCGCCACCTGCTCCACTTCCCTCAGGCCCTCGATAGCCAGGGCCAGGACGTGGGCGTGGCGGGCTTTTACTTCTTTGATGTTGCTGACGGTCTTTTCGAACAGATCCCGCTGGGTGGCCAGGGCCACTACGGGGACATCCTGTTCAATCAAGGCCAGGGTGCCGTGCTTGAGCTCGCCGGCGGCGTAGGCCTCGGCGTGGATATAAGAAATCTCCTTCAGCTTCAGGCTGCCCTCCATGGCCACGGCATAGTCCATGCCCCGGCCGATGAAGAAGGCGTTGGGGTGGCCGGAGTATCGTTTGGTAAAGTCCAGGATGCCGGCCCCGTCGTCCAGGATGAGCTTTACTTTCTCCGGCAGCTTTTTCAACTCGGCGGTGATGGCGGCTATTTCGTCCGCCGGCAGGGTCTCCCGGACCTGGGCCACGTAAAGGGCAATCAGGTACATGACCGCCAGCTGGGTGGTGTAGGCCTTGGTGGAGGCCACGGCTATTTCCGGACCGGCCAGGGTGTAAATCACATCGTGGGCCTCCCGGGCCACTGAGCTGCCCACCACGTTGGTGACGGCTATTACGTGGGCGCCCCGGCGTTTGGCCTCCCGCAGGCCGGCCAGGGTGTCGGCGGTCTCGCCGCTCTGGCTGATCACCAGCACCAGGCTATTTTCATCCACCAGGGGGTCCCGGTAGCGAAACTCCGAGGCAATATCCACTTCCACCGGCACCCGGGCCAGCTTTTCCAGGGCGTATTTGCCCACCACGCCAGCGTGGTAGGCAGTGCCGCAGGCGGTAATGAAGATTTTATTAATCTGCCGCAGCCGCTCCGGGGTTATGGTCAGCTCTTTCAGTCTTACGCTGCGGCCGTCCGGGGAGATGCGGCCCGCCAGGGTGTCCCGCAGGGCCTTGGGCTGCTCGTTGATTTCCTTGAGCATGAAGTGGTCGTAGCCGCCCTTTTCCGCCTGGCCGGGGTCCCAGTTAACATGGAAAATTTCTTTATTCACCGGCGTGCCCTTGCTGTCAGTCACCCGCACTTCCTCCCGGGCGATGATGGCCATCTGGCCGTCCTCCAGGATGTAGGTGTCCCTGGTGTGGGCCAGCAGGGCCGGAATATCCGAGGCCAGGAAGTTTTCCCCCTTGCCCAGGCCCACCACCAGGGGGCTGTCGTGGCGCAGGGCCACCAGCCGGTCCGGCTCGCTCCTGGTCATGGCCACCAGGGCAAAGGAGCCCTCTATTTTGACCACTACCTTCAGCAGGGCCGCCACCAGGTCGCCCCGGTAAAACTCCTCCACCAGGTGGGGCAGCACTTCGGTGTCCGTCTCCGAGCGGAAGATGTGGCCCCGGGAGGTAAGCCACTCCCTTAAGGCCAGGTAGTTTTCAATTATCCCGTTGTGCACCACCGCAATGTCCCCGGAGCAGTCCAGGTGCGGGTGGGCGTTGGCGTCGGTGGGGGGTCCGTGGGTGGCCCAGCGGGTGTGGCCGATGCCCATGGTAGCCCCGCCGGCGCTGCCGTTCAGGCAGGACCGCAGCACCGCCAGCTTGCCGGCCTTTTTTTTCACCTGCAGGGAGCCGTTGAAGGGCACGACGATGCCGGCCGAGTCGTAGCCGCGGTATTCCAGTTTACTGAGGCCTTCCAGCAGTATCGGCACTGCCGGCCGGTGGCCAAGATAACCTACTATTCCGCACATTTATTTTAACCCTCCTGTATTCAGATCTCTCTAAAAAAGTCGAAGGTTGGTACCTTAAAAAACACAAAGTGCCCCGGGCACGGCAAAATGCCCACGGCACAACTATCGACATATTTGGTTGCCCATGCCGCCCGACGGTTGCCCGGCACCCTTTGTCCTGCCGGTTGCCCGGCAGTTTTGTAGTACCTTTGACGGTGGCAACCACACCGGAGAGCATCCGCCGAAAAAATCGATGACTCCCCCCTCGTCAACCGGGAGCAGCTGCTGCCCGGTTCCGGCGCTTTAGTTAGTTGTCAGGTTACCTCGCCCCGCCTGGCCGCGCCGGGGCTGCCCATCACCTCCCGTAACAGGGTTCCCGGGGCTAGACCCCCAGGCGCCGCACCAGATCCACCAGCTCATCCACCACGGCCCGCAGTTCACCGGCATCCCGGCCCTCGCCCATCACCCGGACCAATGGCTCGGTACCCGAAGGGCGCACCAGAATGCGGCCGCTGCCGGCCAGGCACCGCTCCGCGGCGGCAATGGCCTCCGCCAGCTCATTACTGGCCATTACTTCCTGCTTGTTGTTCACCTTCACGTTAACCAGCAGCTGGGGCAGCTTTTCCATCTGGGCCGCCAGTTCCCCCAGGGGTTTGTTCTTTTCCTTGACTGCCGCCAGCAGCTGCAGGGCCGTTAGCAGCCCGTCACCGGTGGTGGCGTGGTCCAGGAACAAAATGTGGCCCGACTGCTCACCGCCGAAGCGGGCCCCGGAGCGCAGCATTTCCTCCAGCACGTAGCGGTCCCCGACTTTAGTTTCCAGCACTTTGATGCCGGACTCCCGCATGGCCAGGTGCAGGCCCAGGTTGCTCATTACGGTTACTACTATTGTATTCCCGGCCAGGCGCCCCAGTTCCTTTAAATAACGGGCACAGATCACCATGATCTGATCTCCGTCGACAATACGGCCAGCAGCATCCACGGCCAGCACCCGGTCGGCGTCGCCGTCATGGGCCAGCCCCAGGTCGGCCCGGTGCTCCCTTACCGCCGCCTGCACCATATCCAGGCAGGTGGAGCCGCAATTCAGGTTGATGTTCACCCCGTCGGGCCGGTTGTTGATGGCAATGACTTCGGCCCCCAGCTCCGCCAGCGCCCCGGGGGCAACCCCGGAGGCGGCGCCGTTGGCGCAGTCCAAAACCACTTTGAGCCCGGAAAAGTCAACCTGCACGGTATTTTTCAAAAAACCTACATAACGGTCCACGGCGTCCGGAAGATCGGCAATCCGCCCCACACCGCCGCCGGTGGGGGCCGGGATGGTGTCAAGGTTCCCCAGGGCCAGCTGTTCTATCTCCAACTCCAGGCCGTCGGTCAGCTTGTAGCCGCCGGGCCCGAAAAATTTAATGCCGTTATCTTCAAAGGAGTTGTGGGAGGCGGAGATGACAACTCCCCCGGCGGCGCCCAGTTCCTTGATCAGGCAGGCCACCCCGGGGGTGGGCAATACGCCGGCCAGCAAGACGTCCACCCCCGCCGAGCAAAGCCCGGCGGCCAGGGCCGCCTCCAGCATGTCGCATGATTTTCTGGTATCCTTACCGATGATGACCCGGCTGCCGGCCTTACTTTTACTTAATACCGCCCCACCGGCCCGGCCCAGACGAAGCGCCGTTTCCGGGGTCAAATCCTTGTTAGCCACACCACGCACACCATCAGTACCAAACAATACCGCCATGCACCGGTCCTCCTGTTTGCTCAAATGTCTAACTCATTATAATCCTCGCCAGGTTTGTTGTCAATTATAGACAATTGTTCAACTATTTATATATATTATGATCATCTGTCATTCCGGGTCCGGATTTTCGGCATGTAAATCCTGCCGGTTACTAATGTTCCTCCGGAGGCGGCGGCTCACCTCCATTGTTCCCGCCGCTACCGGTCTCGGGTATGGGCTCAACCCTGATCACAACCTCCACCCGGCCGGGCTCCGCACCCTGGGCGCCGGGAGGCGCGATTAATCCAACCTGCCTGGTAACATCCGCAACCACCCCGGTGATATTGATGGTTTCCGTGGCCACCGGCTGAATATTTCCTTCAGTCCCCGGCGGCAGGAGCACCTGCACGGTTTCCGGCCGCACAGTTACGCCGGTGACATGGTAACCCTGGGCGGGGCTGCCGCTAAGGCGCGGACTTACCGCCACCTGGGCGGGCTGCAGGGCATTAACCGGCACCACCACCCGCACGTTCTCCGGGGACAGGCGCACCCTGTCCAGGCCGGTGGATACCGCCAGCATGGTGTCCACCACATCCCCGGCCCCTTCAAGATCAACGGTCACAACCACCTGGTTGACCTCCTCCAGCCACCTGGCAGGACCCCGGGCCTGGACCACTGACGGCTCCAAAACAGGTTCCCCGGCAAAATAGCCCGGCGCCGGGGCACCCTTGACATTTACCAGCACCCTCACCTGTTTTTCCGCCAGGCGATCCACCACTACTTCCACCCGGGATGGACGTACAACGGACATCTGCACCCCGGTGGGGGCGCTTACTGAAACCGGCAGCCCGAACTGCCCCGGCTCAACCCCGTCAAAATCAATCACTGCCTTGAAGTCTGCGCTGCTTATACCGGCCAGCTGGCCCCGGGTTCCCTGCACCCGCACATCCACCGTACCCGGCAGCCCGTCCACCGTGAGCTCGCCGGCCAGGTTGCTGGCCTGCAGGGGAATGGCAAACACCTGCTCGGTCAAGGGATTGCGGTCTATGGTGACGTGCAGCCACATGGCCGTGGCGAGAAGTATTGATAGGACCATGATATATTTGTCCCGCCACTGAAACAGCAAGGGTGATCACCTCCGGTGCCACAAATTGTTCAATTTGTTCTGGGGCTTTTCTTGCTGCAGAGCCTTAATCAACCGGTCCCTGAGGGCGGCCTCGTCCATGTTCCGGGTGAGTATGCCCTCACCGGCCAGGGTTATGGCTCCCGTTTCCTCGGACACAATTAGCGCCAGGGCATCGGACTCCTCGGTTATACCCAGGCCGGCCCGGTGCCGGGTGCCCAGATTGCGGTCAATATAGGGGCTTGGGGACAGGGGCAGCACACAGGCCGCCGCCGCCACCCGGTCGCCCCGGATAATTACCGCTCCGTCATGGAGGGGGGTTTTCGGGACAAAGATATTCACCAGCAGTTCTGCCGAAACCATGGCATCCAGCCTGGTTCCGGTGTCTATAAACTCCTCCAGGCCGGTGTTGCGCTCCAGCACGATTAAGGCCCCCACCCGGTTGACCGCCATGGCGCCGGCGGCCCGGATTACCTCATCCACCAAGCGGGTGCGGTCAATGTCCGTCATCTGGGTCAGGGGGTTGAAGAATTTGCCGCCGCCCAGCTTTTCCAGAGCCCGGCGCAGCTCCGGCTGGAACACGATGGGCAGGGCCACCACCAGGGCCAGCCAGGCCTGGCTGAGCAGCCAGTACAGGGTATTCAGGTTAAGCCAGTTGCTTACGGCGGTGGCCACCAGGAGCACAACCAGCCCTTTGATCAGCTGTACCGCCCGGGTCCCCTTGATCAGGAGCACCAGGCGGTAGAGCACAAAGGCCACGATGATAATATCAATAACGCTGAGGATATTAAATTCCCTGACGATTAGGGTTATATTATTTATAATATTATCCAGCCCGTCCACCTGATACACCCCCCCCCCGCAACTGCGCCGCAAACATATCCGCTAGTCCCCATTATAGTTCCTTTGCCAGGAACGTCAAGGGACAATTAATACCTTGTCCTAAAAACAAGTAATCCAGCAATGATTACACATCTATCAGGCAAGTAAATCCTTGAGAACCCCCACTGCATAAAGCGGCACATTGGTAAGCCATTGTTCCTTGCGATAGTCGGACATGGAGGCTCGCACCGCATGCCGGGGGCGATATTTTTCACAATAGAACTTTAGGCTTTTCGCTTTGAGGTTTTCCTCGGCCTTGACTTCAACAGGTACAACATCCGAATCAAGCTGGAACACAAAATCCACCTCGGCCGTGGCGCGTTCCGCCGTCCAGTAAAAAACCTCAATCCCACCCTCGGCAAGAAGCTGTTGCTGGACATATTGTTCGGTCAAAGCTCCTTTAAATTCCTCAAATACACGGTTTCCCTCCAGCAGAGACTTTAAATCCAACCCGCTTTTGGCGGCGAGCAATCCCACGTCCACCATATACAGCTTGAATACGCTTTGCTCCTGATAAGCCATCAACGGCATATCAGGCTTTGTAACACGGCAGACTTTATGAATCAGGCCGCAATCCAAAAGCCACTGCATGGCAAGCTCAAACTCTTTGGCTCTTGCACCTTGACGGATCAAGCCATAGATAAATTTACGGTTTTCCTTGGCCAGCTGCGCGGGAACGGAATTCCACAGCATACGGATCCGGGGCACCGTCTCATTGGGGGCATGCTTGGAAAAATCCTGCTCATAAGCTTCTAAAAGGCGGTTCTGTATCCGTCTGACCTCCCGGTAATCTTTCTGCCCGGCAAAGGAAGCCACTGCTTCCGGCATCCCGCCCACATAGTAATACTGTTTAAGCAAGTCGGTATACTTTCCTTTAAATGCGGTAATGAGGCTGAAATCCCGCGAACGAAGAAGATCGGCAAGATTGCTGTTCTCAGTTGCTTCGAGAAACTCTAAGAAACTCATTGGGTATAGTTTAAGAAAATCCACCTTACCGACAGGAAAGGACGTCCCCGGGTGCAGGGCGACACCCAGCATTGAGCCCGCAGCCAGTATAGCATACTCGGGCGCGTTTTCGTTGAAGTATTTCAAGGAGGTAAGCGCACGCGGCACCTCCTGCACTTCATCAAAGATGATTAATGTATCGGAAGCGGTGATAGTGATTCCTGCTTCAATCTGTAAAGCAGTGACCAAGCGGTTGATATCTAAATCTCCTTGAAACAGTGAAATCATCCGCTCATTGTTATCGAAGTTGATATAGGCAACCTTTTTAAACCGGGTGCGCCCGAATTCACGCATGAGCCATGTCTTACCTACCTGTCTTGCCCCGCGGATTATCAGCGGCTTACGGTCTTTCCGCTTTTTCCAGTTTTCCAGTTCTTTCATAGCGTAACGAATCATAGGCCTCACCTCGTTTTATTATCTTAATTATATCCTTTTTATACATATTTACAAACGAATATAGTATAAGTTATAACATTAGTTCAAATGAATAACCGAAGCAATGCTCGTTATGAGTATTTTACAGCTTTTATCGCCTTGCCAATCATCTTCGTGACGAAAGGCGCAGCCTGTTCCGCCAGGCTTGATCAAAGAAAAAGAGTCTGGTTGCACCAGACTCCCAATGGCCGGAATATTAGTAAGCATTCAGTAAACCAGGTGGAGGCACGGCGTTATCGTTAGCGAACGACGCAGCATAGCCGGTAACATCACCCATTCAGGCATTCAGAATTCAGGAGTCAGAATTCAGAATGCCCCGAGAATATGGAATGTTTTCGCTGGTTTTCTCATTTTGACTCCTGACTCCTGACTCCTGACTCCTGACTCCTGACTCCTGAGTACCTTCTGCGCGGAGCACTGGAGCGAGCGGTGATACCGTAGTGCTTTAACACCGGTTTCACTGAATATATACGAATATTGTGGTAAACGATCTGCAAATGGCGGCGAACGGATACCCGGCGGAGCAATGCAATTTATCCCCCGGCAGTTGCCTTTTTTTCCTTGTCTTCCTGTTTAATCTGATCGCCTTTCAGTAAACCGTAGGCTATGCTGTCCACCAGGGCCAGCCAGCTGGCCTCGATGATGTTGGTGCTTACCCCCACGGTGCCCCAGGAGTTTTGCCCGTCACCGGTTTCCACCAGCACCCGCACCCGGGCGCCGGTACCGTCTTTTTCCTCCAGTACCCGTACCTTGTAGTCGTTGAGCTGCATTTTCATGACCTCGGGATAGAAGGCCTCCAGGGCTTTTCTGAGGGCGTTGTCCAGGGCGTTTATCGGCCCGTTGCCCTCGGCCGCGGTGTGCATGACCTGGCCGTCCACCACCAGCTTGATGATGGCCTCGGAATAAACCGGGTTGTTTTCCCGCATTTCGATGATGATCCGGAGGTTTTCCAGCTTGAAGGGCTCCTGGTAATCCTGGTTCATTTTGCGCACCAGCAGCTCAAAGGAACCCTCGGCCCCCTCAAACTGGTAGCCCATGTTTTCCAGGTGCTTGATTTCTTCCAGCAAACGCCGGTTGTCTTCGTTATTCTGGTGCGGGTCAAGGTTGAGTTCCTGGCACTTGTAAATCAGGCTGCCCACGCCGCTCAGCTCGGAAACCAGTACCCGCCGCCGGTTGCCTACCTCCGCCGGGTCCAGGTGCTCGTAGGTGCGGGGGTTTTTCAGGATGGCGCTCACGTGCACTCCCCCCTTGTGAGCAAAGGCGCTGAGCCCCACATAGGGCTGGTGCGGGTAGGGGTTCATGTTGGCCAGTTCGCTGACATAGCGGGAAACCTCGGTCAGCTGCCGGAGATTTTCCCGGGGTATGGACTCCATCCCCATCTTCAGGCTCAGGGCCGGGATAATGGAACACAGATTGGCATTGCCGCAGCGCTCCCCGTAGCCGTTAATGGTGCCCTGCACCTGCACCGCCCCGGCGGTTACGGCGGCCAGGCTGTTGGCCACCGCCAGCTCGCCGTCGTTGTGGCAGTGAATGCCCAGGGGAACCGCGATGCGGCCTGCCACCACGCCAACGATCGACTGGATTTCCAGAGGCAGGCTGCCCCCGTTGGTGTCGCACAAAATGATCCGCCTGGCCCCGCCTGCGGCGGCGGCCTCCAGGGTGGCCAGGGCGTAGTCCCGGTTGGCCTTGAAGCCGTCAAAGAAATGTTCGGCATCATAAAACACCGTCAGGCCGTACTTCTTTAAGTGGGCCACGGAGTCCCGGATCATGTGCAGGTTTTCCTCCAGGGTGGTGACCAGGGCCTTGGTGACGTGAAAGTCCCAGGTTTTGCCGAAGATGGTAGCCACCCCGGCCCCTGACTCCAGAATGTGCTGCAGGTTCTGGTCGGCACCGGGGGATATGCCGGGCCTGCGGGTGCTGCCAAAGGCTGTTATTTTGGCCCGCTCCAGGCGCTGGCCCTTGATGCGCCGGAAAAACTCCATGTCCTTGGGGTTAGAGCCGGGCCAGCCCCCTTCGATATAGTGAACCCCCATCTTATCCAGACGCAGGGCTATTTTCACCTTGTCTCCCGCCGACAGGGCGATCCCTTCCCCCTGGGTGCCGTCTCGCAGGGTAGTGTCGTATATTTCAACTGACCGCATGGCTTTTCTCCCCCAAAAATACCGATTTATAACCTGAAAAACCCTTGCCTCATACAATTCATCTATCTAATTCCAAATCCTAATTCTAACGACTGAAGTCCACTGCATATCTTCCGGTGCCTGACGCCCGACGTCCGACGCCTAAACCCCCGCCTCGATCTGCTCAATGATCCGGTCACCCATCTGGATGGTGTTGACCAGTTCCTTGCCCTCTTCCATCAGGTCGGCGGTGCGGCAGCCCAGATCCAGGACTTTGGTGATGGATCGCTCGATGCAGCCGGCCTCCTCCTCCAGGTTCAGGGAGAAGCGCAGCAGCATGGCCCCGGACAAGATGGTGGCGATGGGGTTGGCCCGCTGCAGGCCGGTGTACTTGGGCGCTGAGCCGTGGCTGGGCTCGTAAAGGCCAATCTTGCCGCCGATGCTGGCCGAGGCCAGCATACCCAGGGAGCCGGAAAGCATGGAGGCCTGGTCGCTCAAGATGTCGCCGAACATGTTGTCGGTAACCAGCACGTCGAACTGCCCCGGGTAGCGGACCAGCTGCATGGCGCAGTTGTCCACATACATGTGATCCAGTTCCACGTCCGGGTATTCCTTGCCCACTTCGGTGACCACTTCCCGCCACAAGCGGGAGCTTTCCAGCACGTTGGCCTTATCCACCGAGGTCACCTTGTTGCGGCGCTTCCTGGCCAGGTTGAAGGCCATCCGGGCAATGCGGTCAATTTCCATGGTGGTGTACTCCAGGGTATCCACCACCAGGGTACCGCCGCCAGGCAGGGGCTCCCGGTACTTTTTGCCGAAATACAGGCCGCCGGTCAGTTCCCGCACCACCAGCAGATCCAGGCCGTTAATGACCTCGGGCTTGAGGGTGGAGGCGTTCACCAGGGCCGGAAAAACCTTGGCCGGGCGCAAATTGGCGTACAGTCCCAGGTGCTTGCGCAGGGGCAGCAAGGCCCCCACTTCCGGGCGCAGGTGGGCCGGCAGGTCGTCGTACTGGGGCGCCCCCACGGCCCCCAGGAGGATGGCGTCACTATTGTTGCACAAATCCAAAGTATCCTGGGGCAGGGGGTGACCTGCCGCATCATAGGCGGCGCCGCCCACCAGGCCCTCAGTAAACTGAAACTCCCGGTTGAACCGGCGGCCCACGGCCTTCAACACTCTGACGGCCTGCACGGTTATTTCCGGCCCGATGCCGTCACCGGGCAAAACTGCTATCTTATACATTACTTTTTCACCCTTTCGGCCACGTAGTTTATTAGTCCTCCTGCGGCGATAATTTGCTGCATGAAGGGTGGTACGGCGGTTGCCCGGTATTCCTCGCCCCTGGTCAAGTTGGTGATGACCCCGCTCTCCACATCCACCGCCACCCGGTCCCCCTCAGCTATGCCGGCCGCCGCTTCCGGCGACTCAAAGATCAGCAGGCCGATGTTGAAGGCGTTACGGTAGAAAATCCGGGCAAAGGTGGCGGCCACCACACAGCTTACCCCGGCGGCCTTGATGGCAATGGGGGCATGCTCCCGGGAGCTGCCGCAGCCAAAGTTTTTGTCCGCCACAATGATGTCCCCGGGCTGCACTTTGGCCGGGAAGGCCGGGTCGGCGTCTTCCATACAGTGTTTGGCCAGTTCGGCCGGGTCCGAGGTATTCAGGTAGCGGGCGGGTATGATGGCATCGGTATCGATATCGGCGCCAAATTTCCAGGCCTTGCCTTCCAGCTTTTTCATCAGGCCACCTCCTCCGGGTGTGCTATGCGCCCCAGCACCGCCGAGGCGGCGGCAACTGCCGGGCTGGCCAGGTAAACTTCACTTTCCGGGTGGCCCATGCGGCCCACAAAGTTACGGTTGGTGGTGGCCAGGCACTTCTCCCCGGGGGCCAAAATGCCCATGTGGCCGCCCAAACACGGCCCGCAGGTGGGGGTGCTGAAGGCGCCGCCGGCATTGATGAAGATTTCGATCAAGCCTTCCCGCATGGCCTGCAGGTAGATTTCCTGGGTGCCGGGGATGACAATCAGGCGCACCTGGTCGCTGATCTTGCGGCCCTTGAGCAGTCCCGCGGCCACCCGCAAATCCTCCATCCGGCCGTTGGTGCAGGAGCCGATGACCACCTGGTCCAGGCTTACACCGGTGGACTGACTGACCGGCCGGGTGTTGGAGGGCAGGTGGGGAAAGGCGATCTGGGGCTCGATTTGGCTCACGTCATATTCGTAAACCGCCGCGTAGGCGGCGTCGCTGTCACTGTTGTAAAAAACGTACTCTCTCTTGGCCCGGCCCTCCACATACCGGCGGGTGATTTCGTCCGGGGCGATGATGCCGTTCTTGGCCCCGGCCTCCACCGCCATATTGCACATGGTCAGCCGGCCGTCCATGTCCAGGGCCTCAATTACCGGGCCGGTGAATTCCATGGCCTGGTAGAGGGCCCCGTCCACCCCGATGTCCCCGATGGTGTGCAGAATCAAATCCTTGCCGCTGACCCAGGGCTTCAGCTCACCCTTGTAGATAAACTTGATGGATTCGGGCACCTTCAGCCAGGTTTCCCCCAGGGCCATGGCGGCGGCCAGATCGGTGCTGCCCACGCCGGTGGAGAAAGCCCCCAGGCCCCCGTAGGTGCAGGTGTGGCTGTCGGCGCCAATCACCAGATCCCCGGGGCCCACCAGGCCCTGCTCCGGCAGCAGGCAGTGCTCAATGCCCATACGGCCTACCTCGAAATAGTTTGTTAGCTGGTGCTTGCGGGCAAATTCCTTGAGCATTTTGGCTTGTTCCGCCGACTTGATGTCCTTGTTGGGCACAAAGTGATCCGGCACCAGGGCCACCCTATCGCGGTCCCACACGGTAGCCACGCCAATCCGCTCGAACTCGCGGATGGCCACCGGGGCGGTAATGTCGTTCCCCAGGGCCAGGTCCACCCTGACGTTAATCAGTTCACCGGGCTTTACCATGTCCTTGCCGGCGTGGTCTGCCAGGATTTTCTCGGTAATTGTCATGGGCATGTTTATTTCACCTCTTAGTCTTCCCTTGTTTTACGCAAGTCATATACCAGTTTGTTTACAGCATTCACGCAGGCCCGGGCGCCGGCCTCCAGAATGTCAGTGCTGAAACCCCGGCGGCCACCGCCGGCTCAACTCTCAACTCTCAACTCTCCACTCTCCACTCTCAACTCTCAACTCTCCACTCTCCACTCTCAACTCTCAACTCTCAACTCTCAACTCTCAACTCTCAACTCTCAACTCTCTAACTTCCAACTTCCGCCTTTAGCAGTCAATAGCCTCGTCAATAGACTTGCCCGCCAGGACCATGGGCGAAACATTTTCATCAGGGTTAACCATACAATTGATTAGCGCCGGGCCTTCATGGGCCAGCATCTCCGGCAGCGCCCGCCGCAGTTCTTCCCCGGTGCGCACGGTATACCCCTTGATGCCGTAGGCCCCGGCCAGGGCTTCAAAGTCCGGGTGGAAGCCAAAATTCACGGCGGTATGGCGGCCCTCGCAGTAAATCGTTTGCAGCTGGCGCACCATGCCCAGCACGTAGTTGTTAAGGATGATTATTTTCAGGGGCAGCTTTTGCTCCACGGCGGTGGCCAGCTCCTGCAAAGTCATCTGGATGCTGCCGTCGCCGGTAACCAGAACCACCTGCTTACCGGGGCTGCCCAGCTGGGCGCCCACCGCCGCCGGCAGGCCAAAGCCCATAGTACCCAGCCCGCCGGAGGACACCAGGGTGCCGGGATACTTGAATTTATAAAACTGGGCCACCCACATCTGGTGCTGTCCGACATCGGTAACCACGGTACACTCACCCCGGGTTTGGCGGTACAGCTCCTCCACCACCCACTGGGGCTTTAAGGACCCGTCACTGCCGTAGGTAAGGGGATACTGCTCCTTCCAGGCCTTGATCTGGTCCGCCCACTCCTGGTTGGAGCGGGGCTCCAGCTGGGGCAGCAGGGACTGTAGCACATTTTTAACATCCCCCACGATGGGGACATTTATGATCACGTTTTTGCCAATCTCCGCCGGGTCGATATCCACATGGATGATCTTGGCCCGGGGCGCGAAGGCGGCAATTTTGCCCGTTACCCGGTCATCAAACCTGGCCCCCAGGGCAATGAGCAAATCGCAATTGGTTACCGCCAGGTTGGCGTAGCGGGTGCCGTGCAGGCCCAGCATGCCCAAAAACAGCGGGTGCTCGCCGGGGAAGCTGCTCAGCCCCATGAAGGTATTGGTCACCGGGGCGTTGATCATCTCGGACAGGGCCAGCAGTTCGGCGCTGGCTTTGCTGTTCAGGATGCCCCCGCCGGCATAGATCACCGGGCGCCTGGCCTCAAGCATTAGCTTGGCGGCCTGGCTGATTTTCGCGGGATGACCCCGGAGCACGGGCTTGAAGCCCCGCAGGCTTACGGACCCGGGATACTGAAACTTGATCAGGGCCGAGGCCACATCCCGGGGCAGGTCGATGAGCACCGGGCCGGGCCTGCCCGTGGACGCGATGTGAAAGGCGTTTTTAATAATGGCAGGCAGCTTCTGGGCGTCTTTAACCAGGTAATTGTGCTTGGTAATGGGCAGGGTTATGCCCGTTATGTCAACTTCCTGAAAGGCATCGGTTCCCACCTGGCTGGTGGGCACCTGGCCGGTAAACAGCACCAGGGGTATGGAGTCCATATAGGCATTGGCGATACCCGTCACCAGGTTGGTGGCCCCGGGGCCCGAGGTGGCCATGACCACCCCCACCCGGCCCGTTACCCGGGCGTAGCCGTCGGCCGCATGCACCGCACCCTGCTCATGACGTACCAGGACATGCCGGATTTTGGATTTGGACAGGGCATCATAAACCGGCAGGACAGCCCCGCCAGGGTAGCCGAAAATAAGATCTACGCCCTCTTTTTCCAGACACTTGACCAGGGCTTCCGCCGCAGTGATTTCCACAGCTCTTCCCCCCCTTATATGTTCACTTATATGTTCACTCCGGCCCATTCTTGTTTATCGAACGGGCCGCCTCGTATTCATTATCTTACTGTCTGCAAGATCTCTATAGGCGCGCCAGGAGGTATATATTCAGTGAAACCGGTGTTAAGGCACGGCGTTATCACCGCTCACTCCAGTGCTCCGCGCCGACAGCACCCCGGCTTGTTTCGGACCGGACTGGCGGCGCTGCAAAGGCGGCGATAGATTTGTATGAGTCTTATAATCAGACGCCCGACGTCCAACGCCCGACGCCTGACGTCCAACTTCCGACGCCCAACTTCCGACGCCTGACGCCCGACGTCCGACGACTACTTCTTCAGCCAGGGCATCATTTTCCGCAGCTCAGCCCCCACCTGCTCAATCTGGCCTGCCTGTTCCTGCTTGCGGATGGCGTTAAACACCGGGCGGTTGGCCTGGTTCTCCAGGATCCACTGCTTGGCAAACTCGCCGTTTTGCACTTCGGACAGGACCTTTTTCATTTCCGCCCTGGTTTCGCCGGTGATGATCCGTTTGCCCACCATGTAGTCACCGTACTCGGCGGTGTTGCTGATGGAATAGCGCATGAAGCTAAGGCCTCCCTCGTTGATCAGGTCCACAATCAGCTTGAGTTCGTGCAGGCACTCGAAGTAGGCCATTTCCGGGGCGTAGCCGGCTTCCACCAGGGTGTCGAACCCGGCCTTGATCAGCTCGCTGACACCGCCGCACAGTACGCACTGCTCGCCAAACAGGTCGGTTTCGGTTTCTTCCTTGAAGGAGGTTTCAAACACGCCGGCCCTGGTGCAGCCGATGCCCTTGGCATAGGCCATGGCAATTTCCCTGGCCTTGCCGGTGGCATCCTGGTGGATGGCCACCAGCCCGGGCACGCCCACGCCGTCCTGGTACATCCGCCGCACCATGTGGCCGGGGCTCTTGGGGGCCACCAGAAATACGTCCACATCCGCCGGGGGCACAATCTGGCCGTAGTGGATGTTGAACCCGTGGCTGAACATCAGGGCCTTGCCGCCGGTGAGGCAGGGGCCGATTTCTGCTTTGTACAGGCCGGCCTGGATTTCGTCCGGCACCAGGATTTGAATGACGTCGGCCTGCCGGGCGGCTTCGGCCACCGTAAGTACGGTCAGTCCGGCGGCCTCGGCTTTGGCCCGGCTGGCGCTGCCCTGGTGCAGGGCCACCACTACGTTCAGGCCGCTGTCCTTGAGGTTTTGGGCCTGGGCATGGCCCTGGCTGCCGTAACCCACCACGGCGATTATCTTGCCCTGCAGTACGCCCAGGTCCGCATCTTGATCATAATAAACTTTAACCACAATTATTCCTCCTCTTTTGTTCCGTTGACGGTTAGTCCCGTGTAGCGGGAACCCCTCAGCATAGCTATTTTACCGGTCCTTACCAGCTCTTTGATGCCGTAAGGACGCAGTGATTCCTCAAAGGCATTTATTTTACCGTCATTGCCGGTACATTCCAGGGTCAGGGTTTTTTTGCCCAGGTCCACGATTCTGGCCCTGAAGACATCGGCAATTTGCATGATCTCGCCCCGCTGGGCTGGGTCAGCCGCTACCTTGATCATCACCAGTTCCCGGTCAACATACTCATCGGAGGTGACGTCACTGATTTTGATTACGTCCACCAGCTTGTGCAGCTGTTTGGTAACTTGCTCCAAAACCCGGGCATCCCCTTCCACCACTATGGTCATCCGGGAAACGGTAGGATTATCTGTCCGGCCCACCGCCAAACTGTCAATATTATAGCCCCGCCGGCTAAAGAGTCCGGCTACCCGGGCCAGGACACCGGGATTGTTTTCCACTAATACCGCTAAGGTGTGGCGCATACCTTTCCCTCCTGTTTTAGCCCAGCATTTTATCCAGGGTTTCCCCCGGCGGAACCATGGGCAGAACGTTTCCTTCCCGCTCGATGATGAAGTCCAGCATCACGGGCTTGTTTATGGACAGGGCTTCTTCCAGGGCGGGCACCACCCGGGTTGGCTTGGTCACCCTGAGTCCCTCCGCCCCGTAGGCCTCGGCCAGCTTTACAAAGTCGGGGTTAACCAGTTCGGTATAGGAGTAGCGGCGGTTATAGAACAGCTCCTGCCACTGCCGGACCATACCCAGGAAGCCGTTGTTCAGGACGGCCACTTTGACCGGCAGTTCGTAGTTCACCGCGGTCATCATTTCCTGGATGTTCATTTGGATGCTGCCGTCCCCGGAAATACTGAAGACGGTTTCATCGGGGCAGGCCGCCTGCACCCCGACGGCGGCCGGCAGGCCGAAGCCCATGGTGCCCAGGCCGCCGGATGAGATAAAGGAGCGGGGCCTGGTATAGGTATAGTAATGGGCGGCCCACATCTGGTGCTGGCCCACGTCGGTGGCAATTCTGGCCTGGCCTTTGGTTACGTTGTAAATTTCCCGGATCACTTTTTGTGGCTTGAGGGCGCCGTTGTTGTCAAAGTTCAGCGGGTACTCCTTTTTCCACTGGTCTATTTTGTCCCGCCAAACGCTTTGCAAACGCGGCTGCAGTGTTTTGATCAGTTGCTGCAGCACGATTTTTACGTCCCCTACGATGGGGATGTTACACCTTACGTTTTTGTTGATTTCCGCCGGGTCAATGTCGATGTGGATGATTGTGGCGTCGCTGGCAAAGGCGTCTATTTTGCCGGTTACCCGGTCGTCAAAGCGGGCGCCCACCCCGATCAGCAAGTCGGTTTCGCAAACGGCATAGTTGGCGTATTTGCTGCCGTGCATACCCAGCATGCCCAGGGCCAGAGGATGGTCGCCGGGGAAGCCGCCTAGTCCCATCAGGGTGGTGGCCACCGGGGCCAGGAGCATTTCCGCCAGTTGCTTCAGTTCTTCGTGGGCGCCGGAGTTGACTACCCCGCCGCCGGCATAAATAACGGGCCGCTCGGATTTCATGATCGCCCTGGCGGCCCGCAATAGCTGTTCCTGATCCGGTTCGGCCACCGGGCGGTAGCCTGGCAGGTTCACCGGGCCTGGTTCTTCGTATTCTGTCAGGCCCGCCGAAACGTCCCGGGGAATGTCTATGAGTACGGGCCCCGGCCGGCCGGTGGTGGCTATGTGAAAGGCTTCTTTCACGGTTTTGGCCAGGTCGTCGACGTTTTTGACTATATAGTTGTGCTTGGTAATGGGTAAGGTTATGCCGGTTATGTCCGCCTCCTGGAAGGAGTCACGGCCCAGCATGGCCATAGGTACCTGGCCTGTCAGGGCCACCATGGGCACCGAGTCCATGTAGGCATTGGCAATGCCCGTCACCAGGTTGGTGCCGCCGGGGCCGGATGTGGCCAGGCATACCCCCGGCCGGCCGGAGGCCCGGGCGTATCCGTCGGCGGCGTGGGCCGCTCCCTGTTCGTGTCTGGTCAGGATATGTCTGATGTCGGCGTCGTAAAGAGCGTCGTAGATGGGCAGGACCTGGCCTCCCGGATAGCCGAATATGGTGTCGACACCTTCGGCCATAAGGCTTTGAATTAGTATTTCAGCTCCGGACTTTTTCACACCCTCCACCTCCATTTTTACGGGCCGGCTGTTGCCGGGCCCTGTATTTATGTTAAGTAAGTACTCGCTGTTGCTTAAAGAATATAATTCATTAGACCACGTTATTTTAGTGGTTTAGCCGGGATATCTAGTTAGACTTCCCTGGGGGCCGGTGTTATTCTTCGCCTGCAAACTACCGCATAAGCACCGGCCCCCGGCATCATGGGAATCTGTTCTTGATCGGTATCTAGGTAGGCTTGCAAAGGGTCCGGTGTTATTCCTCGCTTGCTGCGCAACTTTCTCTGACCCCGGTGAGTTATTTGCTTTGCCCGCCTGCTGCATTACCCGTTAAGCTACTTTACGCCCTTTCGGGGTCATCCTCTGGGGATATGACGGGCTAGACACCGCACCCGGTGCTCCGCTGCGCTCCGGATAAGCACCGACCCCCGGGCATCATGGTGTTCCGTTCCAGAAAGTAATAAGGTAGGTTTGTAATGGGGCCAGTGTTATTTTTACACCGGCCCCCGGCATAAAAGGTATCTATTTTAGACTCCGCATTTTCTTTGGTACCCCATTCAGGTGCTGCTATTTCAGTATGGCGCCGGTGCTGGCCGAGGTTACGGCTGCGACGTAGCGGGCCAGGTAGCCGCCGGTTATTTTTGGCTCGGGGCGCTGCCACTCCTGGAGCCGGGCGGCCAGTTCGGCCGGGGTTAGTTTTACGTTGAGGCTGCAGTTGGGGATGTCGATTTCTATGATGTCGCCCTCCCGCACTGCGGCCAGGGGTCCGCCCTCGGCCGCCTCGGGGGAGATGTGCCCGATGGAGGCGCCCCGGGTAGCGCCGCTGAAGCGGCCGTCGGTGATCAGGGCGACGTCTTTGTCCAGGCCCATGCCGGCCACGGTGGCGGTGGGGGTGAGCATTTCCCGCATGCCGGGGCCGCCTCTGGGGCCTTCGTAGCGGATGACGATGACGTCACCCTTGTTGATGACGCCGCCCATGATGGCCTCTACGGCTTCTTCCTCGGATTCGTAGACCCGGGCCGGGCCGCTGTGGACCAGCATTTCTTCGGCCACGGCGGAGCGTTTGACCACGGCTCCGTCCGGGGCCAGGTTGCCCCTCAGGACGGCGATGCCGCCGGTGGGGCTGTGGGGATCATCCACCGGCCGGATTACTTCGGGCCTGATGACTTCACGGCCCTGAATGTTTTGGGCCACGGTTTTGCCGCTGGCGGTGAGCAGAGTTGTGTCAATCAGGTTTTGCCGGGCCAGCTGGGCCAGTACGGCCTGGACGCCGCCGGCCTCGTCAAGGTCTTGAATGTGGTAGGGGCCGGCCGGGCTGAGTTTGCACAGATTGGGGATCCGGCCGCTTACCTCGTTTATTCTCTCCAGGTCCAGTTTGATGCCGGCCTCGTGGGCTATGGCGGGCAGGTGCAGCACGGTGTTGGTGGAGCAGCCCAGGGCCATGTCCAGGGCCAGGCCGTTGTCAAAGGCGGCTTGGGTCATAATATCCCGGGGCTTGATGTTATCCCGGACCAGGTCCAGGATTTTTACGCCGGTGAGTTTGGCCAGGCGCCGCCGGGCCGCTGTTGTGGCCAAAATGGTGCCGTTGCCCGGCAGGGCCAGACCCAGGGCCTCGGTCAGGCAGTTCATGGAGTTGGCGGTAAACATGCCGGCGCAGGAGCCGCAGCCGGGACAGGCCACTTCTTCCATCTCCGCCAGTTCTGCGGCGGTCATCTTGCCGGCCTTGACCTGGCCCACGGCCTCAAACATGTTGCTCAGGGAAATGTCTTGCCCCTTGTATTTGCCGGCCTGCATCGGCCCGCCGCTGACGACGATGGCGGGGATGTTCAGCCGCGCAGCGGCCATGAGCATGCCGGGCACCACCTTGTCACAGGCCGTGATCAGCACCAGGCCGTCAAAAGGATGGGCCCGGGCCATTACTTCCACTGAGTCGGCGATTAGCTCCCGGCTGGGCAGGGAGTATTTCATCCCGGTATGGTTCATGGCCAGGCCGTCACACACCGCAATGGCCGGAAATTCCATGGGTGTCCCGCCGGCCAGGCGCACCCCGCTTTTTACCGCCCCGGCGATCTCCCGCAGATGAATGTGCCCGGGCACTATTTCGTTGAAGGAGTTCACCACCCCAATCAGCGGCCTTTCCAGCTCCTGGTCGATGCAGCCCAGGGCTTTTAACAGGGAACGGTGCGGGGCCTTCTCCAGTCCTTTGGTCATGGCGTCGCTGCGCATTTTAAAACCCCCTTGTAAAGTTTTGCTGTTTTTGCCGGTTGCCCGGCCTGCTGTGGATTCTATCACATTATTGTTAAGAAACTTGTTTAATCGGCAAAAATTTGCGGGCCGTCGTATTTGGTTAGCTCCCGGAAGGCTTCAATCAATTCTTTGGTCATTTCCCCGGGTTGGCCGGCGCCAATAGGGCGGCCGTCCACTTTAACGGCGGGAATGACTTCGGCCGCGGTGCCGGTGAGGAAGCACTCGTCGGCAATGTAAATGTCATGGCGGGTAAATACTTTTTCCGCCACGGTAATACCCATTTTGCGGGCCAGGTCCATAACGGTGTTCCGGGTAATCCCCTCCAGGATGCCCAGGTGGGCGGGCGGGGTAATCAGCACGCTGTTCTTGACCAGGAAGATGTTGTCCCCGGTGGCCTCGGCCACGTAGCCGTCGGCGCTGAGCATAATGGCCTCTAAAACCCCGTGCAGGTTGGCCTCAATTTTGGCGTAGATGTTATTCAGATAGTTAAGGGACTTGACCCTGGGGTTGCAGGCCTCGGGAAGGTTACGCCGGGTGGCCACGGTAATCACGTCCAGGCCCTTTTCGTAAAACTCCCCGGGGTATAGCTGAATGGAGGCCGCAATACAGAATATGGTCGGGCGGGGGCATTTCCGGGGATCCAGTCCCAGGTCGCCAACGCCGCGGGTTACTACCAGGCGTATGTAGGCATCCCGCAGGTTATTGCGGCGGCAGGTCTCCAGTACAACCTCCTGCATTTCTTCGATGCCGATGGGAATGGTCATGTTAATGGAACGGGCGGACTCGTACAGGCGCTCCAGGTGTTCCTGGAGTTTGAACACCCGGTTATGGTAGGCCCGAATGCCCTCAAACACACCGTCGCCGTATAGCAGGCCATGATCGAAAACGGAAACCACTGCCTCTTCCCGCGGAACATATTTACCGTCAAGATAAATTGTCAAGCTCATTCCACACTCTCCCATTATATTTTTTAATCCTCAACAAAACTTGGCTGAACAAGAGGCGAAACCCCAGTGCACTTCCCTCACCCATTTCCATATTTAGCCTGAAAAAGCAAATTCCCCCCGCTCCCGGCAACCTCTTTAAAGCTGCCAGGGACGAGAGGCTTATTCCTCACGCGGTACCACCCTGCTTACCTCTGCCTCGCGGCAAGGGTCCCTTGGTATGTTTTAAACACGGTTTTGCTAACGGGTTGGCCAACCCGGCCGGGCCTAGTAGGTGTTGCTCCTTTCAGCCGGCAGTTCCGGGGTGATGTTTCACCTGCGCCAGGCGCCGGTTTTCAGCTACCCCGGCTCTCTGACCCCTGGCCCGCAAGGCTACGATCCCCTTCATAACCTCTGCTTTTAAGCTTGATAAGAAGTATACCGGAAATAGCTATTCAGGTCAACAGTTTTCCTGCCAATTTTGCCCCCGGGTCAAATGGACGCGCACACTACAAAAAGTATTGCAGGCCCGCCATGGCCAGCCCGATGACCGCTCCCAGCAGGGCGCCCAGCCAGGTGATGGCCACCAGTTCCTTGCGCATGATGCCCAGCATCATGTCCTCCACCTGCAGCACATCAAGTTCGTTCACCCGGTGGCGGACCATCCCGTTAACGTTGACAAAGCCTATGAGGCCCGGTACTCTGGTGCGGACAAAGTTCTGGTAGTGGCGCACCAGGTCCTCCTCCAGGGCAGGGGGGCCAAATTTACCCCAAAACTCAGCCAGGTCCTTAACCGGAAGATCCAGGCACCGGGCGGCCAACGCCTGCAGCAGCCGGTGCAGGGTCTGCTCCAGGCGCGGCCCGGGGGCGGCGCCCAGCAGGCGGTAGATCAGGTCTTCGCTCAGGCTGGCG
Source organism: Bacillota bacterium (assembly GCA_040753155.1). Classification (GTDB taxonomy): domain Bacteria; phylum Bacillota; class Desulfotomaculia; order Desulfotomaculales; family JBFMEU01; genus JBFMEU01. The sequence goes on from JBFMEU010000001.1 coordinate 46,951, forward strand.
CCCTGGTCTGCGGCCGGGATATTCAACAGCTGCCGCCAGGTTTTGGACTCCTGGCCGGCCAGGGCCAGGTCCAGGTCGTTTAGCAGCCGGGCGGCATTGCCGGGACTGGTCAGGACTTCTGTGAGGCATCCGGCCAGGTGACCGAGTATTTCCTCCCGGGCCTTGAGGCCGGCCGGCAGCAGCCGGGCCGGGCTCTGGTTCAGGTAGTCCCGGAACATGGCGCCCACTTGCCGGCTTATTTCGGCCTGGTTATGGGGGCCGGCCAAAAACTCCACTATTTCTTCCGCCGCCCGCCTGGCCAGGGTGCGGGAGTCGGCCCCGATGAGGTTGAATACGTTGCCCACCACCCGCTTGAACAGGTTTTCCTCAAAGAAACGACTGATCTTTGCTTTGAGCCGGGTCCTGGTGGCGGGGCTTTGAATATAGTTTTGCAGGGCCGCGGCAATATCCGGCCCCCGGGCCTCCACCAGCCCCACCAGCTGCTCCAATAACTCCGGCGGCAGCAGTTCGGATAATGGCTGCTCGTTTCCGGCAGCCAGCAGCAGGCGGCGCTCCACGGCCCGCCGGGCCGCCTGCCGGGCCGGCTCACCGGCCAGCAGCTGCTCCAGGGCCTGCTCCAGGCCCTCCTTGAACTCCCCGTACCCCCGGGAAAAAACCAAATCCCGCACCCGGCGGTCCAGCAGGGAGTCAGCCGCCCCGGCCAGGGCCGCGGCCAGGCGGCGGCGATAGGCGGAGTCCTGCAGCAGGCCGGCCAGATAACGGGCCGCATTTTTAATAAGCTGCTCCATTTCCTCCTCCGGCGCCCCCAGCCGGGTCAGGATTTGCCTGATTGTGCGCCGGTCCTCCAGGGACTGCTCCCCGGCTCGCCGAATAAAGTTCCGCACCTGCTCCTCCACGGCCGGGGCCAGGAGGCGGGCCACCACCTGCTCCTCATTGAGCAGCAGATTGCCCACCGTATCCCCGATGCTGCCGGCCAGGCGCTCCTTTTCCTTGGGAATCACCCCGGGGGTCAGGGGAATGCGCCAGCTCAAGATTTTCTTTTCCGTAAGGGGCCGGAACAGCATCCGGATGGCAAGCCAATTGGTCACGTAACCGATCAGGGATCCTATCAGCACCGCCAGCACCATGTTTTCCCAAGTCAAACTAATACACTTCCCATCTTTGGCCCGCAGCTCAGGCCTTGAGCCGGTCCCAGGCCCGGGCAAGGGCCCCGGCAACCGCCTCCGGGGCCGGCCCGCCCCGCAGTTTCCTGGCTGCGACGCACCGCTCGACACTGATGTATTCGTACACATCTTCCCCCACCAGGGGCGAGAGGGCCCGGAACTCGTCCAAGGTCAGCTGGTCCAGGGCGATGTCCCGCTGCACACAGTTTAGCACGGCCCGCCCCACTATTTCGTGGGCCTCCCGGAAGGGCACGCCCCGGCCCACCAGGTAGTCGGCCAGGTCGGTGGCGTTGGTGAAGCCACCCCGGGCGGCCAGGCTCATTCTGTCGGCCCGCACCCGCATGGTCTCAACCATGGGCCGGAAGGTGAGCAGGCATTTCTTGACCGTGTCCACCACATCAAAAAGGGCCTCCTTATCCTCCTGCATGTCTTTGTTATAGGCCAGGGGCAGCCCTTTGAGCATTACCAGCAAAGCCTGCAGGCCACCGAATACCCGGCCGCTCTTACCCCGGATGAGCTCGGCCACGTCCGGATTCTTTTTCTGGGGCATCATACTGCTGCCGGTGCTGAAGGAGTCATCCAGCTCAATAAAGCCAAACTCGGCGCTGGACCAGAGGATTATTTCCTCGCAGAAGCGGCTCAGGTGCACCATCACCAAGGAGGCCGCGGCGGCGAATTCCACGGCAAAGTCCCGGTCGCTTACGCCGTCCAGGCTGTTCTCGGTCACCGCGGTAAAGCCCAGAGCGCCGGCCACCAGTTCCCGGTCCAGGGGGAAGGTGGTGCCGGCCAGGGCACCGGAGCCCAGGGGCATCACATCGGTGCGCCTGCGGCAGTCCTGCATCCGCTCCTGGTCCCGGCTGAACATCTGCACGTAGGCCAGCAGGTGGTGGGCCAGAGTGATGGGCTGGGCCCGCTGCAGGTGAGTGTAGCCGGGCATTACCGTGCCGGTGTGGACCCCGGCCAAATCCAGCAGGGTAACCTGAAGATCAACCAGCAGGCGGGTGATTTCATCTATTTCATCCTTTAAATACATGCGCACGTCCAGGGCCACCTGGTCGTTGCGGCTCCGGGCGGTGTGCAGCTTTTTGCCCACCTCCCCAACCTTGGCGGTGAGCAACTGCTCCACATTCATGTGAATGTCCTCGGCCTCCACGGCAAACTCGACCCGGCCGGCCTCAATGTCGGCCAGAACTTCCTCCAGTCCCCGCACTATCTCCCGGGCCTCGGCGCCGGTGATAAGGCCTACTTTGGCCAGCATCCGGGCATGGGCCATACTTCCTTTAATATCATAGCGGTAAAGCCTCTGGTCAAAGGAAATGGAGGAGTGGAAATCTTCCACCAGCCGGTCAGTTTCCCGGGTAAACCTGCCGCTCCACAGCTTGGACATCTATAATCCCTCCCGTCAGGCCATACGAAACCTGGCTCTTCTAAATATACAAAATCTAACACATTATAACACATATTGAACGAGACTTCATTCAGAGGGGGATTCAACCCCCTCTGAATGTTAGCCGAGTCCATACTGGACTTAACCGCCCTTTGAAACCCGCCGCCTACAGAGGCGGGGGTCTTAGGGCGGATTAGTTCAGTGATAAATTCCAGCGCTGGCAAGCATCCGTCCCCTTCCCTTTTCATTCTCTGCCGGCGCCGCTTCTGCGGCCTGGATGTCTTACTTAACAAATCGCTAGGGGCAGCATCCGTAAGACTCAAAAGAGGACAGGCTACTATTTTCGCTTGGCGAAAAAGTTACCTGTCCTCTTTTGGTTTTTTTATCTTCACACAGCCTGTAAGACCCGCCCACCAGGCAAAGAAAGAACGAACCGTTTAAAGCTGTTTATCAAGGTCCCTCTTGGCATAGAACACACGATAAATCTCCACGGTTTTTTCTTGTTCGTTGACAGTATAAAACACGGCGTAATTTTTGACATTCAGGATGCGATACTCACGCTCCAAAGGCTTTGCCGGTTGGTAGACACGGCAGGAATACGGAAGCTCCTTCAGGCGGGATATGGCGAGGTCCAATACTTCGAGCAGATCGATAGCCGCCTTTGGCGCGCTGAGAGTCTCCGCGATGTAAAGCGCGGCATCCGCAATGTCACGACTGGCAACAGGCAGATACGAGAGACTATACATCCTCCGCTACCTTTTCCTGAAGTTTGCGCCTCAGGCCGGAAAACACTTCCTTATGAGAAAATCGTTTGCCGGTGGTCTCCGCTTCCAGCTCCGCCTCTTTCAGCTTGAAGTAAACCTCGCTGTCAAACTGAAGGCGCTCAAAGGCCTCCATGCTCATGACTACCATGTCGCCGTAGCCGTTCTTTGTCAGAAAAACCGGCTCGGAACTCTCGTGAACCGTTCTCGATATATCCGCAAAATTATTGCGAAGATCGGATACAGGTCTGATATGCGGCATGTTTTTCCCCCCCATCACAGCTTTGCTTAATATTATCATAATTATGCTAATTACACAAGAACTGTTCCAAAAAAAGGAGTAGGACTGTGATTATGTTTGAACGTTTCCTATTGTCTCGTTAAAACTGCCGACCTTATATCCTTCTTACCGGCCTGGGTTTTTCGTATCAACTCTATGCGGTGGTTTAAAGCAATTGAAGTTTAATTTGTAACTCTTAATCTATCATCAGCCTTGAGGATAATGGTAAAAGACCCCTGGGGGGGCCAAATATCATGCGCTTATAAAGAATAAACTAAGGGGTACAACTCCAGGAGTTCCTTTGTACTCATATTTTCCCCTCATCTTTTATAAACATAAAGCAAAGGTGCTATTATCTTTACCTGGAACAATTATAGCAATTTTCTGTGATACAGGTCAACAATTTATAAATTCGGGAAATTCGGGACACAATAAATTTTCTGGATCTACTCTATGATTTTTTTCACGATTTGCACACGCTGCAGGGTGAATTGAATTTTAGGAAAAACTGGTGCCAGGCACTAACTTCTAACTTATTAACTTATTTGAATCGATGCCTAGCGCCCGGGATTGCTTGGTGTCGTCTAGCGGTGTGGTGAATTCTCTTGCGATTGCCTGGGCCGGCCGTTCCTTCGCCCGTTGTGTCCGTTGACCCTGCTCTGCGATCGGTTTACCCAATCCAGTAACCTATCCCCGTCAGACTCTGATATGTGAATCAAGCCGAAGGCGGCTCCCGCTACCGGAATCCCAAAATTGGCCAATCCCGCCCGGCGCTGCAGGGGTGATCGGGACAGGGTAAAAGACTGAACTCGATGCCGGGGGATGAGGGCTGTGGTCCGGTTCAAAATGCGAAAACGAACGGCCAGCATGTCGCCGTTTAGGCTCCAGGCTGCATCTTTGTATCTCCATAACCCCCATAGCAGACTCAAAGGAAGAAAAGGCAGCGCATATTTGCCCCAATTAAACCAAAGAGACAAAGGAAGCGCCACCAAGGTCAGGGGGAGTAAAAACTGAAGGATGTAACGCCTGCCGGCAGTCGGTGAAAGGGATTTCAGTTCGAAGTCCCGGGCAAATTCCGGGAGATATTCCTCCAAAAATCCCGCGACTTGATTTCTGGGCAGCAGCGGCCAGAGCAACAGCTTCTGGCTGCTTTCCGTGGCAAAGCCGGCGCTTTCCACCTGAAGGGTTACATAGCCGAAGGGCTGGCGCAGAATACCCTCAATCAGGCATACGGCCTGAATCCGCTTGATGGGGATTGACACTTCACGACGGTAAAGAAAGCCTTGGGCGATCTGCAGCCTATCCTCCGATCTTGTTAGAGAGAACCCGCCATAAAGGGCGCAGATGCCCCCGAAAGCTAAGAGCCAAATGACGGCAATCACACAGAGAGCAAAAGCCAATGCATAGCCGGAGACCCAAATCCACTCGAAGAACTTGTGCATATTAGAGTCTAGATTAAGGTCGTCAAATATGGCCCATCCGCCTGACAGAGCGGAAATTGCGATCCCGAGACTGCCGCCCGACGTTAACCCAAAGACCAGGAGGTCCCGATTTGACAGGACTTTAGCAGTTTCGGAAGCCGGATCTTGTTCGCCGGTTCCGGGTTCCCGGTTTACCAACAGTTTCTGTCTAAGCAGTTCAGCATCCTTTATGCTGACTGCCGCCAACTCGGCTTCCGATTTCAATCCGCCGGCTGTCTCAACCCTGACCGTTACCACCCTGAAGAGACGCTGCAGAACTCCCTGTGTCAGGTCAACCGTTTGAATACGCTCAAGCGGAATGAATTTTCGATGCCGAATAAAGACTCCTTGCTGGAGGCGTAATTCGTTATCCTCGACTTGATAGGTGAAACGGCGCCAGGAGAGCAATTCCCAGCCGATGATAAGAGAAAAGAACATCCCTCCGCCGGCCATTATCATAAAAAACGGTAAGCCGGATTCCCCTCGAAAACCGTCTGTCACAATGACAGCGACCAACGGTAGAGCCAGATGCTTCAGATTCTTGAGTGATAACGTCAAAGCGGCCAGGGGATGCAGGTGAAGAGGCTTAGATGTCATCGTCCGACACCCTCGCCAACCGGGCAATCCGGTCCCGCAGTTCGTCCGCGGCCTCTACGGACAAGGCCGGTATTTCCTGGCAGTCCGCCGCCGTCCAAATAGTGACGCCGGCCAGGCCGTAGCGCCTCATAATAACCCCTTGCTTTGTATCCACATGCTGAACACGAACCATCGGGATCAGGGTCCGCCTAACATACCACACTCCCCGTTGCAGATCAACTTGGTGTTCACTTACCTCGTAACGCCAGCGTTGCCAATTGAGACCCGGGAGTATGCCGATTACCAGTACCCCATAGGAAACCACCAATAGTCCGGAAATAACCCACAGCCACCAGACCCAGTCCCCGGCCCAAGACAATCTAACTGTAACAAACAACCCTATGGCCGCCGCTATGAGCGCAAATACTGTCGTCTTGATGATTCCGCTAATAATCCAAACCTTGATCGCCCGCCGGTCGATTCTGGAACTTAAGCCACTGGCCAAGACTCGTAACACCCTTTCCATACTGCAGTATTTAGCTAATCGTGGCATTTGAAGACTTCGCCGGCTGCAGGCATTTTCCTTTCGTAGTTGGAGTAATTAATTGGGATTAAGATACGCGGAAGTCCGGTATCGGTTTGAAACGGAGAACATTACGATAGAAAGGGACGGGGGTTGGGATAATTCTCCTTGTTGGAAAGATATGAGGTGCCTGGCACCTATGGGATATGAGGTGCCAGGCACCTAGACGTCTTGACGCTATGATGTCATAACGCTATAATGGATTTGAGAGGTGATTCTTAATGAGTAAGGCCACTAAGCGTTCCACTGTCTACTTCGAGCCTGAAATCCATAATGCTTTGCGGTTAAAGGCGGCTTCGACGCACCGCTCGGTATCGGACTTGGTAAATGAGGCTGTTCGGCATGCTCTCCGGGAAGATCAGGAGGATTTGGCCGCTTTCGAAGAGCGTGTTGCCGAGCCTACAATAAGCTACGAAGCACTGTTGGAAAACCTAAAGGCCCATGGCAAGCTTTGAGATTCGCTTTAAGGAGTCCGTGGCCAAGGATCTACGGCACCTACCGAATAAAGATGTAAGGCGGATCCTCAAGCGCATTGACGCATTGAGAAACGAACCACGCCCGACTGGTTGTGAAAAACTTTCAGCCCAGGAGCGATACCGTGTGCGTCAAGGAGTCTATCGGATTATTTATGAGATCAAGGACGAAGAGCTTATCATCATTGTGGTCAAGGTTGGTCATCGGCGTGAAGTCTATAAGCGCGGCTAACAAGAGTTTCAACTCGGACCGGCTTTTCCGCAGACGCTCAGAAGCCGACCATTTTCTGAGCATTTGATCAAAGAAAAGGGTTTACAGGCTCGGCGGATGGCTTGCGCCATTGACAATTTAACAATAAATATGTTCTGCGAGCATTGGGAATTTTTCTCTTTGCCTTTCCCAAAAACCTCTTGACTTGGAGTAAACTCCAAGTGATAGGGTATCAAATAGGGCAGCTATAAAAAGCTTGACAAGAAAAACTCGATTAAGAATATTGAGGGGGATGATTTACTTTATAACTTATGCCCTGTCTGCCGGTAAGGCATTTTAAAAGCACACCCAAGGGCAAGGCCCTGTTCCCCAGGGTACGCATTTTATTTGACCAGGATCGCCGGCCCCGGCGCAACCCCGTGGAAGTATCTTTATACGGCCAGACCGACCTGTTCATTGTCAGAGTCCTGCCCAACGAAGAGATAAATCCCTTGTTAAAGCAAAATTGAACCCATTAAAAAATAGTAATAACTTATTTTGTTTGCCGCAGGTAGGCCCGTTGGACCTGCCGGTCCTGCCTCAGCTGATCCGGGGCGCCCTCCAGGGATACCTGGCCCCGTTCCAGGATATAAACCCGGCCGGCTATTTTCAGGGCGGCGTGGGCATTTTGCTCCACCAAGAGGATGGTGGTCCCCTCCTCCCTGAGCCTGGCCAGGGTGGCCATAATCTCCCGGACCACCAGGGGCGCCAGGCCCAGGGAAGGCTCATCCAGCATCAGCAGCCGGGGCCGGGCCATCAAACCCCGGCCGATGGCCAGCATCTGCTGCATCCCCCCGCTGAGGCTGCCGGCGGCCACCTTTTCCTTACCCGCCAGGGCGGGAAACATTTCCAGCACTCTGGCGGCGTCTGCCGCAACCCCGGCCCGGTCCCGCCGGTAGCGGTGGTAGGCCCCCAGCAGTAAATTATCTTTGAGGCTCAAGGTGTCAAACATTTGCCGCCGCTCCGGCACCAGGCTAATGCCCCATCGAACCACCTTCTCCGCCGGCAGGCGGGTAATATCTTTTTCGTCCCAGACTATTTTCCCCCGGGCCGGCTTGTAGATGCCGGCCAGGGCACCCAGCAGGGTGCTCTTTCCCACCCCGTTGGCCCCGATAATGGCCACCAGTTCACCCTCCCCAACGTGCAGGGAGACACCCCTCAAGGCATGGATTTCCCCGTGGTAGACGTGCAACTCTTCCACCACCAGCATCTAATCCACCTCCTCGCCCAGATAGGCGCTGATTACCCCGGGATCGGAGCAAACCCGGGCCGGCGGACCCTCGGCAATTTTAACCCCGAAGTCCAGCACCAGGATCCGGTCCGCCACGGACATAACTGTTTCCATGTCGTGCTCCACCAGCAGCACGGTAATGCCCCGGTCCTTGAGACGGGCGATGAGTTCGACCAGTGACCTGCTTTCACCGGCGTTCAGCCCGGCCGCCGGCTCATCCAAAAGCAGCAGGCCGGGCTCCGGGGCCAGTGCCCGGGCCAGTTCCAACAGGCGCTGTTCACCAAAAGAAAGGGCGGTGGCGGGCCAATCTGCCCTGTCCTCCAGGCCCACCAGCTCCAGCTGCCTTTGGGCCGCCTGCAGCATCTCCTCTTCCTCCCGGCGCTTGGCGGGCAGGTGCAAGGCTGCGGCCAGCAGTCCCGTCCGGCCCCGCAGGTGGCGGCCCACCATGACATTTTCCAGCACCGTCATGTTACCGAATAATTGCAAGTTTTGAAAGGTCCTGGTAATCCCCAGCCCGGCTATCCGGTAAGGCGGCAGCCCGTTCAGGGATTGGCCGTCAAAAATAATCTCCCCGCTGCCGGCGGGCACAATCCCGGTGATCAGGTTGAACACCGTGGTTTTGCCGGCCCCGTTGGGGCCGATGAGGGCATAAACCTGACCCTTATCCACACTAAAGCTGAGCCGGCTGACGGCCAGCAGGCCCCCAAAGGAAACAGAAACGGCTTTTAGTTCCAGCAGGCTGCTCATAGCTCCCCCTTCCCAGCCCCGGGCCCGGTCCGCCCCGAAGTGGGGGGCACGGCCGCCGGCAGTTTGAGGAACTTAACCCGCTTGTTCTTAACCAGATCCATCAGCCAGCAGGTCAAGCCCTGGGGCGTGAGGATGATAATCAGCACCAGCATGACCCCGAAGAAGATCAACTCGTACTCGCCGCCGGCCCCGGGAATGAAGTGGGGCATGAAGTGCCGCAAAAATTCTCCTAACAGAATCACTGCGGCAACCCCGAACAGCGGCCCCCAGACGCTGGCCAGGCCCCCGACTACCGCCATCAGCACAAAATCAATGGAGGCCTTGAAGCTGAACACGCCGGGGCTGATAAAGGTGATGTAATGGGCGTACAGGCTGCCGGCCACACTGGCAAAACCGGCGCTGAGGACGAAAATCTGCAGCTTATACTGAAAAACCCTCACCCCCAGGCTCTGGGCGGCCACTTCACTGCCGTGAATAGCCCTAAGCGCCCGGCCGATGCGGGAGTGCACTATGTTTTGGGCCAGCAGGATGGCCACCAGCCCAAAGGCCCACACCAGGTAATAATACCCCAGGTCTGTTTTAATCGTATAGCCCAGGAAGCTGATATAGGGAATGCCACCCAGCCCGGACGGTCCGCCGGTAATGTCAACCTGTTCGTTAAAAAAGATAAAAATAATGATGCCAAAGGCCAGGGTGGCCAGGGCCAGGTAGTTCTCCCGCAGCCTGAAGGCTATCCTGCCGATGCCGTAGGCTACCAGGCAGGTCAGCCCCAGGGCCAGGAACATGGCCGGCCAGGGGCCCAGGCCGTACTTTACCGTCAGGATGGCCGAACCATAGGCCCCCAGCCCGTAAAAAGCCCCGTGCCCCAATGATACCTGGCCGGCATAGCCCATGAGCAAACAAAGCCCCACCACAACGATGGTGTAAATCCCCACGGTGATCAAAGTAACCAGGTAATAATTATTATTTAAGATGAGCGGCAACAGGATTACCACCGCCGCCAAGAGGAGCGGCCCGTAAATCCTGGCCAGCCTGTGTTTGGTCATGGCTTTTGCCTCAATTCCGTTAAACCCTTTTGCCCTGGGTAAAGCCCAGGAGCCCCTCGGGCCGGTACAGCAGTACCAGCAACAGGGTCACAAATGAAATCAAGTCCTTGTAGTGGGACGACACCAGGCCCGCCCCCAGGGACTCTATAATGCCCAGGATCAGGCCCCCCAGCACGGCCCCGCCGGGGCTGGTCAGCCCGCCGATAACAGCGGCCACAAAGCCTTTGAGCCCCAGCATCAGCCCCATGTCGTAGGTGGCCATGGTGATAGGGCTGATGACTATGCCCGCCAGAGCGCCCAGGGCGCCGGCCAGGCCGAAAACCAGCATGGCCATGTTCCGGGGACTGATCCCCATCAGCCGGGCGGCCAGCTGGTTGACGGCGCAGGCCCTTAAGGCCTTGCCCTGGTAGGTAAGCTCAAAGAAAATAAACAGCGCCGCCACTACCAGCACCACGATGCCCAGCACCCACAGGCTCTGGGGGATGATGGCGGCCCCGGCCAGCCGGATGATCTGCTCTCCGGAAAAGGCCGGCAGGATATAGGGGTTGGTGCCCCAGGCCAGCAGGCCGATACCCCGCAGGGCCACCGCGGCCCCGATGGTTATAATGATCATGGTTACCACCGAGGCATTACGGGCGGCGTCAATGGCCAGTCGCTGGAACAGTCCGCCAATGACCGCCACCAGCAGCACGGCCAGGGTAATGGAAAGGGGCAGGGAAAGCCCGCCCCCGTAAATGCTGACTGTCAACAACGCGCCCAGCATGGCAAATTCACCCTGGGTAAAGTTGAGGATGCCGGTAACATTATACACCAGTACAAAGCCCAGGGCAATCAGGGCGTAAATGCCCCCCAGGGTCAGTCCGGTAACCAGATACTGCAGGATTTCACCCGGTCCGGCCATTATTCGATAATCACCCACTTGCCTTCTCTAATCCCCACCATGACCAGGGCGCTGCTGTCCAGGCCGCTGTGGTCCTGGGCCGACATATGGTAAGTGCCGGATATACCGTGATAGCCGCTGATTTTCTCCAGCTCATCCCGGATGGACGCCCGGTCGGCCTCCGGGCCGGCGTTTTTGATGGCCTCCACAATCAAGGCCACGGCATCATACCCGTGCCCGCCAAAGGTGCTCCGGGGCTGCTTGAACTTCTCTTCAAAGGAGGTGGCGTAATCAACCAGCAATTCCTTGCGGGGATCACTATCCGGCAACTGCTCGGCCACCAAAAGCTTGCCCACCGGGAACACCACGTCGTTGGCGGCCTCCCCGGCCAAATCAATAAAGGTCCGGTTACCGATGCCGTGGCTATGAATCAGGGGCATCTCCAGGCCCAGCTGCCGGAAGTTCTTGGTTATGATGGAGGCCGCCGGGGGAATGGCCCAAACCACCACGGCCCCGGGATTGGCGGTGCGCACCCGGGTAAGCTGGGCGGACATATCCTTGTCGGTGGCATTAAACCGCTCCATGGCCACCACCTCCAGGCCCGCAGCAGCCGCCTCGGTCTCAAACTCCACCCGGCCGCTGTCGCCGAAGGCGTCATTCACGCTCAAAAAAGCCACCCGGTTAATCCCCTGCCCCTTCAGGTAGGCGATAATTTTCTCCACCACCACCGAGTCATTCTGGGCGGTCTTGAACACCCAGTGCCGCTCCTCCACCGGCTCCACAATCAACCGGCTGGCCGCGGCGGAAACCAATGCAATCTCGCTCTTGGTGACTGTGTCCACCAGGGCCAGGGAGGTGCCGCTGGTGCTGGGCCCGGCTATGGCCAGCACTTTGTCCGCATCAATCAGCTTCTTGGCCACCCGCACCGCCACCGTGGCATCGCTTTCATTGTCTTCGATGAGAATCTTCAGGGGCTTGCCGTGAATCCCCCCGGCGGCATTAACCTGCTCCTCCAGCAGCTTGGCCGAATCCCGCTCGGGGATGCCCAGGGACGAGGCCGGCCCCGTAATGTCAAAAATGGCGCCAATAACATAGGCGTCCTCCCCTTTAGTCTGGGCGCCGCAACCCCCGGCTGCCAGGGCCAGGGCCAATAGCACCACTACCGCCGCACCAAGCCAACTCATTCTTTTCCTACCCATCCTACCGTACTCCTCCTTAATTAAAATACAAAAAACACCCGCAGGTGTTCTCGCCAAAGAATGTAACCCGCCGTTCTGTCGTCCTGCCCTGTGTTGTCTGTATGTAACAATTTACACCAAAATACTGCTTTACCAACCATACTGCCAGTTAATCATAACATAGCCGCAGGCTGGCAACAAGATATTTTCCAAATTCTCAGTCAGGTAATATTAAAATTCGGGTTACTATTCAGGTATTCAGAATTCAGGAGTCAGGATTCAGAATGCCCCGAGAATATGGAATGTTTTCGCTGGTTTTCTCATTCTGACTCCTGACTTCTGACTGCTGACTCCTGACTTCTGACTGCAGGGGTTCCGATCCGCTTCGTCAGCGAAGCCCTGGAAGCGAAAGTGGATTGGAACGCCACGACCAGGCAGGTCACCATCAAGGACGGCGGCAAAGAGATCGGGGAAAAATTCTACATATTGACTGCAGCTTATATTATGTATATACTATGTATAAACATATTGGGTTAAAGGCGGGGATCGTTATGCAATATCATATTCAAAAGTGGGGTAATAGTTTGGGGATACGAATTCCTAAAACCCTGGCCCAGAAGGCGGGACTGGTAGAAGGCACGCCTGTTGAGATTATATTGGGGGACGACGCTATTATTATCCGGCCAAGGAGCTATAGTCTGGAAACATTATTGTCCGACGTCACACCCGAAAATTTGCACAGGGAAGCGGACACCGGAAAACCTGTTGGGCGTGAAGCATGGTAACGGCGGACGCAAAATATATTCCCGGCCGCGGTGATCTAGTGTGGTTGCAGTTTAGTCCGCAATCAGGGCATGAACAGGCCGGGTTTAGGCCGGCGCTGGTATTATCACCGCAAAGTTACAACGGAAAAGTTGGATTGGTACTGGTATGCCCTGTTACGTCAAAGGCAAAAGGTTATCCTTTCGAGGTTTTATTACCAGATGGACTGGAAGTATCCGGTGTTGTGCTGGCGGATCAGGTTAAAAGCCTGGACTGGCAAGCTAGAAACGCGAAATATATTTTTACCGTCCCGATGCGGATTACTACAGAAGTGCTTGGGAAAATACAGTTACTAATTTCTTAACGTTGCACGGTAGTTTCCGAAAGAGCTAACGGTCCTTATGGTATAATAATGCAAATTGTCTTCGGGGTGTGTTTTATGCTGGATAATAAAATCAGGTCGGCCTTAAGGGAAATATTCGGTGCTTACAAAGATGTTTTAGTAGTGTACCTATTTGGCTCTTATTTAGATGATCAGCAAAACGCTCGGGATGTCGACCTGGCGATCCTTTTGAAACAGCCGGCCAACAGACAGGTGGACATTTATATGAGCTTGTACCCCCGACTGGCTGAGGCATTGGCGCCACTGGAACCGGACCTGCTGTTCCTTCACTCCGCGTCCCTGCCGGTGCGCTTTGAGGCGGTTTCTAGAGGGGACGTTATTTATTCCGTGGACGATGATTTGCGTACTGATTTCGAATATGCTGTATCCGGGGAGTACATGGATTTTAAGTATCACCTTGATATGGCCCGGCGCGAGTTGTTTGAATCCATCAAGGAGGACGGTTTGGATGTATAACCCGGATCTTGTTACCGAAAGGTTGAACATTATTCGCGGCGCCGTCAAGCGGTTGGAAGTGTTGGCCCGGGTGCCGCGTGAAGAATTTTCCCGTAATGAGGATTTCGTGGACATTGCAGAAAACAGGTTGCGCAGGGCTATTGAAGCTTTATTTGATTTAGGGCGCCATTTGGTGGTGAAAACCGGTACCGGAGTGCCGAAGGACTACCGCTCGGTTATTGATATGCTGAAGGACGCCGGTATCATCCCTGTTGAAGTTGCAGTTCGTATTGCCGGTATGACAGGTTATCGAAACCGCCTGATACATGAATATAACAAGGTGACTCCTGAAGAATTACATTATATTTTGCAGAACAGGCTCAATGATTTTGAATTGTTTTGTCGGTATATCGTAGATTATTTAAAGAAGTAAGGAATAACATTGGAAACCTGGCTGTTACATTGCCGTCGCACAAAAGAAAATCCCCGGTATTATGGGGATTTAAACTTTTTTGTCGCGGCTATAAGCTGTTGAATAATTCATCCAGTTGCTTATAGATGCCGAAAAGGTTATCTACAACTTCCCTGTCCAATGCCGACTTTAAAACCATGTTGTTCATAATCTTTTCTATTGAATGCCTTTCCATGCCCCGCCTGTATGGCCGGTCCTCGCGAAGGGCGGTAAAAACGTCGGCCGCGGCGACAATTCTTGAGCCCAGGGAAATTTGCGGGGCTTCCAAATGAAAAGGATAGCCGTTGCCGTCCAGCTTTTCATGGTGGTATGCCGCCCATTCGGCAATTTCTTTCGGAGCGCCGGCATTGCAGAGTATGTGATAAGTATGGTAAGTATGTTGCTTGATTTCGGCAAATTCTTCTTTGGTCAGTTGGTCCGGTTTTTCCAATATGCCGTCGCGTATTGAAAGCTTGCCTATATCATGCAATAGTCCCGCTATTCTCATGTTGACAAGCTCTTTGTCCTTAAAACCCATCGCGGAAGCCAAAAGAACGGCGGCGCCGGCCACACCACGGGAGTGGCGATATGTAAAGGGGCTTTTTCTGTCAATGACGTCCGCAAACAAATTGGCCAGTTGTAAAACCTCATTCACACCGACATCGATGGTAAATTCAAAATCCTGGAGTTTGGTCTTGTTTAACACCTCCGGCGCAGTTAAATCCAGCCAGAAGCTTTCACGCCGGGCCAATTGCATAAACTGTTCCACCAGTTCGGGGTCGAAGACGGCTCCGGAAAGCTTTTTTATTTGCCCGGTTATTTGTTCTACGCTGCATAATATGGGATTGCCCAGTTTATGTTGATTATTGATTAATATATCAACCCGGTCAGCCAAATGAATAATTCTGGAAGCGCAAGGAATATCCCGACCCGCCAAACCGATTTTATTGCCGCCGGCAAAATTGTTGTGGTGATGAAGAATCACATTGGCAACGGGTTCCAATCGTTTAGATCTGCTTACCAGCTCCGCGCCGGATATGCAATGGTCCCAGGGGTTGTTAACTTCGAAGTTAAGCAAAACGTCTCTTTCTCCCCACGTTCTGACCCCGATATCGTGAATCACAGCTGCCGTGCCGACTATTTTTCTCTCCCGCCGGCTTAATCCAATTTGGTCCGCCAGGCTTAAACTGATCTGGCATACTTTTTGATGATGGGCGTTTATACCCCGGCTGTCAAAGTCCAGACACGATGATAACGTTATCAGCAATTGTTGCAAATCGATTTCTGCCATATTAGATCACCCTTAAGTTAATTTCTATCTGTTTATTCGTTTTTTGGATCAGGAATTCCTACTGAACTTGTACACCTAAGCTAAGCTGGGAGATTGGCGGCCAGCTGCTAATGTGAAATGTTTCACCAAGGAGGGAATAATACAGTGCCGGAGAGCAGGGATACCTTTGTGGGCGAGGAACGCACTACAACAAATCCTTCACCTGAAAGGCACAGCGGCAGGGGGGACTGTGGGAACAGACAGCCAGCGGCCCGCGCCTGGAGGTGATCGTTTTCAAAAGATGACCTGCCGGGCAGCTCAGCCCGGCTTCAGCCAGGTATTGTCCCAGGATTTCCGGCGTCAGATTTTGGGCCGGCTGCCGGCAGCGCGGGTAGGCCGTGCAGCCCAGGAAATATCCGTGGCCCGTTCCGGCACGGACTGTCAGCGGACTGCCGCAGCCGGAACAGGTGAGCATGTTCTCCACGTAAGCCCTCAGTCCGGAATAGCGCCCTCCCAGGAAACCTTTGCGCAAATCCAACTCCAATAGATACATCAGGGTGCGGCAGACCTTTTCTCCGCTTAACCGTACGCTCAAGCGGTCCACCCGGTGGTCGTCCGGCCAGGGGCAGCCGTACCAAACCGAGCTGGTGTCGATGGCCGTAAGCGGCGTCCTGACACCGGGGGACTTGACCACATAGGGCTGTAATTCCCCGGGAAAGGCTGAAGGCCGGCCCGCCCGCAAAGAGAGGCGGGCTCCGCCGGCCAGGGCCCGCTGCAGGGCGGCTGTCACAGGCCGCCCCGGCGGTCCGGCGGAGGCGGGCCAGTCCATTTGCACCACGGCGGCCTCCCGGATATCTTCACACCACGCCTCCAGGACCGGCATGCGCTCGGTATGCCAGTCGAGGCTTAAGGCCGAACCCCGGAGATGATCAGGCAAAGCCGCCAGAAGTTCTTTGCCCCTGATCACCCTGCCGTTCTGTTCAATGAAGCGAAAGAGCCGCGGCACGATGGAGTCACCGGGCAGCCGGTCCTCCAAAAAGGCGCGGTGGGCCAACACCATAAGCTTGCCCCGCGCCCTGGTGACGGCAACGTTCACCAGCCGCTGCCCGGCCCCGCCTGCCCGGCGGGAAAGGATACCCCCCGGACCACGCTGGGGGAAAGCGTCCACCAGGTCCAGCACCACCGCGTCCTGTTCCGCACCCTGAAAGCGGTGGATGGTGGCGGCCACCAGGCCGGCTGCCTCGGATCGGGCGCCGGCCGCCCCCAGCAGCCCGGAAACCATGGCGTTCAACAGCCTGGCCTGGGCTGCGTAAGGCGCGAGCAGTCCTACCGAGAGGCCACTCAGCCTTACCTGCCAGGCCAGCGCCAGGGCCAGAAAAGCGGAAAAAGGGTTGAAGCGGGAATGAACATGCCGGTAGCACATGGCCGGCAAGTCGCTCAAGTCAACCAGCACCAGCGCCGACCCGGGGCAGGGGTCAACGGCGGCCAGTTCAGCGCGCCGGGCGGTCTCGGGGGCGTTGAAAAGCTGGCCGCCGTACACGGTGTCGTTGACAAAGCCGGCAATGGCCGGATGCATGCGGCGCTGGTAGCGCAATACAGCCAGATCCGGCATCTTGCCGGCCTCAAAGGAGGCAATGATTCCGGCTTCATCGAAGATGTCGCGCTTCAGCCAGCGATCCACTCCCTCCGTCCCGGCCAGGGCCACCGGGGCCAATTGGCGGAAATCACCGCTGACCACCAGGTTCCGGCGGGCCAGCGAGGCGGCAAAAAAGACTTGAGGAATATAGGCCATACTGGCTTCGTCCAGCAGTACGGTGTCGAAGTGGCCCTGGTAAATCAGAGGATCTGTCGCCGCCATGGCCAGAGTACAGCCAAGCACACCGGCCTCACGGGCCAGTTGCGCCTCCGCTTCTTTCAGCTTCGCCCGAACCTCACGCAGCGCCAGTTCCACCTCATCCATACCGCCGCCGGGGCGCCTGCCGGAGCGCAGTCCGGCCAACAGGGCGCTGCGCTCCGCTTCCAGTTTTCTCCGCCGGTCCCGCAGGTCGGGGCGCCGGGCGGCGGCCAAGTTGGCCGCCAGCAGCCCACTCTGCCGCAGCGCCGGCAACCTGGCCCAGCCGTAGCGCAACACCAGGCCGGAGGGCGCAGACTCTCCAAATTGCGTTGCGGCCCGTAACACGGCGCCATCCACGGCCACGTTGGCGTGCGAAAGGATCAAGACCCGCCGTCCCTGTCCGTGAAAGAGCCGCGCCAGGCGGGCCAGGGTCTCGGTCTTACCGGTGCCCGGCGGTCCCCAGATAAAAGTGATTTCCCTGCCGTCAGCCAGGCGCAAGGCCTCTTCCTGGGCACCGGCCGCCGCTGAGGGCGGGACATAAAGCCGCGGGCCGGCCGGCACGCTTCCCAGCACCGCCAGGGCCATCTTGAGGTTTCTCTGAGGTGCCTCGCTTAATCGTTCCTGCAGGGCGGTCAGTAAAAACCAGGGCTCGCCAAAGACCTCGGCTCGCTCGACATAATCACCTATATTTTTGCTTAGCGCCAAAGTAAGCTCGGCGCCACGGACTGTCACAACCTCGCCCCTGGATTCGCGGTGTCCCGAGCAAACCCGCACCGGTGTGCCGTCCAAAAGAAACGACTCTATCTCCAATTCAAAGACATACAAAAAACCTGATTCGCCGCGATGGATTAACACCCCGTCCAAAGCCATCAGGGGGCGTCCGCCCTCGTGCGTCAAGTAAGCTATTTCGTCGGCCAGGGCCTCTTTAAAAGCTTCAATAATACTGGAAAAATCCAATCCGGCAGGCACCTCTCAAGGGGATCAAGTAAAAAGCCCGGTCCGTTTTTTAAACATTGCTGGAGGCATATTCTCGGGGTATTCTGACTCCTGACTCCTGACTCCTGACTCCTGACTCCTAACTCCTAACTCCTAACTCCTGACTCCTGAATAGTTGCAGTCAATATTCCTGTTCCCTTGCTTCAATCAATTCTTCACTGTCCGCAAGCTCACCAGGCAGGATTTCCTCCGGCATTACCACCGCAATCTCCGGCCTCTCGCCGTAAAGGTATTCCAGATCCAGGTACTCCACCAGGGCCCGGATCACCGTGCGCAGCGGCTTGTCCACGGGCAGACTGCCGTTGATCCGGTCAAAATCATCCGGCGCCGGCCAGTCGAAGGCCCGGGCATGGTGCTCCCGGATAGCCTGCAGCATCCGTCCGATGTCGAAGGTAGAGAGGGTGTCCAGAAAAAGGTTATCCTTTAAAAAGTGCCCAAAGACCTCTTTCACAGTGGGAATTTCATGCTGTCTCCCCTTGGCCTCCAGCTTCCGCGGCACATTGTCGTAATCACTGTTTTTCTGCTTCCAGATCAATTCCGACCACAGGTTGGACGAAGCGGAAAAGACAGTATAAGTGGCCGTAAGGCCGAAGGAGGGCGACATGAACCGGGCGGCGTTCAAGTAGGCGTTGGCCCTGGCGGTGACGCCCAGATACATAAGCTGCTCGAATTCGTCCAGCAGAAGAACCCAGCCGGCATAGCCGCCGGACTTAATCAGGCGGGAGAGAAAGCGGAAATAGTCAAAAACATTCTCCTTCACCTTAAAGGGCGGCATAGCCAGCGCCTTTCCGAAATTCAAGCGGTGAATGGATTTTAGCTGGGCGTTGGGCACAAAGTCACCGGCCAGATCGCTGGTCAGAATGTGCTGGTTGTATGCGTCACCGCTGCCGTCCAGATAATTTTTCAGCACAGCCTCAAGCCTGGGGTGAAGGTTGCGCCCGGCATAACGCAGGATCTCCTCCGCTTCCTCGCCGCCCGGTTTTAGCTTATCCAGCAAGGGCGTAAAGCCAGGCTGCGAGTAACCGGGCAGGTAGAGACTTGTTGCCGCCCGGCGGTAAAGGCGGTCCAGTTTGTCAAAGGGCGTTTCTTTGGATAGCGGCACAAAGCTCACGGCAAAGTTCATCTCCGCCGCCTGCCGGGCGATGATATTCAAAAAGTGGGTTTTGCCGTTGCCGAAGTTGCCTTTCAGCACCAGCGCGGAAACGCCGTCCTCCGTACGCACGCGGCCTAATTCACGTCCCACGCGTTCCAGGGCGGCTTCCCGCCCATAGGAAAAAATGGTGCTCAAATGCCGGGAAGAAACTCCGGAACGCAGGCACTCCATGACTTGCCTGGCCTCAAATCTATCCATCCCGCTCACCTCCCGCGGCATGCTGATTGGCTATGGCCTCCACCACCCGCCGCAACGGCGAGATCATCCCGACGTTATCCACCAGGCAGCGAAAATCTTCCCGCTGAAGGCCGGAACCCATATCGAAGGCTTGGTTAAGCCTGTCTTGCAGATCCAGGCATAGTTCCGTTGTAAAAAATTCTTTCACCAAAGCGTCCTGGTTAAAAAGGTCGGCAAATTTATTTGGACGTGACCCGGAGACTTCGTTCTGAATGCGCATCCACAGGGCCTCATATGACTTGAAGCCTCCCTTTTCATCATAAAGCAGCTCATTCCGGCCGGCGAAGACAAAAAACGCCCCTTCAAAGCCGGCGAAGTCGTCTACCAGCTGCCGCAGGCTTTCGTAGACCTCGTTGCGGGCCGACTTGCCGTAAAGCGCCCGCCCTGTCGCCCCCCTCTCCAGGAGCGCGTCCAGGTTATCCATGGCCAGGCAAAGGCCCCGGCGGCCGCAGAGGCGCAGCAGACAAAGAAAAGAAGCCATCATGTGCCGGGCGTTATACTTGTCGATGCGGGTAAAGAGCTTCAAAGGCTTTAAAACCCTGGCCTGCAGCGGGCGGCCTTTAAGCCAGTCCGCCAGGATCTCCTTTTGCTCCGGGGCTAAACGGCGTGAACCGAGACGATGGGCGCAAAGCTGGGTGAAAGCCATGGCAAAGTTGTGGTCAATCTTCCTGTCGTGGTAAAGGGCGTCCAGGCTTTCCTGAATCTCGCGCCGGAGGGTGTCCGCCGCCCGCCCCTGCCCCTGGGCCCAGCTAAAGAAATCCTGCTCCGGTGGAATCTGCGGGGACCGGTAGCCCATGCCCTCCAGGACAATTCCACAGTAATCGTCCACCAGGGCTGCCATATCCACCTCTTCCAGCACACTCTGGTAGATGGAGTCAAACTTGTTCAAGCGCACCAGGCGGGCGTCTGCGAAAACTGTAAGATACCCCAACCGGCGGGCCTCTTCCAGCAGGAAGAGCAGCGCGTGGGTCTTGCCCGAGCCCGTCTTGCCGAGCAAAAATTTCACCTTGCTGCCGCCGGCGGCGATATAATCATCAAGGTAGTGCGTCCGCCAGAAATTCCAGATGCCATCCTGCGCGCGCATTGTAATCGCACCCAGCGCCTCTTTGTCCTGCGGCGGCCGTCCCCGCCGCAGGTGTTCGAGGGCTTCTTCCCTTGTTACCGGGTCCAGAGGCTATCCCTCCCTGTAAAACTTCATTACGCCGAGGCGCTGGGGCTGTCCCTGGGCGTCCAAAACCACCAGGGCCTGTTTCCGGCTGCGCACATTGCCCAGCCAGAGCCGCCGGCCGTCCGGCGCGTTCGGCTGGCCGCTCTTAAACACCCTGTGCAGGTCAAAGGCAAATAGCTGCAATGGATAATCCCGCCTTTGCTGCGGCATGGGTGTAAGGGTATTATAAACGTCTTTAATCAGCACTTCCTGTTCGTTTAAGTCGATTTTGGTTTTCGCGATCTGCCTGGCCATCTCCGTATCGTAAGCCGCCGCCAGGGCCTGGAGAAAGCGCTGGGCGTCGAAGGAAGCCGCGTTTAAGCGGTCAATGCTCTTCTTCAAGTGTCTGGCCAAAACCCCCGGGCGCAGGTTGCGGTAGACCTTATCGTCAATGGTTACCATTTCTTTGTCCGGCAGCACCCGCACCTTAAAAGGCAGCACCTCGTAGACCGGGTACTCGGCCTCCACAGCCAGACCCTCATCAGCCAAGGCCGCCAGGAACACCTGGTGAAAATCCTCCAAAAGGTACGACTGCAGGCTGAAAGACGGCACTTTTTCTTTAAAGTCCTGCAGGTTCGCTTTTTGCCTCTCCACCAGTTCCTCATAACGGACCAGTCCCTGCTGGAGGGCCTCCAGGTTTCCCCCAACGGCTGCTTCATTGATCCGCCTCACCACGTTCAACATGCTGCGATGGACGTTGTTCAGGCTCTTAAAGTCCTCCTGCAGCGATTGATCCAGAAATTTATCCAGGTTTATAGACATTTATTCCCTTAAGCACCTCCAGAGTTAGACAGAATATGCTTTTTTTCTCTAGAAGCAGTTGATTATCCTTCTTTGGCGAAAAAATAATCTAGGAAAGACGGAAAACCCCTCGAAAACCTTACTGGATGGATCTAAAAATGGAACTCAATAACGCAAGGGGGCCGGTGCTTATCCGCAGCGCAGCGGAGGAATAACACCGGCCCCCACAAAAACTTTACTTGTTTATCCCCAGGCATTAGAATACAAATAATAGCAACCATAGGGTAACTACTCAGGAGTCAGGAGTCAGAATGAGAAAACCAGCGAAAACATTTGAAGATTTACTGGTATGGCAGAAGGCGCACCTGTTCGTACTTGCGGCTTATTGTTTATCCATGGCGTTTCCGAAGTATGAGCTATACGGTCCATTCTGAATTCTGACTCCTGAATTCTGAATACCTGAATAGTTACACCATATGTCTTAAAAGCAGGAGGTTATAAATGAACAATTCGCAGCCTGACCACCACCCGGGCAAGGTCCCGCTGTGGACCGGAAACTTTATCCTGCTCTGCCTGGTTAACCTGACCCTGTTCCTGGCCTTTCAAATGCTTATCCCCACCCTGCCGGTCTATGTAAGTGAAATGGGCGGCAGCAAAACCGCCGTCGGCCTGATCATCGGCATCTTCACCATCTCCGCCGTGGTGGTGCGCCCCTTCACCGGCCGGTTGCTGGATACCCACGGCCGCCGGGGGATTTTACTGATCGGGCTGGCCGTCTTCATCGTATCCACCGCCGCCTACCACTGGGCCGCCACCGTGGCCCTGGTGCTGGCCATCCGTTTCATCCACGGCTTCGGCTGGGGCGCCTGCACCACTGCCGCCGGAACTGCGGCCACCGACATCATTCCCACGCCCCGCCTGGCCGAGGGCATGGGGTTTTTTGGCCTGGCCGCCACCTTATCCATGACCATTGCCCCGGCGGTGGGTCTTTACCTTATTTATAACTACAGCTTCGGGGTCTTGTTTGCCGTCTCGGTAGCCCTGTCCATTTTATCCCTGCTCCTGGCGGCGGCGGTAAAATACCCAAACGTAGCCCCGGCAGCGAAAAATGTGCCGGACGCGCTCTTTGAGCCGGCGGCCTTCCGCCCCTCGGTGGTTATATTCCTTTGCACCACCACCTACGGCGCGGTGGTGACCTTTATCGCCCTGTACGCCGGGCAGCAGGGCGTCCCCATCGACCGCATCGGCATTTTATTTACGGTATTCGCCATCACCCTTACTCTCACCCGCCCGTTGGCGGGCATGCTGGTGGACCGCCGGGGCTATGATGTGGTTGTGGTGCCCGGCCTGCTGTTTGTAACCGCTACCATGATCGTTCTTTCCCAGGCCGCAGCTTTGTGGATGTTTCTGCTGGCCGGCGTACTCTTCGGCCTGGGCTTCGGCACCATCCACCCCAGTATGCAGGCCATGGCCGTCCAGTTTGTGCCGCCCCACCGGCGGGGGGCCGCCAACGGCACCTTCTTTTCCGCCTTCGACCTGGGCATCGGGGCCGGCGCAATTGTTTGGGGGGCTGTTTCCCAGGCCTATGACTACAGCACCATGTATCTGCTGGCCGCCGGCCCCGGCGTCCTGGCCCTGGCAGTCTACCTGGTCACGGGCCGGCAAAGTTCCCGGGATAGAGCTACAGGCTGAGCCGGTCCCCCGCCCCGCTGCCGGAGGGCCGGCAGTCGGGGGTTTCGACAGGGTGGAGATGCTTTCACTGGTGTAATCTCGGCTAAAAGCGGCCTTTTTCCATGCCGATGCGGATGAGCTGCTCCTTTTTGTTTTGCGGGGGCGTATGAATAACTGACCGGCGTGACATGGTCAGGGCACCGCCGGGGCAGGCGTTGGCGCACACCCCGCAGCCAATGCACAGCTCGTTGTTAATGGCCGGCCGCTCATTATCCTGCATGGTTATGGCCAGGATATGACAGCTTTCGGCGCAGGCCCCGCAGCCGGTGCAACTGTCTGCATCCAGGACGGGAATAAAGTTGCTGGGGTGAGTAAAGAACTGTCCGGCCTCGTTAATAGAGCGCAGCGCCAGGCAGCAGCAGCCGCAGCAGTGGCAGATGTAGGCCGGCTTATTCAGCACATTGTCACAAAGGTGCACCAGGCCGGCCTTTTCCGTTTCCTCCAATACCTTGTGGAGTTCATCAACCGATGCCCGCCTGGCGAATCCCTTCTGCACCAGCCAGTCTGCCGCCCCGCCCATAGAGGTGCACACATCAACCGGGGCGTCACAGGCTTTGCCCAGATGTTCGGCCTTATGGCGACAGGCGCACAGGGAGATGGCGCCGCCACCGGACTGGCGAATAACCTCCGAAGCCCTCTCGTAACTCAATACCTCGGTTTCCACCACCGCAGGAATCAGGTGCTCATACACCAGGGCCTTGAACATCTTGGTGTCCCCACCGGCAAACTCCTCCCGGACGCCGGGACTGTGGAAATATTTTTCAAACAGCTCCGCCATTTCCTTCATGTTCACGTTATCCCTTACCCGCATGAAGGTGTACTCGAAGAATCCAATCACCATGGGGGTTAACATAAAGTAGGCGCTATCCTTGCGGGGAATGTCCAGCACCAGGCCCTTGGCGGCCATGTCCGCAAGAATTTTTTTCAACTTATCTTCAGCAATCCCCGTTATGCCGGACATTTGGTCCAGGGTCAGCGGCAGCAGCGGGAATTTACCGGCCACCATGGCCTCGGTTTCCGTATAAAGGCGGTGGAGAATTTCCATCAGGGTTTCGTTAACCGGCGCTCCCACCGGGTTCTTGTTCAGCCGCTCGGCCAGCGCCCGGTAAACCTGTTCCTTGGCATCAATAAGGTGTCCCATAATTCAGCCTCCTAATAATTTTCTGTAAATACGCACAATTTTTTATCCGGGTTGCCCTAACCATATGTAAGCCGGGGCCGGCACACCCCCTTCCACTTTACGAATTTGAACAAGACTTCATTCAGAGGGGGATTCAACCCCCTCTGAATGTTAGCCGAGTCCATACTGGACTTAACCGCCCTTTGAAACCCGCCGCCTACAGAGGCGGGGGTCTTAGGGCGGATTAGTTCAGTGATAAATTATTGACCGCCAATTAATAAGTGTATTATTTATGTGCAGGCAAACAATTATGGCAAAAAATAAGATTACTTGGAAAGCTCGTCAATCACCCGTTCAAAAACCACAAAATCCTCCAGGGTAAACTGATCCCTGATCTCCTGGTCCAGCTTTTCAGCCAGACTGATAATCTCATCTTTGTTTGCCAGGGCCTTATCTTTTAAAAAGATTAAAAGTGACCGGCGGTCCTCCGGGTCGTCCCTTCGCTCCACCAGTTCCGACCGCTCCATGCGGTCCATAATCCCGGTGAGGGTGGAGCCGTCCATGTTCAATTTCCGGGCCAGGTCCTTAAATTTTACCCCGTCGTCCTCCCACAAAGCGCTGAGCACGTAAAACTGCACCGGGGTAATGCCGTACGGCGCTAAGTTGCTCTCATAGTAGCGCTGCACTTTTCTCATCACCCGGCTGAGCTTGTAGCACATGTACTTGGACGGCCCGGACTGGCTTTGCTGCTGATCCATAACTTACCTCGCATTAACTTATGATTACATGCAATTTATTTGTATACTAATAATTATAACCCAAATCTAATTTATGTCAATGGCTTATTATGATTATCATCTAACTTTTTACTTCTTAATTGCCAGAGTCCCGGCAATCACCGATTGCACAGCAGACTTGCATCATGTTCCCGCCGGGTTTTTGATTATTCTAGTAAAGCTTTCGGGGGGGGGTCCGGTGTTATTCCTCGCTTGCTGCGCAACTATCTCTGACTGCGTTGAGTTATTTATGCTCCCCGCCTGCCACATTACCCGTGAAGTTAGCCTACGCCCTTTCGGGGTCATCCTCTTGGGATATGACGGGCTAGTCACCGCACCCGGTGCTCCGCTGCGCTCCGGATAAGCACCGGCCCCCTGCATTGTTGATCCCGTTCTAGATTAACAAGGTTTACTTTCCAGAAGAAAAACCGGGCTGGGGGTGTAATTTGCCCCCCCAACACGGTTTTTATGTCTGCTTTGTTCCTTAAAATTCCTTGCCCCACTCATTCAAGAATGCTATTTCCCTGATTTCCTTCCGGGGGCGGGGCTTAGGCTCGTAAGCGGGGTAGCCCAGGGGGGTAATCCCCACCACCCGCAGATTGCCGGGGATGTTGAAGGTTTCCTTGAGGTACTTTTCATCCAGCCAGCCGGCCACCCAGCAAGTTCCCAGACCTTTATCCGCCGCTGCCAGCATGAGCTGCTGCATGGACAGGGCGGCATCAACCAGGTAGTAGTCCTTGCCGTCCTCACAGCCTGATTCCGCCGGGTCGGCGCACAGAATGATGTTTACCGGGGACTGGGCCAGAGCGTTTTTAGCCGGGTTTTTGTCGGGCACCGCGTTGGCCGCCAGCTTCCTGCTCTCGCCGGTGAGCACCAGGTAAAACCAGCCCTGCTTATTGTGCCAGGATGGGGCCAGTCTGGCCGCCTCCAGCACATATTCCAGCAGTTCCCGGGGAACCTGGTCCTCCTTCAGGCGACGCATGCTCTTTCTGGCTTTGATTGCTTCCATTAGCTCCATATGTGTTCAACCCCCTCACTCGATTCTAATCTTCTATAGGTCTGCCTCTGACCAATTCATGAAACAAAAACAGTGCTGCCACGCCGCTTTTAATCTTTCATAATTTATTTCTCTTAAACCTGGCGTAATCCTGCTTTTTTTTCCATTAAGGCCCTGACTTTCAGTGGCAGGCCAAACAGGTTGATGAAACCTTCGGCGTCAGCCTGGGTGTAGATTTCGTCCCGGCTGAAGGTGGCCAGTTCCTCATTGTACAATGAGTAGGGGGAGGTTGTGCCGGCCGGGGTGCAATTACCCTTGTACAGCTTCATGCGCACTTTGCCGGTTACGGTTTTCTGGGTCACCTCAACAAAGGCGTCCAGGGCCTCCCGCAAAGGTGAGAACCAAACCCCGTCGTAGACCAGCTCGGCATAACGGGCCGCAATAATTTCCTTGTAGTGCATAGTTATGCGGTCCAGGGTTAATAGCTCCAGCTCCCGGTGGGCCAGCCAGAGGATGGTGCCGCCGGGGGTTTCATAAACGCCCCGGGACTTCATGCCCACCAGGCGGTTTTCCACCATGTCCACAATGCCGATGCCATTGGCCCCGCCGATCTCGTTTAGCCTTTCTACCAGGGTTACCGGGTCCACCGTCTCACCGTTCAGGGACCTGGGATAACCCTGCTCAAAGCCAATTTCCACGTAGGTTGGCTTGTCCGGGGCCGCTTCCGGGGACACCGTCAGCATCAGCACATCACCGGGCGGTTCCTTGGCCGGGTCTTCCAGGTCGCCCCCCTCGTGGCTGAGGTGCCAGATGTTGCGGTCCATGCTGTAGGGGCGGTCCTTGGTCACCGGCACCGGAATACCCCGGGCCCCGGCGTAATCGATGGCATCTTCCCGGGAGCGGATGTCCCACTCCCGCCACGGTGCCACGATCTTGAGATCAGGGTTGAGGGCCTTTACGGTCAGCTCAAAGCGCACCTGATCATTGCCCTTGCCGGTGGCCCCGTGGGACACCGCCCCGGCGCCCTCCCGGGCGGCCACTTCCACCAGCTTCTTGGCAATCAGGGGCCGGGCCATGGAGGTACCCAGGAGGTATTTGCCCTCGTAAATGGCTCCTGCCCGCAGGGTGGGAAATATGTAATCCTCCACAAACTCCCGCCGGACATCCTCAATGTAGATTTTGGCGGCGCCGCTCTTGACGGATTTTTCCTCCAGGGGGGCCAGTTCCTCCCCCTGCCCCAGGTCCGCCGCCATGGCAATAACCTCATAGCCGTAGTTTTCCTTAAGCCAGGGAATAATGATGGAGGTATCCAGACCCCCGGAATAAGCCAGTACAACCTTTTTCATCAGCAACATCTCCTCTTCGCTCCAGGTACGCGTTAATGTCTTAAGTAACCAAGCCTAACTATTCAGGTATTCAGAATTCAGGAGTCAGAATTCAGAATGGACCGTATAGCTCATACTTCGGAAACGCCATGGATAAACGATAAACCGCAAGTACGAACAGGTGCGCCTTCTGCCATACCAGTAAATCTTCAAATGTTTTCGCTGGTTTTCTCATTCTGACTCCTGACTCCTGACTCCTGACTCCTGACTCCTGACTCCTGACTCCTGACTCCTGACTCCTGACTCCTGACTCCTGACTCCTGACTCCTGACTCCTGACTCCTGACTCCTGACTCCTGAGTAGTTACAACCAAGCTTATGATTAAACCGGCGCACAAGTTGGGGACATTCCTTATCGGGGACATTCCTCATCGGGGACATTCCTCATCGGGGACATTCCTCATCGGGGACATTCCTCATCGGGGACATTCCTCATCGGGGACATTCCTCATCGGGGACATTCCTCCGCAGGAGGTGTGTCCCCTTTCCTCTGCCGGTGTGTCCCCTTTCCTCTGCCGGTGTGTCCCCTTTCCTCTGCCGGAGGCTGACTACATCAGCAGGGTTAAAACAGCCTTCTGGGCATGGAGGCGGTTTTCAGCCTCATCCAGTACCACCGAGTGCGGTCCGTCAATAACCGCATCGGAGACTTCCTCGCCCCGGTGGGCAGGCAGGCAGTGCAGGAAGATAAAGTCCGGCCTGGCGTAGCGAACCAGGTCCAGGTTGACCTGGTAGGGGGCAAAGACGGCCTTGCGCCGAACCTGCTCCGCTTCCTGGCCCATGCTGGCCCAAACGTCGGTAACCACCACGTCGGCCCCGGTTACAGCCGGCACAGGGTCGGTCACCACCTCCACCTTGCCCCCCTGGTCCCGGGCGTCCCGGCGGGCCCGGGAGATTATTTCCTCCCGGGGCCAGTACCCCTCCGGCGCGGCCACACTTATGCTCATGCCCGTCTTGGCGCAGCCCAGGAGCAGGGAGTGGCACACATTATTACCGTCCCCCAGGTAGGCCAGTTTTAAACCGGCCAGCCGGCCCTTGTGCTCCCGGATGGTCTGCAAGTCGGCCAGCACCTGACAGGGGTGCTCCAGGTCCGTCAGGCCGTTAATCACCGGCACCGCGGCATACTTGGCCAGTTCCTCCACGTCGGACTGGGCGTAGGTGCGAATCATAATCCCGTCCACATAGCGGCTCAGCACCCGCCCTGTATCAGCCACCGTTTCCCCCCGGCCCAGCTGCAGGTCGTTGGTGTTCAGGTAGAGCCCGTGCCCCCCCAGTTGGAACATGGCCACCTCAAAGCTGACCCTGGTGCGGGTGGAGGCCTTTTGGAAAATCATAGCCAGTGTTTTGCCCTTCAGGTGCGGGTGGGGTACGGCCGCCTTGTGCTTCTCCTTGAGCAGGTCGGCCAGGTCAAGAATGGCCATAATTTCTTCTCCGGTCAGGTCATTCAGGGACAGCAGGTCCCGGCCCTTGAATTTGCTGTTTTCGTATAACATGATTATACCTCCGCCTTGTTACTATTCAGGTATATGGACCATATATCTCATGCTTCGGAAACGCCATGGTTGAACGAGACTTCATTCAGAGGGGGATTCAACCCCCTCTGAATGTTAGCCGAGTCCATACTGGACTTAACCGCCCTTTGAAACCCGCCGCCTACAGAGGCGGGGGTCTTAGGGCGGATTAGTTCAGTGATAAATCTTCAAATGTTTTCGCTGGTTTTCTCATTCTGACTCCTGACTCCTGACTCCTGACTCCTGACTCCTGATTAGTTACTCCGCCTTGTTATTAACCCGGGCCGCCTATTTTGCCTGCGCTTCCTGCATGGCTTGCTCCAGTATGGCCAGGGCCTCATCTACCTCGGCCTCACTAATGATCAGGGGCGGAATGAAGCGCAGGATGTGGTTGTCGATGCAGTTAATCAGCAGGCCCCGCTCCCGGCAGCCGTCCACGATCTCCTTGCCCTCGATGGACAGGTCCATACCCAGCAGCAACCCCAGCCCCCGGACCTCGGTCACAAAATCATAGCGACCGGCCAGGGATGCCAGCTGCGCCTTGAAGTAGTCGCCTGTCTTGGCGGCGTTTTCCACCACCCCGCCCCGGAGCATGACCTCCATGGCGGCCAGGGCGGCGGCACAGGCCAGGGGATTGCCCCCGAAGGTTGAGGCATGGTCCCCGGGACTAAAGGCGGCCGCCACATCCTCCCGGGCCAGCATGGCCCCGATGGGGAAGCCGCCGCCCAGGGCCTTGGCCAAGGTGATGATGTCCGGCTCCACCCCGGTGTGCTGGTAGGCCAAAAACTTGCCGGTACGGCCCAGCCCGCACTGCACCTCATCATAGATTAACAGGGCTTGAAAACGGTCACACAAGACCCGGGCCTGCTCCAGGTACTCCCGGCCGGCCACGTGCACGCCCCCCTCGCCCTGCACCGGCTCCAGCAGCACGGCGCAGGTGGCGGGGCCAACGGCCTGGGCCAGGGCCGCCGGATCATTGAAGGAAACATATTTAAAGCCCGCCGGCAGGGGCTCGAACCCCTGCTGGTACTTGGGCTGGCCGGTGGCGGTAAGGGCGGCCAGGGTACGGCCGTGAAATGACTTCAGGGCGGTTACAATCTCCACCTTGGCGGGGCCGCCCGCCTGCTTGGCGTACTTGCGGGCCAGCTTGATGGCCGCCTCGTTGGCCTCGGCCCCGCTATTGCAAAAGAAGACCTTATCACAGCAGGAATTCTCCGCCAGCAAGCCGGCCAGCCGGGCCTGGGGCTCTATGTAGTACAGATTGCTGACGTGCATCAGGATACCGGCCTGCCGGGCAACGGCCCCGGCCACTGCCGGATGGCAGTGCCCCAGGGAGTTTACCGCCAGGCCCCCCACAAAGTCCAGGTAGGCTTTGCCGCCGGCATCCCAAACCCGGGCGCCCTGCCCCTTGACCAGGACCATGGGCAGGCGGCCATAGGTTTTCATCACATATTGATCACTTAGGGCCATAATTTCTTCGTTGGTCAATACATTCACCACCTTAAAAGGCTTGCTATTGAACGAGACTTCATTCAGAGGGGGATTCAACCCCCTCTGAATGTTAGCCGAGTCCATACTGGACTTAACCGCCCTTTGAAACCCGCCGCCTACAGAGGCGGGGGTCTTAGGGCGGATTAGTTCAGTGATTAATTCACCACCATGGTGCCGATACCCTTGTCGGTAAATACTTCCAGCAGGATGGAGTGGGGCGCCCGGCCGTCCAGGATGTGAGTGCTCCGCACCCCGCCCCGCAGAGCCTGCACACAGCATTCCACCTTGGGAATCATGCCGCCCTGGATGATGCCCCGGCTGACCAGTTCGGGCACATCCCCCGCTTTGAGCACGGAGATTAGTGAGTCGGGGTTATGACGGTCTTCCATAATCCCCTCCACATCGGTCAGGATGATCAGTTTATCCGCTCCCAGGGAGGTGGCCAGGGCCCCGGCGGCGCTGTCGCCGTTAACGTTATACGCCTCGCCGCCATAGCCCGCGGCCACCGGGGCCACCACCGGTATGTAGCCCTCCCGGATGACGGTGGACAGAATTTCGGGGTTGACCTGCTCCACTTCCCCCACCTGGCCGATATCCACCAGCTCTTCGCCGCCGCTATCACTGATTACCCGGCCCAACTTCTGTTTCGCCACCAGCAAGCTGCCGTCCTTGCCGCTAAAGCCCACGGCCTTGCCGCCAATTTTGTTCAGGCTGGTCACGATATCCTTATTGATTTTACCCACCAGGACCATTTCTACGATTTCCATGGTTTCCCGGTCGGTCACCCGCAGCCCGCCCACGAACCGGCTCTCAATCCCCAGTCTTTTAAGCATCCCGGTGATCCCGGGGCCGCCGCCATGCACCACCACCGGGTGAATGCCCACATACTTCATCAGTACCAGGTCGGTTAGCACCGCCTGCTTTAACTCACAGTCAGTCATGGCGTGCCCGCCATACTTGATCACCACCGTCTTGCCGGAAAACTTTCTGATATAGGGCAGCGCCTCAACCAGAATCGCCGCCTTTTCCATGGGACTTAAAACCATGGCCGATCCCCCTTACTCCAAATCCACAGCATGTTTCTATAACAAGTTCATTAGGTGCGGTAACTGCCGTTAATCCGCACGTAGTCGCAACTCAGATCACAACCCCAGGCCGTGGCGCTGTCGCAGCCATCCTTCAAATCAATATTCACTATTATATGGTCTTCCTTTAATATTTCCGCCGCCCGTTCCTCGCTGAAGGGCAGGGAGCAGCCGTCACCGGCCACCTGCAGCGGGCCCAGGAAGATATCCACCCGCTCCGGCTGGAAGCGGGCGCCGGAATAGCCCACGGCGCACAGAATCCGGCCCCAGTTGGCGTCCTCTCCGAAAAAGGCCGCCTTGACCAGGCTGGAAGCAGCCACCGCCCGGGCGGCCCGGCGGGCGTCTTCCCGGGAAAAGGCGTTGCGCACCCTGATTTCCAGCAGCTTGGTGGCTCCCTCGCCGTCTTGGGCCACGGCCATGGCCAGCCGGGCGCACACCTCGGTTATAGCAGCCAGAAACAGGTCATACTCAGCTCCCATGGCGCGGATTTCCGGGTTGCCCGCCGCCCCGTTGGCCAGCAGCAGCACCATGTCATTGGTACTGGTGTCACCGTCAACAGTAATCATATTAAAGCTGTCATCCACTGCCTGGCGCAGGGCACGGGTCAGGGCGGCCGGTGACACGGCGGCATCGGTGGTGACAAAGCCCAGCATGGTAGCCATGTTGGGATGGATCATCCCCGAGCCCTTGCACATCCCGCCCACAATAACCTCCCGGCCGCCAATTTCAACTTTAACGGCATACTCCTTGGGCACAAGATCGGTGGTCATGATGGCCCGGGCGGCGTCGGCGCCTCCCCCGGGGCTTAGTTCGGCCACGGCCCGCTGGATGCCGGGGATGATTTTGGCCATGGGCAGGGGCTGGCCGATTACGCCTGTGGAGCTCACCAGTACTTCATCTTCAGGCAGCCCCAGCAGCCGGGCCGTCTCCCCGGCCATGGCCGCGGCGTCCGCCAGGCCCCGGCTGCCGTTGCAGGCATTGGCATTGCCGCTGTTTACCACCACGGCCCGGGCCCGGTTATTCTTCAGCCGGCCCATGGTTACCAGCAGGGGGGCCGCCTTGACCCGGTTGGTGGTAAAAACCCCGGCCGCCACCGCCGGCTCCCGGGAATATAGCACAGCCACATCCCTTTTGCCGTTTTTAATCCCCGCCGCTACACCGGCCGCCAGGTAACCCCGGGCCGCCGTTATTCCTCCGTCAACTTTTTGCATAAAAAATCGGCCTCCCATAGTTCCCCTGACAAGGGGCTTCAGTTTACTTCAACCTTTAATTGTGTCAGGCCTGTACTTATTTGGTGTAACTATTCAGGTATTCAGAATTCAGGAGTCAGAATTCAGAATGGACCGTATAGCTCATACTTCGGAAACGCCATGGATAAACGATAACCGCAAGTACGAACAGGTGCGCCTTCTGCATACCAGTAAATCTTCAAATGTTTTTCGCTGGTTTTCTCATTCTGACTCCTGACTTCTGACTCCTGACTCCTGACTCCTGAGTAGTTACTATTTGGTATATATTCATGAACCCGGTGTTAAGGCCTGGCATTATCACTGAATGCTTACCTTATTTGTTCCAGCGCCCCTCAGGGGTACATGCCCGGCCGGTCCAGGGCTGTGTTTTCCGGCAGCCCGAACAGCAGATTCATATTCTGCACCGCCTGCCCCGCAGCCCCCTTGATTAGATTATCAATGGCGCTGACCACCACCACCCGCCCGGTCCTGGGATCTACCACCGGGGCCATGGCGCACCGGTTGGTACCCCAGACATTTTTGGTGGAAGGCAGCCTGCCCTCCGGCAGAACCTCAATGAAATGCTCGCCGGCATAGAATTCTTTATACACTTCCAGCACCTCCCGGCCCGTCAGGGGCTGGTTCAGACCGGCGTACATGGTGCTTAGTATACCCCTGGTCATGGGGGTTAGGTGCGGGGTGAAAGATACTGTTAAATTACCCCCGGACAGCCTGCCCAGCTCCTGCTCGATCTCCGGGGTGTGCCGGTGCATGGCCACGTTGTAGGCCCGGATGTTTTCATTAACCTCACAGTAGTGGGTACCCAGGGAAAGGCCCCGGCCGGCCCCGGAGACCCCGGACTTGCTGTCGATAATAATGGCGCCGGTATCCAGCAGGCCCTTTTTAATCAGGGGTGCCAGCCCCAGAATGGCACTGGTGGGATAACAGCCCGGGTTGGCCACCAGCGCGGCCCCCCGTATTTCTTCCCGGTGCAGTTCCGGCAGCCCGTAAACGGCCTCCGCCAGCAAATCATGGCGCGGGTGGGCAACTTTATACCAGGCCTCATATGTTGCGGGGCTCCTGAAGCGAAAGTCCGCCCCCAGATCAATCAGTTTTTTACCGTGCACAGCCGCCGCGGCGGCCACCGGCACGGCATGGCCGTGGGGCAGGGCGGTAAAAATAACGTCTGCCTGCCCGGCCAGGGCGGTTAAATCAAGCTCCCGGCACATCATGGAAACATACTTGTCAAGATGCGGATAGACCTCCCCCAGGGGCACCCCCCCGTAGCTCTGGGTGGTCAGGGCCACCAGCTCCACCTCCGGATGCCCGGCCAGCAGCCGCACCAGCTCCGCCCCGGCATAGCCGGTCGCCCCGATAACGCCGGCTTTAATCATCCAATACCACCTCCGTACTTACTGTCTATCTGCACAAGAGAGGCGCGCCCGGACCAATTGCCTAAGCGCGCAAAAAGCCCCGTTCACGAATAACTATAATTATACATCTGGCTGTATAATAATACAATAGCCGGCCACTCCCAAATTTACAGGCTGTACGAAGATAGAAAATTCGCTTTCGGCGACCTGGGGGCTTACAACGCGGCTCATATTCGCCCCTTAAAATCGCCGCTAACGTAAGCCCCCAGGTCACTTATCCCCAGTTTTCAAAAAGTATACTTTTTATAACAATAAAAAACCAGCCTGTCCGAAGTCACCCGGGGCGGACCGGCGTCATATTATAGTCACAAGGAAAAGATGTTACTTATTTAGCGGAAGGAGGGCAGGCAGATGCCTGAAGACCAAAACAATATTTACCAGAACCCGTTAATCACAGCTCTGCTCCTGCTGGCTGCCGGCAATCCAGAACCGGTTACCCGTCTGGCTGGCCTCAGTCAAGCCATAAACACGCTCCAGGAAGCCTTTAACAGCATTAATACCGGCGTCAATTCCTTTTATACCGATGTGGTTCCCCTGCTGCTCAATGAACGGCGGAACCAACCTGAAGAATGATTTGCTTTCATCACGGCAACATAGGGCTGAGGGGCTGCATTTTTTTGCGGCCCCTCAGCCTGTTTAGCTCAAGTAATGGTATAATTAACCTATACCATATTTATTGTCGGCTTGCTGTAGATCCGAGCACAGTAAAAAAAATATTTTTAACATTCTCTACATATATAGACAGATTAAGTCATTTCATGTTAAAATTACCCAAAATAGTATGGGAGGGAAGGTTCCCCGGGGAACCAAGTATTATGAATAATTTTCCCAATCTTTTTTCACCAACTAAAATCGGCAACCTTGCCTTAAAAAACAGAATAACCATGGCCCCCACCTTCATGGCCTACGGCCATGAGGACGGCACCATCAGCGCCGCCATGCTGGAACACTACCGGGATATGGCCCGCAGCGGGGTTGGCCTGGTGGTGGTGGAAAATGTTCACGTTAATGACCAGCACAGCCGCTTTGGCCGGCTAATCAGGGCTGACCGGGACGAGGATATCCCCCAGTTGGACATGCTGGCCCGGACCATCAAGGAAAGCGGCGCCATAGCCTGCTGCCAGATCAACTTCGGGGGGCGCCTGGCCATGGTAACCGAGGCCCTGGCCCCTTCGCCGGTTCCTTTCTTTAACGCGCCCCCGCCCAGGGAAATGACCAGAGCCGAGATTCAAACCGTAATCGGGGAGTATGCCGCCACCGCCGTACGTATCCAAAAAGCCGGCTTTGACCTGGTGGAAATACACGGGGCCACCGGCTATCTGCCCTGCCAGTTTCTATCCCCCCGCACCAACCAGCGCGCCGATGAATATGGCGGATCCCTGGCCAACCGGATGCGCTTTGTTAACGAGTTAATTAGCCGGGTCCGGGAGGCCACCGGCGGTGATTACCCCATCGGTTACCGTTTCATGGCCGACGAGTGGGACCCCGCCGGATTTCAGCTGGCTGAGGCTAAAGTCGTGGCCGGGGAACTGGAAAAGCTGGGGGTTGCCTACCTTTCGGTTACCGCCGGTACTTATGAGTCCATTTTCACCCCGGAGAAGCTGGCCCTGTCCCGGCAGGAAGGCTACATGGCCGGCCTGGCCGCTGAAATCAAGCAAGAAGTCTCCGTACCGGTCATAGCAGCCGGAAGAATTGCCACCCCGGATCTGGCTGAGAACCTTATTGCAACCGGGAAGACGGATTTAGTGGGTCTGGCCCGGGTGCTCCTGGCCGACCCCCAGTGGCCCCGGAAGGCTGAGGGGGGGGCGGCGGCGGAAATCATATCCTGCCCCATAGACTGCGACGTATGCCTGCAGCTGGTGATGAAGCAGCAGCCGGTCATCTGCGCCTCCTGGACCAAAGAGCGCAAAATGAGGTACAATCACCTTCTTAACGCTAAGTAGAAATCTAAAGGTTACTATTCAGGTATTCAGAATTCAGGAGTCAGAAGCCAGAATAACCGTATATCTCATACTTCGGAATGGATGAACGATAAACCGCAAGTACGAACAGGTGCGCCTTCTGCCATACCAGTAAATCTTCAAATGTTTTCGCTGGTTTTCTCATTCTGACTACTGACTACTGAGTAGTTACATCTAAAGAGGTTATTTATGTCAGAATATAAAACATGTCCCGGGAACCTTAAACTACTGGCCGAAATCTTTAAAAATATCCCCCGGGGGCTTATCCTCGCTGATCAAGAGGGCCTTGTTCAACTGGTGAACAACCACGCCTGTGAACTGCTGCAAGCCAGCCCCGCAGAGCTGGAGGGAAAGCGCCTGTCCCATCTGCCCGGCTTAAAACTGGGGCGGCACATGGAACTTTCCCTGGAAAGCGGCATACCCTGCCAGGAGGTAAGCATTAGCACCGGCGAGGAAGAAATGCTGCCGGAAATTAACCTGGACACCCAGATTATCCGGGAACCTGGCGGCAGGCCTCTGGGCATTGTCGGCATCATCAGGCGCACCAGCCATTTTTCTCGGACTACAGCCTTCGTGCTGGACGCCATGAAGTCAGGTGTAATCGTCATCGACCAAAGGGAGCGGTTAATCTATTATAACCGGCACTGTGAAATGATCCTGAACCTGGATGGCCGGAATATACTCGGCAAGCCCTATACCGAAGTATTCCATATGATCCCCCCGGAAGAACAGTATACGGCACTTACTTTACGCACAGGCCACGAATACCGGAATTTGGAACATGAGCATTTCACCCGTAAAGGTACTTACTTGATGACCGACACCTACCTGATCAAAGACGAGCAGGGGCAGGTTACGGGGGCGGTGGGTATCTTTAAGGAAATAACTGATCTAAAACAGTTTCACCGGGAGCACGAGGAATATGTCAAACTGTCGATAGTTAACCAGATTGCCGCCGGGATGGCCCACGAAATAAGAAATCCCCTTACCTCCATCAAGGGTTATGTACAGATGTCACAATCGGAAAGGGTTCCGGATAACTCAATTAACCGTGAATTTGGCAATATTGTGCTGCGGGACATCATGCGGATTGAACACCTGATCACCTGCTTTTTGCACCTGGCTGAGCCCAGCAAGCCGAGACTGCTGACACTAAACATGAATGAGCTTGCCGGCAGTGTTATCAATGAGCTAAGCAATAGTGTCGCCTATAATAATGTCCGCCTTAGATTTGTGCCGGAACCACACCTGCCCCTGATTAAGGGAGATGCGCAGCAACTGGCGACCCTATTGCAAGCCCTGCTATTTAACGCCGCCGACTCAACCCACCCGGGGGGCACAATCACCGTGTCAACATCCAGTCATCAGGGTGTGGAACTAAGGGTTAACAACAGCGGGGAGCTCTTATCCAGTCAGGCCAGGGACGAGATTTTCAACCCTTTCGGCAACTCCCGGGTATCTCCCGTAAGCCTGGCCATGTCAGTGGTCAAGGGATTGGTTGACAGCCACGGCGGCACTATTGGCATTGACAGTCACCCTGAGCGGGGAACCACGGTCAGTTGCAACTTCCCCCCGGCCGTATATATGCAGTGAAACAGGTGTTAAGGCACGGCGTTATCGCCTCACTCCAGTGCTCCGCGCCGGCAGCGCCCCGGCTTGTTTCGGACCGGACTGGCGGCGCTGCAAAGGCGGCGATAGACTTGTAATGGAAGGCGTTGAACTAGAACATCACCGCCACTTCATCCCGGTCCAGGGTGCGGCGGATTTCGTTGATCATATCCCGCAGAAGATGATCATCCCCGGCAGCCCGCTCTATTTGCCGCAGCAAATCAATTTCCCGGCGCAGCAGGGAAAACACGTCCCCCTCGTGGAAGTTGCACCGCCCCAGCAGGGTCTCAAAACTTGCCCCCCCGTACCAGGCCTCGGCCAGTGGGCCCGGCAGCGGTGACCAGACGCACAGCCTTTCCGGCACACCCATTTCCAGCAGGGAGGCGCGCACACCGGCCGCCTCAACCAAGGAGTGCCGGCCGGCCAGCACCACTTCATCCCGGCCCGGCTCATAGTCCACCCCCGCCAGGATGGAGGCAACCAGGTCCGGAGGCGACTCAGTGATTAAACCTGAAAATACCATTTCCGTTACCAGAAGCTCCTGCACATGCAGGTGCAGGGCAAACAGGCCCCGGGGCAGCAGGATCCGCCCCTGGACATAGCCCAGGCTTTCCAGCAGCCGGCACATGCGCTCAAATTCTTTGTCATAATCCAGATCATGCTGCTGCAGGTAGGCTAGCCGCCTGGTCAGCCGGTCCTTTTCTTCATTTAAAACCGCGGCCTGCTTTTGAGCTTCCCGGCAGTGATGGTGCAGGCACTTCCTGGCCGTTTCCCGCAACTCCGCCCTGACCCGGGCCAACCTGGCCGGCGTGTCCGGGCGGTTCCGCCGCTTGCGGCCCTTGAGACGGTTTATTTCTTTTTTCAGAAGGCTTCTGTACATAGGACAAACGGCGGTGTCCCGGTCTCCGCAGAAAACTCCCTCCAGCCGCGCTATTTTTTGGCCGATGGCGGCCAGGGTCTCTGAGACTCGAACGGCTTCCTGGCCCTGCTGGTATACCGCCAGGTTGCTGGATAAAAACTTCTTAATCTCATCATCTGTCTTCCAGTGCAGCAGGCTCAATACCGTATTGGGTGATATAACCAGGCGCCCGTGCACCGGCTCAACCCGCTTCTCGCTGAAAAAACCGGTTTGCTCCGGGTAGCGCTCATCAATCTTGATGAACACCCGGCCCACCTGGTCAAACCCCCGGCGCCCCGCCCGGCCGGCCATCTGAAAGAACTCCCGGTTTAACAGGCCCCGGTGGGAACGCCCGTCCCACTTGCGGGTGGAGTCAAAGATGGTGCTGGCGGCGGGAAAATTAATGCCCAGGGCAAAGGTTTCGGTGCAGAAAAGCACAAAAATAAGCCTGACCTCATAAAGTCGCTCCACCAGGTCTTTAAGCCCCGGGGACAGGCCGGCGTGGTGATAGGCAATGCCCTGGATCAGAAGGTTTTTTAGAATACGGCGGCGGCCGCTGAACAGCCCTGTATGCTCAGCTTCGGCATTACTGATCAGCCTGACCACGGTGGCCTTTTCCTCCGGCAGTAAAAAATCCCATTCCCGCCCCAGTTCCTCAGCCAGCAGCTCGGATTTCCCCCGGCTGAAAACAAAATACAGGGCCGGTAACTGATCCTGAACAGCGCCAATTAAATCGGCGCAGGTCAGGCTTTCCTTTTTAAAAACCATTACCTGACTCCTTCCCCGACCCGCTGCGCAATTAGATCCTCAGCCAACGGTGTCGTCCCCCAGCATGTACTCGGACCCGTCACCCTGGCGCAGGTCTTCAATTTCCTCCCGGGCCTCGGCCTCATTCAGCACCTCGCCCCGGGGTGAAATCCAGCTGATTTCCAGGGGCACCGCCCGCCTGGTTTCTACCACGACCTTTACCGGAAAACCCCGTACCTCGGCAATCCAGGCTGCCAACTCCTGGATATTGGGCACCGTGGCCGACAGGCCCAAAATTTTAATATGCGGGGGCGCAAAAATAATACTTTCCTCCCAGGCCGTGCCCCGGTCCGTATCATCAAGGTAGTGAATCTCGTCAAAAATAACATGGGAGATCTGGTCCATCCACCCGGGATTGGCAAAACACCAGTTGCGA
The DNA here is from genome assembly GCA_040753155.1 of Bacillota bacterium. Classification (GTDB taxonomy): domain Bacteria; phylum Bacillota; class Desulfotomaculia; order Desulfotomaculales; family JBFMEU01; genus JBFMEU01. Next base: position 86,859 of record JBFMEU010000001.1, read on the forward strand.
AAGATTTCCGTCGTCATGACCAGCAGCGGCGCCCGGTCATTGATGGAAATGTCCCCGGTAATCAGCCCCACCTTGGCTTTGCCGAAAAGCTCCCCAAAATCCCTGAATTTCTGATTGGACAGAGCCTTTAGAGGCGAGGTGTAGATAACCTCCTGGCCCAGGCCCAGGACCTTGCTGATGATTTTCTCCGCCACCAGGGTTTTGCCTGTTCCGGTGGGCGCCGCCACCAGCACCGACCGGCCAGCCAGCAGGGCGCCGATGGACTCTTCCTGGAAGGGGTCCAGCACCAGTTCCGAGGGAACAGCCAGGGGCTCTTGTTTGCGGCGGGCCGGCTTTCTTTTGGCCCGGGGCCCAATGCCCCGGTCGGCGTCACGCCGGCGGTCCCGGTGCTCCCAGCGGTCGATGAGGTCATTCTTGATGGGCAGTATTTCCTCAACATCCGCGCGTCTGACCAGATAGGCAAGCCCCCGGGGGCCATTGGCGGATTTACCGGCTGTGGAAAGATAGCCCTCCCGCACCATCCGGCGCACCAGCTCCGGCGCAACCCCCAGTACCCGGGCCGCATCCACCAGCCTTATTTTTTCAGTGCGCCTGATGATCTGCTCAATGGCGCCGGGTGTGTTCAGGGCCTCTACTCCCAGCCGCCACAGCCGGGGGCTGCCCTCCAATTCAAACCCTTGCAGATGGCCCGCCTCGGTGAGCTCACCAATTTCAGCCGGCTTCAGGCCCAGCCTTTTCGCCGCCTCCTTGGGGCTGCGGGAGTTTTCCAGCAAAAATACCGCCGGGGTTATGGGCTTGCCCGTTCCCCGCAAATTCTGGCCGGCCAGTTCCTTGAGCTCTTCCGCCATTACCTCGGGCTTGTACTCTTTGGGGGAGCACCAGTATTGTTTGCCCCCCAGGTTCATTCTAATCCAGCCCCGGGCCCCGGCCTCGGCCTCGGCAAAGCCCCTGAGGCGGGGCAAAAAGTCCTCCGGCCGGACAAAAGCCCGTCGGGCCGCCAGTTCGTCCAAACACGCCGACACCGCTGCCAAAACTTCCCGGCGCTGCAGCTCGGCCTGACCGGCCGGGGTGGTGGCCACGGTAACCCGCCCGTCGGGCAGGATTATCAGCGGCCCGGCCTCCCGCCCCTTCTTTACGGACGCCACTGTTTTTTTGTGGGCCTTGAACATTCTGTAAAATTCCTGCCGGCCAAGGGAGTCCACACTTTGCAGGAAGTCAATGATATCCTGCAGGGCGGCCCGGCTATCAGGCAGGGCGTAGCTGCCGTCACCCAGCTTGACCAGGTGGGCAATGGCATCTGGCAGTACCGGTTCACCCAGGGCCTGCAGCAATTCTCCCCCGGTAACAGCCTTGGACTCACTGACCAGTTCTTTGAGAATTTTCCTTTGCCTCTCAACAGCTGCGGCCAGGGCTTCTGCCTCCTCTTTGCGCCTGGCTAACTCTGCCTGGCCGGCTGATGTGCTTTTTATGGTCAGGCTGCCGTCGGGCAGCTCGATGACGCCGCTAATGCCCCCCGGGCCCCCCGCCGGAAGAATCAGCAGGTCGGCCAGCTCCTCCCCGGTACGCGGCCGGCCGTCGGCCAGCAAATCAAGCACAGCCTGTTCCGCCCGTTGCTTGAGATCACTTTTTACCCTGACCATCTGGTTAACCAGAAACTGCTGGTTATAGGTCCAGCCGCCCGCCCCCAGCGCCCGGCCAAGCTCCTCCAAATCAGCCTCCGGCCGGGCAAAGAATACCTCGCCCTTTTCCCCGGAGGCCATTACCAGCTGCTTTTTGCTTAATAGCGATTGCAGCACCCCGGTTATGTTGTCCTCCCCGGGATTCAACAATTGATAAAGACTTTCCAGTGACACGGCCTGTTGCTCCGGGATCATTGCCAGGACCCGTTTCTTTAACTCCTCTGTTTTTACGTTGGCCAATTATAAACAACTCACTTGTTAGATTATTTTCTACATTGTTACTATTCAGGTATTCAGAATTCAGGAGTCAGGATTCAGAATAACCGTATATCTCATACTTCGGAAACGCCATGGATAAACGATAAACCGCAAGTACAAACAGGTGCGCCTTCTGCCATACCAGTAAATCTTCAAATGTTTTCGCTGGTTTTCTCATTCTGACTCCTGACTACTGACTCCTGACTACTGAGTAGTTACTCTGCATTATCTTATACAATATTGAAATTATATCATGCCCCAACAGGCACGGCAAACAAACGTCCCGTATATATTCAGTGAAACCGGTGTTAAGACACGGCATTATCACCGCTCACTCCAGTGCTCCGCGCCAACAACCCGAAGGGGGTGGGAGCAGTTCTTACACCGCCCATTAACCATACCTTTCAGGTCCGCCCGGTAACCCGGCCGCCTGATCACCACCTCCCCGCACTCCGGACAGCTGGTGGCGCCGCCGTCCAGCTGCGGCGCGTTGCCAATATACACATACTTTAGTTTTTGCCGGGCAATCTCCCTGGCCCGGCTAAGGGTTTCCAGTGGTGTAGGGGGTAATTCAAGCTGAAACTTCGGAAAATAGCGGGAAAAATGCAAGGGTATTTCGGGGTCGAGGCCGGCCAGCCAGTCCGTAAGCTTTTGCACCTCCTCCTCTGAATCATTCAAGCCGGTAACCAGCAGCGTGGTAATCTCCACATGGCAGCGGGCACTGGCCAGCTCCACGGTTTTTAACACCGGGTCCAGCCGGCCCGCGCAGGTGTTCCGGTAAAACTCATCGGTAAAGGCCTTAACGTCTATATTCATGGCATCTACATACGGCAGCAGCTCCAGCAGCGGCTTTTCATTAACATAGCCGTTGGTCACCAGCACATTTACCAGGCCGGCCTCCCTGGCCAGGCGTGAGGTATCGTAAACAAATTCGTACCACATCAGGGGCTCTGAATAAGTATACGCTATACCCGCACAGGGACTGCCCTCCCACCGGGTGCGCAGGGTCGCCTCCACCACCTGGCGGGGACTGTAATATACGGTTTTGGCGTCACTGTGGGCAATTTGCCAGTTCTGGCAAAAGCCGCAGCGCAGGTTGCACCCCCTGGTACCGATGGAGAAGATGGTGCGCCCTGGATGGAAATGATAAAGAGGCTTTTTTTCCATGGAATCCAGCCCGCAGGAGGTTACCTCCCCGTAATTGGCCGCATATAATACGCCCTCCCGGTTGGTCCGGACCCGGCAAAAGCCTGTTTTACCCTCCCGGATGTTACATAGTTTGGGGCACAGGCGGCAAAAGGCGCGGCCGTCCTCAGCCCGCTCCCAAAACCTGGCCTCCTGCATGGCAAGGCCTCCCTTTATTACTTGATACTTACGAAGGATCTTGGATGCGGTGATATTTACGAAACAAAACTTCTCTTGTAAGAGGTTGGTAAATTGCTGGAAACATATTCTCGGGGCATTCTGACTCCTGACTCCTGAATTCTGAATACCTGAATAGTAATACTTACGGCTGTGGATTATCAGGCTTAGTTATAGCGAACAACTTCAAACCGGTACAGTTGGACCGGTTCCTCAGGCCCCAGGCCCGCCTTCTGGCGCACCACGGCCAGTTGCTCCTCCACCGTGTCAATACCTTCCAGGTTGGGCAAGAGCACCCCGCTGCGGCTGCCCGACTGCACAATCACCCCGTATCTGTGAGGATCCAGCTCTGCCGGCCCGGCCACCTCCTCGGGTTCCCCCAGTACATCCACCGAAATATCCAATTCATCCAGTTCCTCCGGCCGGACGGGATAAAACCGGGGGTCCCTGGTACCGGCACTGATGGCGCTGGTTATGACCTCCTGGAGGACACTCTCCTGCCGGGGTAAAATGGTACCGATACAGCCCCGCAATTGGCCGGCCTTTTTGAGGGAAACAAATACACCGGCCCGGCGGCCGCTAAGTTCCGGCGGCGCTCCGGCAGGGGGGCCGGGATTCTTTTCTCCCCGCAAGTGTTTTTCCAGGGACTCCCTGGCCAGCCGTACCAGGTAGCTCTCCCTGGCCCGCTGACGCTCCTTTTTCAGCCTGTGCCCGCCAACAATCCCGTCCAGCAGGTTTTTGGCCGGGTCTGGCTCCAGGGGCTTAAGGGCCGCCACCATATAGCCGACCCCGAAGGGCCCCTCGTAGGAAAGAACATCTGCCTGCACCGCATACCCGTCCAGGGCGCCCAGCATCATAATAATCGGCCTTAGCCCGCACTCCCCCGCATGGTTGACCAGGTTCCGGTCAATATCCATGATGCCGGCCACATCCGGCCCCTTAAGCATTTGGACCAGGGCGGCATCAAAAACCCGCCCCTTCTCGTCATAGCCCGCCGGCGCATCCGGAGTAAGCCGGTGGGAAAGGTCGCCGCTGGCCAGCACTGCCACCTTCAGGTTAAGTTTTCGCGCGGCCCCGGCCACAGCGGCGCCGAAAGCATACAGCAGCTGGTAAGGCAGCATGCCCATAGCCGCCACCACCAGGGGCAGGTCAACACCTGCCTGACGTAAAAAGTACAGGGGCACCAGCACACCGTGGTCCAGGCTAAGGTCCAGATCATAGCGCCGGCCAGCCTGCTCATCCACCTCAACCACCGGCACATTAAAGTCCAAAGCCCTTACCTTGATCTCTTTGGCCAGGGTTTTTTCAATTTTAACTTCACAGACCACGCCGGGGGCGCCAAACCTGCTGAGGCTGCCCCTGAGGCTGGCTGAAACAGGCATGCCAATACCATCTCTGAACACCGGCCCGTGCGGGGTGATCATGACCAGCGCCCCGGCGCCGCTGTCCTTAACCCGCTGCGCCAATTCCAGTATGGCCGCCCTGGTTGCGCTGATTTCCTGCTCGCGCCCCTGACCTACTTCCGGAACCATGATGGGCGGGTGAGGGCAGACCCCCCCGAAAACAACTGACATGCCGCCGCCTCCTTAATTTTTTCTTCATTACCTGTCCCAGATTCATAGTCTTGCACATATTCTTTTACTCTGTTTTGAAATCCTGCTGCAGCACCCAAATAACCCCGGGGATTGCCAGTATTTACTTCTTTTTTTCATTTTGACTCCTGACTCCTGACTCCTGACTCCTGAGTCGTTACTTTACTTCTATTTTAACAGGCCGGGCAAATATTTAGTCTTTTCAAAAATCCGCAAAATATCTTTAAGTGGTCGATATTTAAGGCCTAATGGCAGTATTTGTACTCCCAATGGTCATTTTGCACTGCCCGGCCGTTTTGCCCGGGCCAACTTGCCTATTGATTTTTCAGGCTATTTGCAATACATTAAAATAAACTGACTGAACGTTCAGTCAGTTTCCAAATCAAACCAATTGCCAACATGAATAACCTGCGGGGTAACTACTCAGGAGTCAGGAGCCAGAAGTCAGGAGTCAGAATGAGAAAACCAGCGAAAACATTTGAAGATTACTGATATGGCAGAAGGCGCACCTGTTCGCACTTGCGGTTTATCGTTTATCCATGGCGTTTCCGAAGTATGAGTTGTACGGTCCATTCTGAATTCTGACTCCTGAATTCTGAATACCTGAATAGTAAACCTAAAAGTAAAGGAGGACTGGATGATCATGAAGCGCAGCATCAACAAAGCTGCCGTGCTGGGCGCCGGTGTAATGGGCGCCACCATTGCGGCCCACCTGGCCAACGTGGGAATACCTACCTATCTTCTGGACATCGTACCCGGGGAGCTTACTCCGGACGAACAGAAAAAGGGGCTGACCCTGGAGAGTCCCGAGGTGCGCAACCGGTTTGCCAGCAATGGCAAGCAAGCCCTGCTCAAGGCCAGGCCGGCGGCGCTTTATGTGCCGGAAAACGCCGACCTGCTGTTCCCCGGTAACTTTGAGGACAACATGGAGTGGCTGCGGGATGCCGACTGGATTATTGAAGTTGTTGTGGAGCGGCTGGACATTAAGCAAAGCCTGCTGAAAAAGGTTGAGCAATACCGCAAGCCCGGGGCTATTGTGAGCTCCAATACTTCCGGCATTTCCATTAACAGCATGATCGAGGGACTTTCCCAGGACTTCAAGGAACACTTCCTGGGCGCCCACTTCTTTAACCCCCCCCGTTACATGCGCCTGCTGGAAATCATTCCGGCCAGGGAAACCCTGCCGGAAATAGTTGACTTTATGAAGGACTTTGGCGAGCGGGTACTGGGCAAGGGCGTTGTACTCTGCAAGGATACCCCCAACTTTATTGCCAACCGCATTGGCGTATACGGCATGTGCTCCACTATTCAGGCCATGCTCGAATCCGGTCTGACCGTGGAAGAAGTTGACGCCCTGACCGGCCGCGCCCTGTGCCGGCCCAAGAGCGCTTCCTTCCGCACCCTGGACATGGTAGGTCTGGACATCCTGGTACATGTGGCCAAAAACGTATATGACGTGGCCGGGGATCCCAAGGAAAAAGCAGTTTTTGAGGCCCCGGAATTCCTGCAAAAGATGCTGGCCAACAAGTGGCTGGGCGACAAAACCGGCCAGGGCTTTTATAAGAAGGTTAAGACGGCCAAGGGCCGCGAAATTCAGGTTCTGGACTATCAGGCCATGGAATACCGGCCCCAGCAAAAGGCCAAGTTTGCCTCCCTGGAGGCTGCCAAGCAGGCCGGCAAGCCGGCCAAGCAAATGAAGGCGCTGCTCTTCGGCAAGGACAAGGGCGCCCAGTTTGCCTGGCGGGTCCAGCGGGATGCCATCCTGTACGCCGCCAACCTGCTGGGAGAAATTGCCGACGACATCCAATCAATTGACGAAGCCATGAAATGGGGCTTCAACTGGGACCTGGGCCCCTTTGAAATCTGGGACGCCCTTGGTGTTCCGGCGGTTGTGGAGCGCCTCAAGGCTGAGGGCGTGGAAGTTCCCCGGGTGGTCCAGGACTTGCTGGCCTCCGGCAAGACCAGCTTCTACGAGCAGATTGAGGGCGACCGCCTGGTATTCGATCAGGTGGCCAAAGAGTTTAAGCCCGAAGCTATTCCCGCAGGAGTTATTTTCCTGGCCCCCCTCAAGGAAAAGGGCAAAGTTCTCAAGTCCAATACCGGCGCCAGCCTGATTGACATCGGCGACGGCGTGGTGGGCCTGGAATTCCACAGTAAGGCCAACTCTATCGGCGCCGACATCATAGACATGATCAAGTACTCCGTTAACGAAGTGGAAAAGAATTATGAAGGTATGGTTATCGGCAATTACGGGCAGCACTTCTCCGTAGGCGCCAATATTATGCTGGTGCTCATGGAGGCCGAGGACGAGGAATGGGATGAGCTGGACCTGATGGTCAGGGAATTTCAGAACGCCGGCATGATCCTCAAGTACTGCAAGAAGCCCGTTGTGGCAGCGCCCCACGGCATGGCCCTGGGCGGCGGCTGCGAGGTTTGCCTGCACACCCACCGGGTAAATGCCTGCGCCGAAACATACATGGGCCTGGTGGAAGTAGGGGTTGGCGTTATTCCCGCCGGCGGCGGCTGCAAGGAATTGGTATTCCGGGCCATGGAACTGGAGCCCCCGGAAAGCAACGTCAAAATTGGCGGCTTTAACACCCCGCAGCCACTGATAAACCGCGCCTTTGAAAATATCGCCATGGCCAGGGTGGCCACCAGCGGCCCGGAGGCCATCAAGCTGGGCTACATGCGAAGCACCGACCGGATTAGCGCCAACCGCGACCGGATTATCGGCGACGCCAAGGCCCAGGTGCTGGAAATGGCCGCCGCCGGCTTTAAGCCCCTGCTGCCAAAAAAGATCAAAGTAACCGGCAGCGCAGGCTACGCCTCCCTGGAACTGGCCATTTACACCCTGCTGTGGGGCAAGCAAATCAGCCCGCACGACGCCCTGATTGCCAAGAAGTTGGCCAACGTGCTGACCGGCGGCGGCGTAACACCGGGTACCCTGGCCAGCGAGCAGGATCTGCTGGATCTGGAGCGGGAAGCCTTTGTAAGCCTGCTGGGTGAGCCCAAGACCCTGGACCGGATCAGACACATGCTGGCTACCAATAAACCGCTGAGGAATTAGGGGGGTAGGAAGATGCGAGAAGCTGTAATCGTAAGCGCAGTTAGGACAGCTATCGGCAAAGCGCCCCGGGGCAAACTGAAGAACACCCGCCCGGAATACATGGGGGCCGAAGTGATTAAGGCCGCCCTGGCCCGGGTACCCGCCCTGGATCCCGCCGATGTTGATGACGTTATATTTGGTTGCGCCTTCCCGGAGGCTGAGCAGGGCATGAACGTTGCCCGCATGCTCACCCTGAAGGCAGGCCTGCCGGACTCTGTTTCCGGCGTCGCCGTCAACCGTTTTTGCTCCTCGGGCCTTGAGTCCATTGCCATCGGGGCCACCCGGATTATGGCCGGCTTTGCCGATGTGTACATGGCCGGCGGCGTGGAAAGCATGAGCATCGTGCCCATGGGCGGCAACAAGCTCATTCCCGACCCGGAACTGATGCAAATCCGCCCCGAATCATACATGGGCATGGGCCTGACCGCAGAAAACGTGGCTGCCCGGTACGGCATCAGCCGGGAAGAGCAGGACACCTTTGCTGTGGCCAGCCATGAAAAGGCCTGCCGGGCCATCACCGAGGGTAAATTCAAAGAGGAAATTGTTCCCCTTACGGTAACCGAGAAGTTCTGGCAAAACGGTAAAATCGTTGAAAAATCCTTTATCTTCGATACCGACGAAGGTGTCCGCCCCGGAACCACGATGGAAACCCTGGCCAAGCTTAAGCCGGCTTTCCTGGCCGGGGGCAGCGTGACCGCCGGCAACAGCTCCCAAACCAGTGACGGCGCGGCCTGCACCGTGATTATGAGCAGGGACAAGGCCGAGGCCCTGGGACTCAAGCCCCTGGCCGCATTCAGATCCTACGCCGTGGGCGGCTGCCCGCCGGAAGTAATGGGCATCGGTCCCACCGTGGCCATTCCCAAGGCTTTAAAATTGGCCGGCATCACCCTCGACCAGGTTGATGTGTTTGAACTAAACGAAGCCTTTGCCTCCCAGGCTCTGGCCAGCATGAAAGTACTGGGCATTGACCCCGCCAAGGTGAACTTTAACGGCGGCGCCATTGCCCTGGGCCACCCCCTGGGCTGCACCGGCGCCAAGTTAACGGCCACCCTGCTGCACGAAATGAAGCGGCAAAACGCCCGCTACGGCGTTGTAAGCATGTGCATCGGCGGCGGCATGGGCGCTGCCGGCGTGTTTGAACTGATCTAAGCCTATCTCAATCTCATATATACCGGGGGCCGGCCGCCGGCCCCCAACTAAAAAAATTAAAGCTATTGAAAGGAAGGGTTCAACATGCAAAAGGGCGGAATGTTTCTGCTGGAATCCTTAAGCACGGCCGACCTCTTTACCCCGGAGGACTTTACCGATGAGCACCGGATGATTGCCGATACGGTTAAAGACTTTGCCGTGAACGAAGTAGCCCCCCATATGGAAGACCTGGAGCACCAAAAGGAAGGCCTGATGCGCTCGATGCTGGAAAAGGCCGGCGAGCTGGGCCTTTTAGGAGCCGACATTTCCGAGGAATATGAAGGCGCCGAGCTGGGCATAACCGCCTCGGCTCTGATTTCCCAAAACGTAGTGGCCGGAGGCTCCTATGCCGTTTGTCACACCGCCCACACCGGCATCGGCACCCTGCCCATTGTCATGTTCGGCAATGAAGAGCAAAAGAAAAAGTACCTGCCGGGACTGGCCACCGGCAGCCTGGCCGCCGCCTATGCCCTGACCGAGCCCATGGCCGGCTCCGACGCCCTGGCTGCCCGGACCAAAGCAGTTTTAAGCGATGACGGGAAATACTATATTCTAAACGGCGAAAAAATGTTCATCACCAACGCCGGGTTTGCCGATGTCTTTGTTACGTATGCTAAAATTGACGGCGAGAAATTCACCGCCTTCATCATTGATAAGGACACCCCCGGCTTCAGCCTGGGCGCTGAAGAAAAGAAACTGGGCATCAAGGGTTCCTCCACCCGCAGCCTGATCTTTGAAGACGCTCAGGTTCCCGTGGAGAATGTACTGGGGGAAATAGGCAAAGGCCACATCATTGCCTTTAACATCTTGAATATCGGCCGCTTCAAGCTGGGCGCCGCCTGCGTCGGCTCATCCCAGCTGGCTATGGAATTCACCACCAAGTACGCCCTGGAGCGCCAGCAGTTCAAGACCCCCCTGGCTAAGTTCGGCATGATCCAGCACAAGGTTGCCGAAATGAACGTTAGAACCTATGCCGCCGAAAGCGCTGTTTACCGCCTGGCCGGGGTACTGGAAGAGGCCCTGCATGGCGTGGAAGATAAAGACATCGGCGCCGCCATTGAGGAGTACGCCATTGAGTGCTCCATTACCAAGATACTGGGCTCCGAGGTCCTGGACTATACTGTGGACGAAATGGTGCAAATCTACGGCGGCTATGGCTACATCTCCGAATACCCGGCCGAGCGGTTCTTCCGGGACTCCCGGATTAACCGGATTTTTGAGGGCACCAACGAAATTAACCGCCTAATCATTCCGGGCACTATACTGCGCCGGGCCATGAAGGGGCAAATTCCCCTGCTCCAGGCCGCCCAGGCCCTGGCCCAGGAAGTTCTCAACCTGCGGGCCGCTGTTCCCGCCGATGACGATTCCCCGCTGGCCGCAGAAAAGGTCATGGTTGAAATGGCCAAGAAAATGTTTCTCATGGTTGGCGGCAGCGCGGCCCAGAAGTATATGCAAAAGCTGATCAACGAGCAAGAGATCATTGCCATCCTGGCCGATATGGTGGTTGAAATCTACACCATGGAGAGCTGCCTGCTCAGGGCACTCAAGGCTCTGGAAGCAAACGCCGAAGATGCCGCCAATAAAGTGGAATTGACCAAGGTTTATATCTACGGGACCTTCCCGAAAATGGAAGTCTGGGGCAAGGAAGCCCTGGCCCACATGTTCGAGGGCGACATGTTGCGCACCAATCTCAGCGTACTCAAGCGCATGGGCAAATTCGCCCCCATCGACCTGATCGCCCTGCGCCGGAATATTGCCAACCGCGCCTTTAACGCCACCGGATATGTGGTATAATTAGTCCAAGGTATCCCTCCAAGCGCTGCCCGTAGCTGCTTTATCACTGAACTAATCCGCCCCAAGACCCCGCCTCTGTAGGCCGGCGGGGGTCAAAGGGCGGTTAAAGTCCAGTATGAACGAGCTGAAACGGATACCCGGTTCCGCATCTTTGTCACGGCGCCGGAGCCGGGTAGGCGCTTTTTTAACAGGCCTGAGGAGGTGGCGCATGGCTAAAAAAACCGGCGAAAAATACAGAAACATCATTGAAGCCGCCATCACGGTTATAGCCCAGCATGGGTACCACAATTCCCAGGTTTCCAAAATAGCCAAGGAAGCCGGCGTTGCTGACGGTACAATCTACCTTTACTTTCAGAACAAGGAAGATCTGTTGATTTCCTTGTTCCGGGTCAAAATGAACGAGTTTACCACCATCATCCGCAGGGATTTGAAGGATAAAAGCCAGTCCGCCATGGAAAAACTGGCCCGCCTCATAACCATGCATTTTAGCCGCCTGGAAGCTGATCGCAACCTGGCCCTGGTATTACAAATACAACTGCGGCAGTCTGACCCGGCCATCCGGGCAGGTATAACGCCACCCCTGAAGGAGTACTTCAATGTTATTGAGAATATAGTCAAAGAGGGCATGGAAAGCGGAGAATTCCGTACAGACCTGAACATTCGGGTGGCCAGGCAGATGATTTTTGGCACCATGGATGAAGCTGCCACATCATGGGTGCTGTCCCAGCGAGAGTACCAGATTAGTAAACACACTGAGACTGTATACCACCTGCTGGCCCAGGCCCTGGGCAAAGAAGGCCGGTACGCGCCTTTCCCGGCCAACATCAAGCTTCCTGAAACCAAGCTATAAGAAGCCGCCATAATTCATTTATTAAAAATGGCCGGTATATTTTTCTTAAAACATAAAAGACCCGGACTGCCCGGGTCTTTTACATGTTTTGGCGACTTTAAACAAACGCGACTTGCAGGACGTATTCAAAGGTGGCTGCCTGGGCAACCAGTTCACCCCCGGCAAGAACAAGCCGGCCCGGTTGGTTATTATTTGTCATCCTTTGCGGCTGCAAGCTTGGCCTTCTCCTCTTCCACCAGAATGCGGCGGAGAATCTTGCCTACCATGGTTTTGGGCAGCTCGGCCCTGAACTCTACTTTTTTGGGCAACTTATACTTGGCCAGCTTATCCCGGCAAAAGTCAATTATTTCTTTTTCCGAGGTCTGCTCGCCCTCTTTCAACACTATATAAGCCTTGAGGGTTTCCCCGCGGTAAGCGTCGGGCACGCCTGCCACCACAGCTTCCTGCACCTTGGGATGCTCATACAATACTTCTTCCACTTCCCGGGGATAGATGTTATATCCGCCGGCTATAACCATATCCTTTTTCCGGTCCACGATATAAGTAAAGCCCTTTTCGTCCATGCGGGCGATATCACCGGTGTACAGCCAGCCATCCCTGATGGTCCGGGCCGTTTCCTCCGGCATATTCCAGTAGCCCTTCATTACCTGCGGGCCATTGACACAGAGCTCACCCACTTCACCCAGAGGCATTTCGGTGTCGCCATTTTCAATGTCCATGATTTTAACATCGGTATTGGGCATCGGCTGGCCGATGGAGCCAAATACCCGCAGCCCGTAAATGGGGTTGCAGTGGGTAACCGGAGCCGATTCGGTCAGGCCATAGCCCTCCACCAGCTTGCCGCCGGTCATGGTTTCAAACTTCTCTTGTACTTCCACCGGCAGCGGCGCGGCGCCGCTGATGCAGGCCCTGATGGAGGATATATCGTATTTTTTCACCTCGGGGTGGGAAATGACGGCCACAAACATAGTGGGGGCGCCGGGAAACAAGGTGGGCTTGTGCTGATTGATCTGCTTAAGCACGGTATCAATCTCAAACCGGGGCAGCAGAATAATGGTTGAGCAGCAGGCTATGGCAAAGTTCATACAAACCGTCATCCCGAACACGTGGAAAAACGGCAGGACACCCAACATTCTTTCCCCTGCCTCCTGGCAGTCCGTCAGCCAGGACTTTACTTGCAGCACATTGGCCACCAGGTTTTTGTGGGTAAGCATGGCCCCCTTGGAAACCCCGGTTGTTCCGCCCGTATACTGCAGCAAGGCCAGATCACTGCCCGGGTTTATTTTAACTTCCGGAGGGGCGGGCAAGGGTTTTTGCATTAAATCTCTAAATTTTAAGATGCCGTGGCCGGCGGGAACTTCCGTGGAATGCCCCTGCTTCCTGGCTTTGAAGGGATAAAGGAAATTAAGCGGGAAGGGAAGAAAATCCTGAACACCGGTGACGATGATATTCTTTAGCGAGGTGTCATCCTTTACCTTGAGGATTTTGGGGCTTAACAGATCCAGGTAGATTAATGTTTGAGCGCCGGAATCCCTTAACTGGTGGGACAATTCACGCTCAGTATAGAGCGGGTTGGTCATCACCACGATTGCCCCTATTTTTAAAATGCCAAAATAACAAATTACCGCCTGAGGACAGTTGGGCAGCATAGCTGCCACCCGGTCACCTTTTTTTACGCCAAGACTATGTAATACAGCAGCGAATTGATCAACCTTATCCTTTAGCTGCTTAAAAGTTAACTTATTGCCCATAAATATTGTCGCTAAATTGTTGGGATATTTATTGGCGGCAGTCTCCAGGAAATAATATAGTGACACATCAGGTATATCCAGACGCTCGGGAACACCCTCCGGGTAATGCTTCAGCCAATAAAATTTTTCTTTCTCCACTTTTCACAGCCCCCTTATTGTTATTTATATAATGCCAGACGGTAATGAATACCATAGTTGGCAAATCTGATTGACCGTTCATTCAGTTAAGCTAAAAATCTACTAGTTTACTATATAGAAAATTCTATCATGTTTCTACCTGATTATCAATAATATTCGCAACTCTTTTGCAATTTTGAACGAGACTTCATTCAGAGGGGGATTCAACCCCCTCTGAATGTTAGCCGAGTCCAGTGATAAATGTTCACCTGGCAATTCTTAAACAAGCCGGGGCGCTGCCGGCGCGGTGATGACGCCGTGCCTTAACACCGGTTTCACTGAATGCATACATCTTAATCAAGGGTTGAGGGCGGGAATGAACGGCGGACTGACAAACTGCTCGATAATCGGGCGGTGGGGGTCCATTACCGGCCCCATGGCGGGAGTTGTTTTTTCAGCCATATATTTGACCACCCCGGCATAGATGGCCCAGGCAACCTTGTCCTGGTAGACAGGATCAGACAATAATTTCTCTTCGGCCGGGTTGCTGATAAAGCCTATCTCCACAATCACGGCAGGGGCTTTAACATTTCTGGTGATATAGTAATCAACCTTTTTTGAGACCCGGTTGGTGTTTTTTAAGACCCGTACCAAATCCCTCTGAATGGCCTGATTAAAAAGCCAACTGTCTTCGCGCCCGGGCTGGGAAAATGTCTGGGCGCCATGCTCCCGCTTGCCGCCGAAACAGTTTACATGCACCCCGATAAACAGGTCGGCATGATTATCATTGGCCAGGGCAACCCGTTTTGCTAGATCATCTCTCTTATGACGGCTTAACTCCTGATCACCTTGACGGGTCAGGATGACCTCCGCCCCTGCCTGCCTGAGCAGAGCGGCCAGGCGCAGGCTGGTGTCCATAGTTATTTCTTTTTCCCTGGTCCCGCTACTCCCGATGGCCCCGGGATCTATCCCGCCGTGGCCCGGGTCAACAACTATAACCTTGCCTGCCAGAAGCCAGGACATGGTCTGAATATAGCGGTCCTCCAAGTGGCTTGTGGAAGCATTGTACAGCTGATAACAGGCCACCAGTGTGGCTACGATGACCACAATCAGCAGTTTGTCCGCCTTAAACACTCTAATGATTACCCTGGACACTGTTTACCCGCCCTATCCATATGATATCCAGGCCATATAAAAAAGCATGGTTACTATTCAGGTATTCAGAATTCAGAATGGACCTTATAGCTCATACTTCGGAAACACCATGTATAAACGTTGAACCGCAAGTACGAACAGGTGCGCCTTTTGCCATACCAGTAAATCTTCAAATGTTTTCGCTGGTTTTCTCATTCTGACTCCTGACTTCTGACTCCTGACTCCTGAGTAGTTACAAAGCATGGGCCTGACCTTCAATACAAATTATGCCAGGTACATGCTATATATTCCGGCGGGTAATAAAAAACGCACGACCGAAAAACCAAAAACAAAAAAGGAAGGCCTGCGCCTTCCTTGTAAATGATGTAAGCATTCAGTAAACCAGGTGGAGGCACGGCGTTATCGTTAGCGAACGACGCAGCATAGCCGGTAACAGCACCCATTCAGGCATTCAGAATTCAGGAGTCAGAATTCAGAATGCCCCAAGAATATGGAATGTTTTCGCTGGTTTTCTCATTTTGACTCCTGACTCCTGACTCCTGAGTACCTTCTGCGCGAAGCACTGGAGCGAGCGGTGATACCGCAGTACCTTAACACGGGTTTCACTGAATATATACAAAATGATTAACGCTTGGAGTACTGGGGCGCTCTCCGCGCCTTTTTCAAGCCATACTTGCGGCGTTCTTTCATGCGCGGGTCCCTGGTTAAAAAGCCGGCACGCTTCAGGGACGGCCTCAGATTCGGGTCTGCCTGCACCAGTGCCCGGGCAATACCCATCTTAAGCGCCCCGGCCTGACCGGCCACTCCGCCGCCAAGGACTTTGGCCTTGACATCAAAGCGGCTGAATGTCCCCGTCAATTCCAGGGGCTGCCGGATAATCATTTCCAGGGTCTTTCTGCCAAAATAATCACCCACAGCCTTGTTATTAACATTTATATTGCCCTCACCAGGAACCAGATAAACCCTGGCGATGGCGTTTTTCCTGCGGCCAGTGCCGTAAAACTGTACCTGAGCCACAAATTATTCCTCCTCTCCTGACACCCTATAGTTCCCAGGGCTCAGGTTGTTGAGCCTGATGGGGATGTTCCGGGCCACGATATACCTTTAGCTTTTTGGCCATTGATGAACCCAAACTGTTATGAGGCAACATGCCGGTAACGGCTTTATGAATAACCTTTTCCGGCTGGGTTTGAATGAAGGTGGCGTAATTCATTTGCTTTAAACCGCCTGGATAGCCTGTATGCCGGTAATACATTTTGTTTTTTAATTTATTTCCGGTCAATACGATTTTGTCCGCATTGATCACAATGACGTGATCCCCGGTGTCAACATGGGGTGTAAACTCGGGCTTATGTTTACCACGGAGAATTCTGGCCGCCTCGGTAGCCACCCTGCCCAGGACCCTGCCCTCGGCATCAATGACATACCACTTCTTGGGCGCCTCTCCGGTTTTAGCCATGTATGTTTTCATGATCGGTATGTTCCCTCCTCACTAGCCGTACAGAACGGTGAAGTTTTTCATAACCCCGGGGGCTCGTCGAGGATTTGAAAAACCCACACCACTACAAGTCTAATACAAAGCTTTTCCAGTGTCAAGGCTATTTACTTTCTGCCGCTTTCCAACCCCGGCGGGTATTCCACCTGCTCCAGGTACAGGCCCTGGGGCGGCACAGTTGGCCCGGCCATGGTGCGGTCACGGGCGGCCAGGATGTCAGACACAGCAGAGACAGATGTCTTACCCCGGCCAACCTGCAGTAAAGTACCCACCATAATGCGCACCTGGTTGTAGAGAAACCCGTTTCCCCGAAAGGTAAAGTGAATTGTATCTTCCAGCTGTTCAACCCTGACCATGTACATGGTCCGCACAGTAGACTTGACCGGCGTTCCCGCCGCCTGAAAGGATTTAAAGTCAAAGGTTCCCGCCAGGTACCGGGCTGCCTGCTCCATGCCCCGGCAGTCCAGCTGCCGGGGCACAAAATAGGCGTACCGGCGCCGGAAGGGGCAGGGCAAACGGTTATTGTATACCACGTACAGGTATGTTTTGGCCAGGGCGGCAAATCTGGCGTGAAACTCAGGCCGGACACTTACTGCTTCCAGCGCAACAATGTCATCCGGCAAAATCCCGTTCAGGGCCAGGGGTATGCGGCCGGCCGGAATCGACCAGCCGGCGGCGTCAAAGTTAACCACCTGACCCCGGGCGTGCACACCCGCATCCGTTCGCCCGGCCCCGATAACCTGGATTCTTCTGCCGGCCAGCTTGCCCAGGCTCCACTCCAGGGTTTCCTGGATGGTTGGCAGGCCGGACCCCCGCTGCTCCTGAAAGCCGTGGTAATTTGAGCCGTCATAGGCCAGGGTTAGTTTAATATTGCGCATGGTTCCTCCTAAACCTGGATGAAACGCAAAACCACTGTTGCTATCAGTAAGACGCCGCAGGCGGTTACCGCAACCTGATCAGCCCTGCCCACCACCAGCTCGCTCATTCTGGTACGGTTAACGCCGCCACGGTAACAGCGGGCCTCCATGGCTGTGGCTAGCTCCTCCGCCCTTCTGAAGGCCCCGGCAAACAGGGGCACCAGCAAGGGCACCAGGCTCATGGCCCGCCGCCAGAGATTGCCCCGGGTAAAGGAGGCCCCCCTGGACTGCTGCGCTTTCATAACTATTTGCGCCTCCTCCAGGAGCGTGGGCACAAACCGCAGGGCAATGGTCATCATCATAGTAAGCTCATGTACCGGAACCTTGAAGCGCCTGAGGGGTGAGAGCAGGTATTCCATGCCGGCGGTCAGTTTGATTGGTGTTGTGGTATAGGTCAAAAGAGAGGCCACCGTGATTAAATTAGCCAGGCGCCATAACATTTCACCGGCCCCAAGCAGGCCTTCCCGGGTTATGGTCAGCGGCCCTAAAGTAGTCAGCGCCTGCCCGGGTGTAAAAAAGGCCTGGAAGATAAAGCCGCAAAGCAAAACTATCCAGAGCAGCCGCAGGCTCCTTAAAACTGCCGTCAATGGTATTTTGGCCGCAATTATTACCAATATAATAAAGGTGGTAATAACCATGTATGTGATTGGCTGGCGGGCAGCCAGGATGGAGATGATCAGCAGCATAACCGCAATGATTTTAGCCCGGGGGTCAAGGTTATGGACCACAGAACCGGTGGGAATATACCTGCCCAGGGTAATTCCATCCAGCATACTGCCTGCCCCCTTCTATTTCAACTATGGCCCGGGTTAGCGCTGCAGGACGGAAAACCGGCATCCCGGGCCTTTAAAACCAGCGCCTCCGCCTCATCAATAGTAAGGGCCGTTTTCTCGATAGACCACCCGGCGCCCCGCAGTAAATGCACCAGGGTTGACGGAAAGGGCAGGTCAAGGCCTATTGTCAACAACTCTTCAGGTTTGTTAAATATTTCCCTGGTGGCGCCCTGCCGGTAAAGCCTGCCCTGATCAAGCAATACAATGCGGTCCGCCCAGCGGGCGGCATCATCCATGTTGTGGGTGACAAGAATTATGGTGCAGTCGAATGCGCGTTGCAAATTTTTAATTTGTCCCAGCAATCGTTTGCGGCCGGCAGGGTCCAGCCCGGCAGTCGGTTCATCCAATACCAGTATTCTGGGCTGGATAGCCAGCACACCCGCTATGGCGGCGCGGCGGCGCTCGCCGGCACTGAGGGCCAAGGGAGATAAATCCCGGAACCGGTGATAGTCCAGTTCCACCAATTCCATCGCCTGCCTGACCCGGCGATCCACCTGCTCCTTGCCGGCCCCGGTATTAACCGGCCCAAAGGCAATGTCCTCATAAACAGTCTCGCCAAAAAGCTGAACCTCCGGGTACTGAAAAACAAGGCCGACCTTTTCCCACAAGCCGGCGGCAGATCTCTTGTCCCTGGTGTTAATACCTAAAACCGTAACGGAGCCAAAGGTTGGTCTGAGCAGGCCGTTGAAGTGCTGCGCCAGGGTGGATTTGCCGCTTCCGGTGGGGCCGGCCACGGCCAAAAACTCTCCCTCCAACACCTCCATAGACACATCCTGCAGTGAGGTTACCTCAAAGGGGGTTTTGCGCCCGTACACAAAGGTAAGTTCATGTACCTCAATTATGGACATAGACCCTGCACCAATTCCTCAACAGTTAAAATGCCCGGCGGCAGCTCCAGGCCCGAACGTTTCAGGCGTTCGGCCAGTTCAGCCGGCCCCGGAAGTTCCAGGTTATAGGCAGCAAGCCTGGACCCTTGCTGAAAAATCTCCCGCGGCGTTCCCTCCAGGGCAATGGCGCCCTGGTGCATAATCCAGATGCGGTCAGCCGCCACGGCTTCCTCCATAAAATGGGTGATCAGGACTACCGTTACCCCTTCTTCGCGGCAGAGCCTCTTGATGGTTGCCATAAGCTCTTTGCGACCGGAAGGATCCAGCATGGCTGTTGGCTCATCAAGCACCAGGCAGTCAGGTTGCATAACCAGCACTCCGGCCACCGCCAGGCGCTGTTTCTGACCGCCGGAAAGCAGGTGGGGCGCCCGGTGGCGCAGCTCCTCCAGGCCCATCCAGGCCAGCGCCCGGTCAACCCGGCGCCTGATCTCTGCCGGATCCAGGCCGAGGTTTTCCGGCCCGAAGACCACATCTTCCTCCACCAGCGCAGCCACCAGCTGGTTATCGGGGTTCTGAAAAACCATGCCTACCCGGCGGCGGATATCCCAGAGATGCTCATCCCTTGACGTATCCAGACCGTCAACCGTAACGGAGCCCGAGCCGGGCAGCAATAAGGCATTTAAATGCCTGGCCAGAGTTGATTTTCCCGAACCATTGGCCCCAATAACGGCTAAGAATTCCCCGCTGTAAATATCAGCGGTAACACCCCTTAGCCCTTCCCTCTGATTAGCTTCCCCGGGATTATAGGTGTGGGTAAGATCTTTGATCCTGATCAGCACGTTATTTGTTCTATCCATCATCATGCTAAAGAACCTGCCGTCCTGCCAGCAAACACACGCCAAAACGGTAATAGGGACCCACCAAATCGATTCCCCGCCTTAGCTGCAGGCAATACCATATACTTTTTGTTACTATTCAGGTATTCAGAATTCAGGAGTCAGTATTCAGAATACCCCGAGAATGTGCTTCCAGCAATTAGAGAAGTTTTGTTTCGTAAATATCACCGTATCCAAGATCCTTCGTAAGCATCAAATAATATCGGCATTCTTCAACAGAACCTTGGTTTTCTCATTCTGACTCCTGAATCCTGAATCCTGACTCCTGAGTAGTTACTAATTTTTTTTTACTTAAACAAGTTCAAGCAAAACTACTTCCGCTGCATCGCCGCGGCGATAGCCCACCTTGACAATCCGGGTGTAACCCCCCGGGCGGTCTACATATTTGGGGCTGATGGTACTGAACAACTTTCTGACCACATCTTCATCATATATATATTGCAGCGCCAGCCGGCGGGCGGCAAGATCGTCTTTCTTGGCCAGGGTAACCATCTTTTCGGCAATACTTCTGACCTCTTTGGCCCTGGGCGCGGTGGTTCGAATACGTTCATTCCGGAACAGGGAGGTGACCATATTTCGCAGCATGGCCTTACGGTGCCCGGTGTTGCGCCCCAATTTTCTGTATCCCACCTCTATCCCTCCTTTAATCGTCATCCTTTCTCAAAGAAAGACCCAGTTCATTTAATTTGCTGACAACCTCTTCCAGGGACTTTTTGCCAAGGTTGCGTACTTTCATCATGTCTTCATCATTCTTCTGAATCAGTTCTTCAACCAAATTGATGCCGGCCCGCTTCAGGCAGTTATAGGACCGCACACTTAAATCCAGCTCTTCAATGGGCATTTCCAGGATTTTGTCCTTCTGGTCCTCTTCCTTTTCCACCATTATTTCAACATCGTTAACTGTTTCAGTAAGTCCAATAAACAGCCGCAGGTGCTCGCCCATGATCTTGGCGCTAAGGCTTACTGCCTCATCAGGGCGGATACTGCCGTCAGTCCAGACCTCCATAACCAGCCGGTCGTAGTCTGTACGCTGTCCAACCCTGGTGTTTTCAACAGCATAGTTTACTTTTTGCACCGGGGTGAATACTGAATCAATGGGGATAACACCGATAATGTGGTCCCCTTTTTTGTTGCGCTCCGCCGGCACATAACCGCGGCCTTTGGCAACGGTGATTTCCATGTACAGCCGGCCATTATCCGCCAGAGTGGCAACGTGGAGGTCATCGTTTAAGACCTCTACATCCGCGTCCGTGATAATATTCCCGGCTGTAACGGGCCCCGGCTCCTTAGTCTCAATCCGGAGAACCCGCTCCTCGTCGGTATGCATCCTCAAGCTAAGACTCTTGAGGTTAAGAATAATGTCGGTAACATCCTCAACCACACCGGGGACAGTTGAAAACTCGTGCAGCACCCCGTCTATTTTTACCGAGGTAACCGCAGCCCCGGGCAAGGAGGACAACAAAATCCGGCGCAGGGAATTGCCCAGGGTAATGCCGTAGCCCCTTTCCAGGGGTTCAACCACAAACCTGGCGTATCTGTTATCCTCACCGGTCTCAGCACATTCAATTCTGGGCTTTTCAATTTCCAACATACTTGGTAATCCCTCCTTCAGCCGGTATGGGATGTTGCCCAACTACGGCCTACTTGGAATAAAGCTCAACAATCAGGTGTTCTTGGACCGACGCATCAATTTGATCCCGGGCCGGAAGGTCCACCACCCGTCCCTTAATCTGCTCGGCGTCATACTCCAGCCAGGCCGGGATCGTTTTCTCCGCGGCGTGCTCAATCAATTCCTTAATCCGCGGGGAATCCTTGGACCTTTCCCGTACGGTAATCTCATCACCCACCGAAACCAGGAAGGATGGTATGTTGGTTTTGCGTCCATTTACAACAAAATGACCGTGTCGGACCAACTGCCTTGCCTCAACCCGGGAGGAACCCAGGCCAAGCCTGTACACAACGTTGTCCAGGCGCCTCTCCAGGAGACGCAGAAGGTTTTCACCTGTTGCGCCGGACTGGCGGGTGGCGCGCTCATAATAATTGCGGAACTGCCGCTCCAGAACTCCGTAGAACCGGCGGGCCCGCTGTTTTTCCCTTAATTGCAGGCCATATTCGGAAACCTTTTTCCGGGACTGCCCGTGCTGCCCGGGAGCATAAGGGCGGCGATCAACCGCGCATTTACCAGTGTAGCACCGATCGCCTTTAAGGTACAGCTTAATACCTTCCCGGCGACATAGCTTGCATTGCGAACCTGTGTATCTGGCCATATATCCTTCCAAGCACCTCCTCTAAACTCTCCGGCGCTTTGGCGGCCGGCAGCCGTTATGCGGAACCGGTGTAACATCTTTAATCAGGTTAACTTCCAGGCCGGCGGCCTGCAGGGAGCGAATGGCGGCCTCACGGCCGCCCCCGGGGCCCTTGACCATAACTTCCACTTCTTTCAGGCCATGCTCCATAGCAGCCTTGGCAGCTTTATCGGCAGCCAACTGGGCCGCAAAAGGGGTGCTTTTCCTGGATCCTTTAAATCCAACTCCCCCTGAACTGGCCCAGGAAATGGCATTACCTTTACGGTCGGTGATGGTAATAATAGTGTTATTAAAGGTGGACCTGATATGGGCAACACCCTGCTCGATGTTTTTGCGTTCCCGTCTCTTGGTTCTGGCAACACGACGAGCCATTTATAAACCTCCTTATTACTTCTTGCGGCGCACGCCTACAGTCTTCTTGGGGCCCTTGCGGGTGCGGGCGTTGGTTTTAGTGCGCTGCCCGCGAACCGGCATGCCGCGGCGATGCCGGAGTCCCCGGTAACAACCGATCTCGATTAAGCGTTTAATGTTAAGGGCTATTTCCCGGCGCAGATCACCCTCTACCCGGTGATTCTTCTCTATAACCTCACGCAGTTTGTTTACTTCTTCTTCGGTAAGGTTCCTGACCCGGGTGTCCGGATTTACACCTGTTTGCTCCAGTATCTTTTGGGCGGTAGGCAGCCCTATCCCGAAAATATAAGTTAGAGCTATTTCGACTCTTTTATCCCGGGGCAGGTCAACACCTGCGATACGTGCCATTTATATTTACACCTCCAGTATTACCCCTGCCTCTGCTTGTGTTTGGGGTTCTCGCAAATGACCATGACCTTGCCTTCACGCTTGATTATTTTACACTTATCGCACATTGGCTTAACTGAGGGCCGAACCTTCATCAAACAACCCCTCCTTATCCCGAATCCGGGGAAAAAACTATTTATAACGATAAACAATCCGGCCCCGGTTCAAGTCATAGGGTGAGAGTTCCACCATAACCCTGTCCCCGGCCAGAATCCGGATAAAATTCATGCGGATTTTACCGCTGACATGGGCCAAAACCTTGTGACCGTTTTTTAGTTCAACCCTGAACATGGCATTGGGCAGCGGCTCAATTACAGTTCCCTCAACTTCAATAACATCTTGCTTTGACATTAGGAATAGCCAACCTCCTTTAAAAATCAAACCTTTTCTCAGGACACCTTAGTTTAGCTCAGTCCCGGTCAAGGTCTCCAGCGCCGCCCGGATATCAGCATCAGTAACGGGCAGACCCCCGCCAAGCCGGCCGGCTATGTCCTGGGCCACCTGGGCGTGTGGCTTGACATGCTTGACGTTCTTCTTTTTAGCCTGGTCTATTTTACGCCCCCTGCCGTCGGCTACCTGAATCAAGGTTGCACTAATAACCCCCACCACCAGAAATAATTTTCCGGCATCCCGGCCTGCGGTGGATTCCACCACCCGCCCCGGCACCAGAACCTTATTCTCCACGTCAAACGCACCTCCTCCGCCTGGATTCAGCCTGGAATCCTATCGCCGCGTCAGAATTTCAGGTGCCTTGCCGGTAATGGCAATGGTATGTTCAAAATGAGCCGACAAACTGGCATCTTTAGTGACCACAGTCCAGTTGTCCGGTAGTGTCTGCACCTCATAGGCGCCGATGTTTACCATTGGTTCAATCGCTAATGTCATCCCCGCTTTCAGCCTGGGCCCGCGCCCCGGCTTCCCGAAGTTGGGTACCTGCGGTTCTTCATGCATACTCTTGCCTATGCCGTGCCCTACAAAATCTCTGACCACGGAAAAACCCCTGCTTTCCACACAAGACTGAACGGCATGGGAAATATCGGAAAGCCGGTTCCCCTCTATGGCCATGGATATTCCGGCATACAGCGACTCCTCCGTCGCCTTTAAGAGATTTAGGGCATTCTGGCTAACCTCGCCCACCGGGAGAGTTATAGCGCTATCGCCGAAATATCCATTTATTTCCGCCCCAATGTCAATACCAATAATATCTCCACTTTCCAGTCTTCTTAAACCGGGGATGCCATGCACCACCTGCTCATTGACAGAGGCGCAAATGGAGGCCGGAAAACCGTTGTAGCCCTTGAACGCAGGGCGTGCCCCCCGGGCCAAAATGAAATCCTCGGCAATTTGGTCCAGCTCGGCAGTGGTAACGCCCGGTTGCACAGCTCCGGCCAACTCCGCATGAGATCCTGCCACTATTCGGCCGGTGTCCCTCATGTAGCTCAGCTCACGCTCCGATTTGCATATAATCATGGTTCATCTCCCATTACTTAATAAATCCCTGGTAACTCCGCATGAGGAGATGAGATTCGATTTGCTTCATGGTATCAAGGGCAACCCCGACAACAATCAAGAGCGCCGTCCCGCCAAAGTAGATATTTGGTATTTTTGTCGCTAAGAGCACAAAGTTGGGCAGGATGGCAATAGCTGCCAGAAACACCGCCCCGGCCAGGGTGATTTTGCCCATCACCCGGGCAATATGTTCTGCGGTGGGCCGGCCCGGCCTGATCCCGGGTATAAAGCCGCCATACTTTTTGATGTTGTCCGCCATGTCAACCGGATTCATGATTACTGCGGTATAGAAATAGGTAAATCCTATGATAAGCAGAGCGTATACTATTGTGTGCAGGGGTGAGCCCCAGGAGAACATTTTCATAAGGAAAGCCACTATTGCCGAACCGCTCATCCAGTGCATGATTTGCTCGGGAAACATGAGAATTGAGGACGCAAAGATAACTGGGATGACCCCGGCCTGATTCACTTTAAGGGGCAGGTGGGTGGTCTGCCCGCCGTAAACCCTGCGTCCAACAACCCGCTTGGCATACTGGACCGGGATCCGGCGCTGCCCCTCGTTTACAGTTACAATGCCTGCAATAATCAGGCCGCCGATGATCAACAGCGCAAATACACTAAAAACATTAATCGTGCCGGCGGTTAACTGTAAATAGAGGTTTTCCAGACCTGCTGGCAGGCTGCTCACAATACCGGCAAAGATAATCAGGGAAATTCCGTTACCAATGCCTTTTTCCGTAATCTGCTCACCCAGCCACATCAGGAAGGCGGTACCCGCGGTTAAGGTAATGGCGATTACCAGGTACGAAATAATGCCGGGGGTAATAATCGCCGGCTTGAGAAAAATGCTCAAGCCAATGGCCTGAATAAACGCCAGGATTACTGTAAAGTACCTGGTATACTGGGTGATCTTTTTCCGGCCCTCATCGCCCTCTTTGGCCAGGCGCTCCAGGTGCGGAATAACTACGGTCAATAATTGCATGATAATAGAGGCGTTGATATAGGGGGTGATGCTCATGGCAAAAACCGAAAAATTCTTAAAGGCGCCCCCGGAGATAACATCAAAGAATCCTAACAGAGCACCCGTCCCGATTAATTCACGGAATGTATCCACATCCACCCCTGGAACCGGCACATGGGCTCCAATTCTGAACACAAATAACAAGGCCAGGGTAAACAGCAGTTTATTACGCAACTCTGCTACTGTGAGGGCGCTTTTCAGGCTCTCCAGCATTTAAATCACCT
The DNA here is from genome assembly GCA_040753155.1 of Bacillota bacterium. Lineage (GTDB taxonomy): Bacteria > Bacillota > Desulfotomaculia > Desulfotomaculales > JBFMEU01 > JBFMEU01. The sequence continues at coordinate 112,537 of JBFMEU010000001.1, forward strand.
CAGCTTTGCCACCGGCAGCTTCGATTTTTTCCACCGCAGCTTTGCTAAATACATGGGCCTTTACAGTCAGATTCTTTTCCAGCTTTCCGTTGCCCAGGATTTTGACCCCATCGGCAATTTTTTTGATCACCCGGGCCGCCAAAAGGGTTTCCGGTGTAACCTCCGAGCCGTTTTCAAAGCCATTAAGCCTGTCGATATTAACGGCGGTAATTTCCTTTTTAAAAGGCGCGTTGGTAAAGCCGCGCTTGGGCAGCCTGCGGGCCAGGGGCATTTGGCCGCCTTCAAAGCCAGGTCTTACACCTCCGCCGCTGCGGGCCTTTTGTCCCTTGTGGCCGCGCCCCGCGGTTTTGCCCTGCCCCGATCCGATACCCTGACCTTTACGGGCAGGCTTTTTTCTGGCCCCCGGGTTGGGCTTTAAGTCATGCAAATTCACGGTAGCACCTCCTTCAACATAATGCTGCGCCTACTGAACTTCCTCCACCTTAACCAGGTGGGATACTTTGTTAATCATACCCCTGACCTGGGGATTATCGGGCTGAATTACTGAGCTGTTCAGCTTGGTCAAGCCCATTGTGCGCACCGTAACCCGCTGGGTTTCCGGACGGCCAATCAAGCTGCGCACCAGGGTGATCTTCAATTTGCCCACGTCATTCCCCCCTAACCGAGCAGTTCTTCAACGGTCTTGCTTCTTAAGCGGGCAACCTGCTGGGGTGTTTTCAGGCTTTTCAACCCTTCCAAAGTAGCCCTGACCATGTTGTTAGCGTTGTTGGAGCCCAGGGATTTGGATAGCACATCCCTTACCCCGGCCAGTTCCAAGATAGCCCGCACCGGCCCGCCGGCAATAACACCGGTTCCGGGGGAGGCGGGCTTCAGCAGCACCCTGCCGGCGCCAAATTCACCGATTGCCTCATGGGGTATGGTGGTTCCCGCCAGGGGCACTTTAATCATGCTCTTCTTGGCATCTTCGATACCCTTGCGAATGGCTTCAGGCACCTCGCCGGCCTTACCCAATCCGGCGCCCACATTGCCGTTGCCGTCGCCAACCACAACCAGGGCGGAAAAACTAAACCTCCGGCCACCCTTGACAACTTTGGCCACACGATTTATATACACAACCTTTTCCGATAAATCGGATTGCTTCTGATCCATTCTTGACACCTGCATCCCTCCTTTTCTTAGCTCTAAACGATCTAGAATTTCAGTCCGCCCTCCCGGGCAGCCTCGGCCAGAGCCTTGACCCGCCCGTGGTAAAGATTGCCGGACCGGTCAAATACTACCTGGTTGATCCCTTTTTCAAGAGCCTTTTGGGCAATGAATTTCCCTACTGCTGCTGCGGCTTCCTTATTGCCGCCGGATGAAAGGGCTCCCCGCACTTCCGGTAACAGGGTTGATGCCGCAACCAGGGTCACACCCTGCTGGTCGTCAATGATCTGGGCATACATATTTTTCAAGCTGCGAAATACATTCAGGCGGGGCCTTTCGGCCGTACCCTGGATTTTGCGGCGCACACGCAGTTGGCGTCTTCTGCGCTCAGCTTTACGGTCTGGTTTGACATACATCCCGGTTTCACTCCTTCCCCCTGCTAGTTTACCTCTTGGCCCCGGCTTTACCGACCTTGCGGCGGATTGTTTCGCCTTCGTACTTGATGCCCTTGCCCTTGTAAGGCTCAGGTTCCCGCACAGAGCGAATGTTGGCCGCCAGGGCGCCCACCATTTCCTTGTCAATGCCCTTTACTGATATTTTGGTGGGGGCGGGCACTTCGATCTCCAATCCCCGGGGGGGCTCAATTTCTACCGGGTGCGAATAACCCACCGCCAGTACCAGCTTGTTGCCCTGCTTACTGGCCCGGTAACCTACACCTACCAATTCCAGTTTCTTTTCAAATCCCTGGGTCACCCCGACCACCATATTGTTGACCAGGGTGCGGGTCAGGCCGTGCAGCGACCGGTGCAATTTATTTTCTGTGGGGCGCTCCACCAGCAGTTTGCCGTCTTCCATCCGGACAACGATATCTTTGTGAATCTCCCGCTGCATTTCGCCCTTGGGGCCCTTTACCCGGATATTATTATTGTCGATTTGAACATCCACGCCTTGCGGCAGGTTTATTGGTTGTCTGCCGATCCTGCTCATCTTAAACACCCCTCCTGCGTCAGGATTACCAAACGTAGCATATTACCTCGCCTCCGACGCCCAGGCGGCGCGCCTGCTTATCAGTTATGATGCCTTTGGGTGTGGAGATTATGGCGATACCAAGGCCACCCAATACCTTGGGAATGGAATCCTTGCGGGCATACACCCTCAGGCCGGGCTTGGAAATGCGCTTTACCCCGGTAATTACCCGCTCTTTTTCGGGACCGTACTTGAGGTAAACACGCAAAATGCCCTGTTTGCCGTCCTCAATATACTCATAATCCCTGACAAAACCCTCTTCCTTCAACACTGAGGCAATGGACTTCTTTAGCTTCGAAGCCGGGGCTTCTATTTTATCGTGATAAACCGTATTGGCATTGCGAATACGGGTTAAAAAATCGGCAACAGGATCTGTCATTACCACAATAACTACCTCCTTCCTGATTACCAGCTGGCCTTTCTTACGCCGGGGATTTCCCCGCGATAGCACAGCTCACGGAAGCAAATCCGGCATATCCCAAACTTACGCATATAGGCGTGGGGCCGGCCGCATAACTTGCATCTATTGTACCCGCGCACCGCAAATTTTGGTGTGCGCTGAGCCTTGGCGATCATCGACTTTTTGGCCACTTTCTCCCCTCCTTGTTAAAGATGCTGGAGAACTGCCTCAGGCCGCCTTAAACGGCATGCCCATCAAGCGCAGCAACTCCCTGGCCTCCTCATCAGTTTTGGCAGTGGTTACAAATATGATATCCATACCTCTGACCTTATCGATTTTGTCATATTCAATTTCCGGAAAGATCAGCTGCTCTCTGATACCCATGCTAAAATTGCCGCGCCCGTCCAGAGATTTGGGAGAGATGCCCCGGAAGTCCCGGACTCTGGGCAGGGCTATGTTGAAGAGTTTGTCTACAAACTCATACATGCGATCTCCCCGCAGGGTTACCTTGCAGCCAACAGTCATGCCTTCGCGCAATTTAAAAGCCGCAATGGATTTTTTAGCCCTGGTAACCACAGGACGCTGGCCAGCAATGACCATCATGTCATTTACTGCGGAGTCAATAGCCTTGCTGTTTTGAATAGCTTCGCCCACACCCATGTTCAAAACTACTTTTTCCAGCCGGGGCACTTGCATTACACTTTTATATTTAAATTTTTCCATCATGGCCTGAACAACTTCGTTTTTGTATTTATCCCTAAGCCTGGGCAAGTTGGTTCCCTCCTTCCTGTAAAATTACCCGAGGGGCTCTTCGCACCTGCGGCAAACCCGTATTCTTCCGCCGCCATCCATAACTTTTTGGCCAACCCGGGTTGGCTTGTTGCATTTAGTGCAGATGGGCATTACATTTGAGCTGTGAATGGGGGCCTCCCGTTCCAGAATGCCGCCCTGGGGTTTGTTCCGGGTGGGCTTGGTATGCCGCTTGGCAATATTTACGCCCTCAACAATAACCCGGCTGGTTTTAGGCCGCACTTCCAGCACCTTACCCTTTTTACCGGCGCTTTTGCCGCTGATTACCATGACTGTATCGCCCTTGCGCACATGAATATTGTTATTGCTCACTTTATTAACACCTCCCGCCCGATCGCGCCACCGGCAACCGGAAATGCATATTGTTGGCTGCAGCAGTCCTAAAGAACTTCCGGGGCCAACGAAACAATCTTCATAAAGTCCTTGTCACGCAATTCCCTGCCCACCGGGCCAAAAATACGCGTGCCGCGTGGACTCTTATCATCCTTGATAACAACTGCGGCATTTTCGTCAAACTTGATGTAAGAGCCGTCAGGCCGGCGGACCTCTTTTTTAGTCCTGACAATAACAGCCTTGACAACATCACCCTTCTTAACAACGCCCCCTGGTGTAGCCTCCTTAACAGCAGCTACTATAACGTCTCCCAAGCTCGCATAACGGCGCAGGGCGCCACCCAGCACGCGGATGCACATCATTTTTTTGGCCCCGGTGTTATCTGCCACATTAAGCACGGTCTGGACTTGAATCACGCTGAGATCCTCCTTTTCACGGACAATACCCGGCTGCCCGGCGCCGCCTATACTTGCTCCGCCCTTTTGGTCACTTCCACTACGCGCCAACGCTTATCTTTGGACAGGGGACGCGTTTCAGCTATCTTCACCTGATCCCCGATGCGGCAGGTGTTTTCTTCATCATGGGCTTTAAATTTTTTGGTCCGCCGCACGATGCGGCCATAAAGCGGATGCTGAATTAACGCTTCCACCGCCACAACCACGGTTTTATCCATTTTATCGCTGACCACCTTACCGGTGCGCGTTTTTCTCTGGTTCCTGTCTGTCACCGTATTACCCCCTTCCGTTCCGACCGGGTATTAAGCCCTTTTAATGCCCAATTCCTGTTCTCGCATCATAGTTTTGATCCGGGCCATGCTGCGGCGCACTTCTTTAATCCGCATGGGGTTGTCTAACTGGCCGGTGGCCAGCTGGAACCGCAGCTTAAACAATTCATCCTTGGCATCGTTTAACTTTTTGTTAAGCTCCTCCATGGTCAAATCACGCAATTCCTTAGCCCTCATGAGCCTCACCCACTTCCCCGCGTCTAACAAACTTGGTCTTGATCGGTAATTTGTGAGCAGCAAGGCGCATGGCCTCCCTGGCGATTTCTTCGCTTACTCCCGCCAATTCAAACATGATCCGGCCGGGCTTAACCACGGCAACCCAGTATTCGGGGGCGCCTTTACCACTGCCCATCCTGGTTTCAGCCGGTTTTTTAGTAACGGGTTTGTCCGGGAAGATGCGGATCCATACTTTACCGCCCCGCTTAATGTAACGGGTCATAGCAATACGGGCGGCCTCGATTTGCCTGTTGGTTATCCACGCTGATTCCAGGGCCTGCAGCCCAAATTCGCCAAAATGGACCCCAGCGCCCCCCTTGGTGGCGCCTCTCATTTTTCCACGCTGCTGCTTGCGATATTTAACCCTTTTGGGAATGAGCATGTAGCCTATTCGCCTCCTTTACCGGTTGCCGCCTTGCGGTTGTCAGCTTTGGCTTCCGGCAAAACTTCTCCTTTGTAGATCCATACTTTAATCCCAATTTTGCCGTAAGTTGTATTGGCCTCGGCAAAACCGTAATCTATGTCGGCCCGCAGTGTATGCAGGGGAACCTTGCCCTCACTGTACCACTCGGTGCGGGCGATCTCCGCCCCGGCCAGCCTGCCGCTGCAGGCGATGCGGATACCTTTGGCCCCCATCTTCATGGCCCGGCCCACACTCTGCTTCATGGCCCGGCGAAAAGCCACCCTCTTGACCAACTGGGCCGCTACGTTTTCCGCCACCAGTTGGGCATCGGTTTCAGGAACTTTTATTTCAACGATATTTACGTTGACTTGCTTGCCTGTCATGGCTTCCAAGCTTTTGCGCAGGTTCTCGACCTCTGTGCCGCCCCGTCCAATCACGATACCCGGCTTGGCAGTATGGATGGACACCTTGACCCGGTTGGCCGCCCGTTCTATCTGAATTCTGGAGATGCCGGCAAGAAACAGTTTGTTTTTAATAAATTTACGAACCTTGACGTCCTCATGGAGCAGATTGGCAAAATTTTTCTTGTCGGCAAACCATTTTCCTTCCCAGTCCTTGATAATTCCTATCCGCAAGCCCTTGGGGTTTACTTTTTGTCCCACACTAACCCTCCTTCTTCTCCTGGACTATAACTGTAATATGACTGGTCCGCCTCTTAATCTGATCGGCGCGTCCCATGGCCCTTGGCTGCCAGCGCTTGATGACGGGGCCGGGATCAACATAGGCAGCGGCAATAAACAGATTATCCTTATCCATTTCATAGTTGTGCTCAGCATTGGCGGCGGCCGATTTTACAACCTTGGAAACCGGCAGGGAAGACCGCCTGGACGTAAAAGATAATATGGCCAGGGCCTCTTTAACCCCTTTACCCCTGATCAAATCCACCACCTGGCGAACCTTGCGGGGAGAGATCCGGATATATTTAGCCGTAGCTTTGGCTTCCACAGCAACTAAAACCCCCTTTCCAATCGTTAACCCGATTATTTCAGGGAGGTTGACCTCTCTGTATGGGAACCATGTCCCCTGAAAAATCTGGTTACAGCAAATTCACCCAGTTTATGACCAATCATATCTTCTGTTATATAAACAGGCACATGCTTGCGGCCGTCATGGACAGCTATGGTGTGTCCAATCATTTGCGGAAATATAGTTGAGCGGCGGGACCAGGTTTTAATAACCTTTTTTTCACCCTTGGCATTCATTTCCTCTATTTTAGACAAAAGTTTTTCCTCACAGTAGGGACCCTTCTTTAAGGAACGACCCATTATCCGGCCTCCTTTCTATCTACAAAAATCGTATACATTTACCCTCACTGCGCCGGGGGCTGTTACCGGCGCTATGCAAGTCGTTCGCTAACGATAACGCCGCGCCTCCACCTGGTTTACTGAATACTTGCCAAAAATCAGGCCGCCCTGGCAAATAACAGCAGTGCGGTAATAAATAAGCCTATTTTTTCCGGCGCTTTACAATCAGGCGGTCACTGGACTTTTTCTTCCTGGTTCTTGCGCCCAGGGCCGGTTTGCCCCAGGGGGTAACCGGATTGCGCCCGATGGGTGAGCGCCCTTCACCACCGCCGTGGGGGTGGTCAACCGGGTTCATGACAACGCCGCGAACAGTGGGCCTGATGCCCAGCCAGCGGCTGCGCCCGGCCTTGCCGATGGTAATATTTTCATGATCCACATTCCCCACCTGACCAATGGTTGCCCGGCAGTCCTGGAGCAAAAGTCTCATTTCACCTGACGGCATGCGAATATGGGCATACTTGCCTTCTTTGGCCATCAGCTGGGCCGAGGTTCCGGCCGACCTTACCAGCTGGCCGCCCGCCCCGGGATGCAATTCAATGTTGTGAATCATTGTGCCCATGGGAATGTTCCTCAGGGCCAGGGTATTACCCGGTTTAATGTCCGCCCCGGGGCCGGACTCAATTTGCTGCCCGACTTTGACGCCAACGGGCGCCAGAATGTAGCGTTTTTCACCATCTGCATAGGTTAGCAGGGCAATCCTGGCCGAGCGGTTGGGATCGTATTCCACGCTGACAACCTTGGCCGGTATACCGTCCTTGGTCCGCTTAAAATCAATAATCCTGTATTTTCTTTTATGACCGCCACCCCGGTGCCTGACAGTCAGGCGTCCCCGGGCATTTCGGCCGCCGGTTTTCTTAAGCGGTTTAACCAGGGACTTTTCCGGTTCTGTGGCGGTCAGTTCTTCAAAGGTCGAAACGGTTACAAACCGGCGACCCGGTGAAGTTGGCTTAAACTTTTTAATACCCACCTGGTTTCCCTCCTTGTATCGCCTGCCGGCCAGAGGTAACCCTCAGGCAGCCGGCCTGTTACATCCCTTCGTAGATTTCAATCTTATCCCCGTCCCTGACAGTAACAATAGCCTTTTTACGGTCAGGGGTACGGCCCAGGATGTTGCGCACGCGCTTTAATTTGCCCTTGACATTCATGGTGTTTACACTGGTTACCTTGACTTTGAACAGCTCTTCAACTGCCTTGCGGATTTCCACCTTGTTAGCTTTGGGGTCAACGATAAAAGTGTACTTGTTTTCCTGCACCAGGTCCATGCTTTTTTCTGTAACCAGCGGCTTTTTGATAATATCCCTGGGGTTTTTCATTAAGCCAGCACCTCCTCTACCCGTACCACGGCATCCCTGGTAATGACCAGGGTGGGATGGGCAAGCAGGTCGTATACATTCAAGCCCTTTACGGCCATGGGTTTAACACCGGGAATGTTGCGGGCCGACCTGGTCACCATTTCGTCACCGTCAGCCGTTACCACCAGGGCCTTATTATTTACTTTGAGGTTATCGAGCACCTTAATCATGTCTTTGGTTTTGGGATTGGGAAATGTTAATTCATCCAGTACCAGGATGCTGCCGGCTTCCACCTTGGAAGACAGAGCCGATTTCAGTGCCAGTCGACGCACCTTTTTGGGAATGGAATACCCGTATTCCCGCGGGTGGGGTCCAAAAACAATGCCGCCACCCCGCCAAATGGGAGAACGAATAGAGCCGTGTCTGGCCCGGCCAGTCCCCTTCTGACGCCAGGGCTTACGGCCCCCGCCCCTGACCTCGCCCCGGGTTTTGGTGTCATGGGTACCCTGGCGCATTCCGGCCAGTTGCATTACGACGGCATCGTGCAGGGCCTGGCGGTGAACAGGTATCCCAAATATTTCGGAACTGAGATCCACTTCACCCGTTTGCTCACCGTTCATATTATATACAGCAACTTTGGGCATGATCGCTTCCTCCTTTCACCCTACCGGCGCTACCCAGTTTTGATCGTGTTCTTAACCATTACCAGACCGCCCCTGGGGCCTGGAATGGCACCCTTGAGAGCCAGCAGGTTGCGTCCGGCGTCAACCCGGATAACTTCCAGGTTTTGCACGGTTACCCGCTCCGCACCCAGATGCCCGGGCATTTTACGTCCCTTGAATACCCTGGCCGGCCCCTTGGCGGCGGCGGAGCCCGGACGGCGGTGATATTTTGAGCCATGGGACATCGGGCCGCGGTGAAACCCGTGCCGCTTGATGCCGCCGGCAAAGCCCTTGCCCTTTGATGTTCCCACAACATCCACCATATCCCCGGGCGTAAAAATATCGGCCTTGATTTCCTGGCCAACCTGGAAGGCCTCAATATCTTCCAGTTTCAGTTCGCGCAAATAACGCCGTGGTTTAACCCCGGCCTTGTCAAAGTGTCCCTTTAGCGGCTTGGAGAAAAGCCTTTCCCGCTTCTCGCCAAAGCCGACCTGAATGGCATTGTACCCGTCACTGGCCACTGTTTTCTTCCGCACCACAATGCAGGGGCCCGCCTCTATTACAGTTACCGGAATGGCCACGCCCCCGTCATTAAAGACCTGGGTCATGCCAACTTTTTTTCCCAAGATGGCTTTTTGCATTCTTAACTACACCTCCTGTACCTGTTCAAAGTCCGGCTTCCATTAGGAATTGTTATAATGTTACTATTCAGGTGTTCAGAATTCAGAATTCCCCGAGAATATGCTTCCAGTAATTTACCAACTTCTTACAAGAGAAGTTTTGTTTCGTAAATATCCCCGTATCCAAGACTCATTCTGACTCCTGACTACTGACTCCTGACTCCTGAGTAGTTACGTTATAATTTTATTTCAATATCAACCCCGGCCGGCAGGTCCAGTCGCATCAGGGCATCCACCGTTTTCGGCGTGGGTTCCATTATGTCAATGAGGCGCTTATGAGTGCGCATCTCAAACTGCTCCCGGGAATCTTTGTTTACGTGGGGCGAGCGTAAAATGGTATAAATATTTTTCTCCGTGGGCAGTGGAATGGGACCGGCAACAGTGGCCCCGGTACGCCGGGCCGTTTCCACAATCTTGATTGCCGATTGGTCCAGCATATTGTGGTCAAATGCCTTGAGACGAATACGAATTTTTTGGCTTTTCATCTCTGACCTCCTTTCGCCCGTAAAGCGAATCGCGGCAAAGCCGCTCCAGGGGATGCAAGCAGCTTTACCGTATGTCATCCCGTTCAATTCTTAATTAAATTAGTACTACGCGTTGATGCCGGTAACGACACCGGCGCCCACGGTGCGGCCGCCCTCCCGGATGGCAAAGCGCAGGCCTTCTTCGATGGCGATGGGGGTGATTAGCTCAATGTCGATTTTAATGTTGTCACC
>JBFMEU010000002.1:0-81130 GCA_040753155.1 Bacillota bacterium
TGGACTGGGTCAGGATCCCCCTGGCCGAGTCAAGACGGCAGCCCGAATTCAGGCAGCGCCTGGAGCAGGAGCGGGCGGCCTACCCCGGTGACAGCTTCATACCCTGGTCCATCGGCTCGGCCGTCTCCATGGTCCTGGTGTTCTTTGGGGCCTATCTGATCATCTTCTATTTTTGAGTAACTGCCGCCCTGTGGGCGGCAGGACAGTATAACTTTTTAAGGGAGGTGGTTATGTTCAAGTACCTGATTGCCACCGATGGTTCGGAAAACTCCTTGCGGGCCGCAGAATATGTTCTCAGTGTGGCCGGCAAGCACAAAAACGTCCAGGTCAACATCTTGAGTGTAAAGGATGCGGCTGCCTGGTTTACGGAAAGCGTAGATGAGTATGTTCAAAAGACTGCCGCTGTTTTTGATGGTACGGATCTCAAGGTAAATACCCTGATTAAAGAGGGCCGGGCCGCTGAGACAATAGTGGAAACTGCCAATGAGCTGGGTGTGGACCAGATTATTATGGGTGCCCGGGGATTGGGCAAAATTAAAGGTATGGTGCTGGGCAGCGTAAGCCAGCAGGTAGTTAAGCTCAGCGAGCGTCCGGTAACCATTATTAAATAAGGGGGTGCTGAAATGGTAGAAATGAAAAAGGTTGAGGCAGTGATGGTGTCCATAGCCGAGTACCCGGTAATCTATGGATCTGACTCCCTGGATAAGGCCATTATAATATTAAAGAACAATCTGGCCAGGGATAAGGGGCACCGTTCACTAATGGTTTTTTCCAAGGATGAGAAGGTGAATGGCGAGGAAAAGCTCATCGGTATTTTCACGGTTGGCGACATCCTCAGGGCAATGAAGAAAATTTCCAAATTCTATAGCCTGGAGGAAATGATGGACATTGCCATGTCCTTTAGCGGCTATGACCGGGATGCAAGGGCAAGGCAGGAAAGAATACTCCGGGAAGGCTTTTCCACCAAGGTCGGCGATAACATGAGGCCCCTGGTAGATGCCTTTCTCCAGCAGGACCAGGATATAACTGATGCTATCCGTGTCATGCTGACCAATAACGTGCATGTGGTGCCGGTGTTCAGCGGGAAAAAGGCCGTAGGTGTTTTACGGGCCATTGATATCCTGGACTATATCGGTGATATGCTGGTTTCCTACACGGAAAACAAGGGCAAATAAGCGTAGATTTAAATTGCTTTCAATAGCCACCCGGATAGACCCGTATTTTTGAACGAGACTTCATTCAGAGGGGGATTCAACCCCCTCTGAATGTTAGCCGAGTTCATACTGGACTTAACCGCTTTTTGAAACCTGCCGCTTACAGAGGCGGGGATCTTAGGGCGGATTAGTTCAGTGATAAAGAGTTCAAGTTAGACTCACGGCCAGCTTGAGCTCTTTTTTTGTTGTTAAAAAAACAGTGGTTCAGGCGGCAGAAGTTCGGCAGTAAGGGACCGAGTCCAGCTTAAAAAGGCGTTTTTGAGCCCAAGGTGACAAAATATATCCTGGCTATGCCCGGTTTTTTGATGGCCGAAATTACCCTTGCCTCAAACCTGCTAAAGCAATAATGATAAGAATATTTTTAAGGTACTATTGACAAAAGTAGTGACGTAAAATATTCTTAATTATAAGGCAAGTTAACTATTAATTTGCAGTTGCTCGAAAGGGGATTATATCATGCCCGAGATAAAGAAAATCAGGGATTTTATTGTTCCCCTCGATGAGTATCCGGTGGTTTATGAGTCATATGATATAAAAATTGCCATTAAGGCTTTGGCGCTGTATCTGGCCAGGGGCAAGGCGCACCGTTCCATTCTTGTGTTTAAAAAAGCCAGAACAAACAACGGGTATGAAGATGAGCTGGTCGGGATTTTAACCCTGAGGGATATCCTTAATGTGATTAAAAAAGATTCCGGCTCCTTTGGCCTTGACGAAATGATAAAAATTGCCAGGTCAATATCAACATATGACCTTAAAAACTACTATTACAAAGATAAAACGGAGCAGAAAATAAAGGACACCACCGTCGGCGACGTCTTAAAATCTCGGGGCAAGGTTTTCGTGCAGGCCGAGCAGAGCGTGTATGAGGTCATTGACCTGATGTTGAACAACAATCTGGACATCGTGCCGGTTTTTGATGGCAAAGCACCGGTTGGTGTTATTCGGGCGCTGGATATCCTGGATTATATACGTCTCAAGTATATCAATCTTACCCATAACCAGAGTCCAGCGGCCAGGTTTGCCGAGTTCGCCCCGGCCAAAGGCAAGTTAACACCCCTTTAGGCCGTACATTCTTGCAGTTTTTTTTTAAGCATGGTAAAATTTTTAATAGTTCAGTAATCAGCTGATAGGCCAGTCCGATAGGGCTGGCTTCTGTGTATTTGCCGAAGTCAGAATTTTTATCACTGAACTAATCCGCCCTAAGACCCCCGCCTCTGTAGGCGGCGGGTTTCAAAGGGCGGTTAAGTCCAGTATGGACTCGGCTAACATTCAGAGGGGGTTGAATCCCCCTCTGAATGAAGTCTCGTTCAATGAGTAATTATAAAGCAGGGCGCGGTTGGCCCATAATGGCGCTATTAGCCTGAAAATAAGGGGGAACTGTATGGAACCGGGTAATATCATTAAAATAATATCCAGCCAGCGGCATGATTTCCTGAATCATCTTTCGGTTATCTCCGGGTTGGTGCAATTGAACAAGGTGGAGCTGGTGCCCGGTTATATTGTTAAGGTCAGCGAAGAGATCAAATCCCTGCGTAAAGTAATCCACCTTAAATACCCCCGGGCAGCCCTGGAACTGATAGCGGGTTATTACCAGGCGGCGGGCAGTCAGGTTGAAGTGGTGTACAGGGCGGAGTGGGACTTTGCTGACTGTTCCGTCCCGGATGAAGTTGTTGCCGGCGCCCTGGGGGAGGTTATTGAGCGGCTGCTGGCCTGCCAGTCCGGCCCGGCGGCCCGGGGGGGCAGGCTGGAGATTCTGCTGGAGAGCACCCGGTCCTTTGGCTCCTGCACATTAACCCTGACTGTTGAACAGGATGCTGCTGCGGACGGGCTGGCTGAAGCCGTGGCCGGCATCAGCGACAGGCTGGCCGCCTATGGGGGCGGCGCCGGCCTGACGGCCCACCAGGGCCGCCTGGCTGTGACTTTGTTATTCCTCCTGGCGCCTGAAGAAGGGAAAATAGGTATATAATAAGAATATAGGTAACTACTCAGGAGTCAGGAGTCAGGAGTCAGAATGAGAAAATCAGCGAAAACATTCCATATTCTCGGGGCATTCTGAATCCTGACTCCTGAATTCTGAATACCTGAATGGGTGCTGTTACCGGCTATGCTGCGTCGTTTGCTAACGATAACGCCGTGCCTTAACGCCGGTTTCACTGAATAGATATGAATATATTACACTGGAGACGGGTGATTGGATGTTTTACGACCGGGCCAAGATTTTCGTCAAGGGCGGGGACGGCGGAAACGGCTGCGTGGCCTTCCGGCGGGAAAAATACGTGCCCGAGGGGGGCCCTTCGGGGGGTGACGGCGGCCGGGGCGGCGATGTGGTTTTCCGGGCCGACGAGGGTCTGAGGACCCTGATGGACTTTCGCTACCGCCGCCACTACAAGGCCGGCCGCGGCGCGCATGGCATGGGCAAAAACATGCACGGCCGCTCCGGCGGGGACCTGGTGGTCAGGGTGCCGGCGGGCACGGTGGTAAAGTTTGCGGACACCGCCGAGGTGCTGGCCGACCTGGTTGAGCACGGCAGTGAGTACATTGTGGCCCGGGGCGGCCGGGGCGGCCGGGGCAACGCCCGGTTTGCCACCAGCCAGAATAAAGCCCCCACCATGGCTGAGAACGGCGAACCCGGCGAGGAGCGGTGGCTCGACCTGGAGCTTAAGCTGCTGGCGGATGTGGGCCTGGTGGGCTTTCCCAATGCCGGCAAGTCCACCCTGATTGCCTCGGTTTCCGCGGCCAAGCCTAAAATAGCCGACTATCCCTTTACCACACTGACCCCGAATCTGGGGGTGGTGCGGGTGGGGGAAGGGTCTTCCTTTGTCATGGCCGACATTCCCGGGCTGATTGAGGGCGCCCACACCGGGGCCGGCCTGGGCCATGAGTTTTTGCGCCACGTGGAGAGGACCCGGCTGCTGATTCACGTTATTGACATGGGCGGCGCCGGGGGCCGGGATCCGGTGGAGGACTACAGAATAATCAACCGGGAGCTGGAGCTGTATTCACCCCGGCTGGCCCGGCGGCCCCAGCTGGTTGCCGCCAATAAGATGGACCTGCCGGAAGCGGCCGAACACCTGATGCGCCTGCGGGAGGAAATCGGCGGCGATAGGGAGATCTTTGCCGTGTCCGCCGCCACCGGGGAAGGGCTGCAAGAGCTGGTTTTCCGGGCCGCCGGCCTGCTGCCCGGGCTGCCGGAGGAAGCGCCGGAGCTGCCGCAGCCGGAGGAGCGGGTTGTCAGGTACCAGCCGGCGGAACGGTTTGCCATTGTCCGGGAGAACGGCATTTATATTGTATCCGGGAAAGAAATCGAGCGGCATGTAGCCATGACCAACCTGGAAAACGAGGAGGCGCTCCGGCGCCTGCAGCGGATCATGGCCCTGATGGGCCTGGAGCAGGCTTTAAAGGACGCTGGCGCCCGGGAGGGCGACGTCGTAAAGATCGGCAAGCTGGAATTTGACTATGTATAGAGTAACTACTCAGGAGTCAGGAGTCATATTGCCGAAGGTTTCCGTAAACGTAGTAAAGCTGAAGGTTCTGTTGAAGAATGCCGATATTACTTGATACTTACGAAGGATCTTGATATGGTGATACTTACGAAACAAAATTTCTCTTGCAAGAGGTTAGTAAATTGCTGGAAGCATATTCTCGGGGCGTTCTGACTTCTGACTCCTGAATTCTGAATACCGGAATAGTAACTATATAGATTAGCCCAGAAGACATAGAAGGTGATTTTAATGCGTGGGAGAGAGCGTGGTCTTGTGCGGACCAAAAGGCTGGTGGTCAAGGTGGGGTCCAGTTCCCTGACCCACCCCACCGGCAAGCTTAACCTGGCCCTGATGGAAAACCTGGTCAGGCAGATGGCCGACCTTTACAACTCCGGCCGGGAGGTGATCCTGGTCACCTCCGGGGCCATAGGCGTGGGGCTGGGCAAGCTGCGCTACACCGGGCGCCCCAAAACCATTCCTGAAAAACAGGCTGCCGCCGCCGTGGGACAAGGTATTCTGATGCAGATGTACGAGAAATTTTTTGCCGAGTATGGTGTCACCGTGGGCCAGGTCTTGCTGACCCGGGAGGATTTTTCCCACCGGCGCCGCTTTTTAAATGCCCGGAACACTTTGCACGCCCTTTTGCACCTGGAGGTAATTCCGGTAATTAACGAGAACGATACCGTGGCGGTGGACGAAATTAAGCTGGGTGATAATGATAACCTGGCCGCCCTGGTGGGGGTCCTGGTGGATGCCCAGCTGCTGGTTCTGCTCTCCGATGTGGACGGCCTGTACACCGGCGACCCCAGGAAGGACCCGGGCGCTGTTTTGATCAGGGATGTGGAGGAGTTAACCGGGGAAATTGAGGCCCTGGCCGGCGGCGCTGGTACCGGTGTGGGCACCGGGGGCATGATTACCAAAATCCAGGCGGCCCGGGTGGGCATGCATTGCGGCCTGATCACGGTCATTGCCAACGCCGGGGAGCAGGACGCGCTGCGGCGGATTATCGCCGGGGAGCAGCTGGGTACTGCCTTCTGGCCGTCGGTGAAAATGCAGCATAAAAAGAGCTGGATTGCCTACAGCTCGGCGGTACACGGAAAAATCCACGTGGATGAGGGCGCCGCCCGGGCGTTGTTAAAAAACGGCAAAAGCCTGTTGCCCTCCGGCATCGTGGGGGTTGAGGGCAACTTCGACATAGGCAATACCGTTGCCATTTTCGGCCCCGACAACAGGGAAATCGGCCGGGGCATTGTCAACTACTCGGCTGACGAGGTGGCGCGAATCAAGGGCGTGCAGACCAAAGACATCGAGCGGGTGCTGGGCTACAAGGACTATGACGAGGTAATTCACCGCAACAACCTGGCCCTGGAGCTGTAACAGGTATTCAGAATTCATAATTCAGGAGTCAGGAGTCAGGAGTCAGGAGAAAGAGTGTGGAGTGTGGAGTGTGGAGTGTGGAGTGTGGAGTGTGGAGTGTGGAGTGTGGAGTGTGGAGTGTGGAGTGTGGAGTGTGGAGTGTGGAGTGTGGAGTGTGGAGTGTGGAGTCGATCAGAATTAAGCGCTATAAGTTTCTGACGGAAACAAAGAAAGAGTTTGCTTTGTCAAAGCAGTTGCTGCGAAGCGGAACAAGCATTGGATCAAATCTTGCTGAAGCAGAATGCAGCATCAGTCGAGAGAATTTTTTGGCAAAGGTATATATTGCATTGAAAGAATCTGCTGAGAGCTTGTATTGGCTTGAACTGTTGCACGAAACAGAATATATGAGTGATACGGAATTTCACACTCCCCACTCCACACTCCCCACTCCACACTCCACACTCCACAAAAATGTTGCTTTTTCCCCTATCCCCAAGTAAAATTAGGGTGAGGTCAAGTACTAATGATAAATATTGGCAGTAAGGCGCAAAATGGCGATAAAGTGGGGATTATGGGCGGCACGTTTGATCCCATTCATTTCGGTCATCTGGTGACGGCTGAAGCAGCCCGTCACCAATTTCAGTTGCAGCAGGTAATTTTTATTCCCGCCGCCAGGCCACCACATAAAACCAACCGGCGGATCAGTCCGCCGGAGCGCCGCCTGGCCATGACCAGGCTGGCCGTGCAGAGCAACCCCCATTTTCAGGTCTCGGACCTGGAGATTGCCAGGCCGGGGCCATCCTACACCATTGACACAGTGGCCGAAGTGCGGCGTAAGTATCCCGGTGCAGATGTCTATTTTATCACCGGGGCTGACGCAGTGCTGGAAATCCTGACCTGGTACCGGGTGGAAGAGCTTCTGACTACGTGCAAATTTATCGCTGCCACCCGCCCGGGCTACAGACTAAAGGATCTTACCACGGTAGCGGGACTGCCTGTAAAATATCGTCAAAATATATGTGTTATAGAAGTACCGGCGCTGGCCATCTCTTCCACCGATATCCGGCTCCGGGTCGGGGAATCCCGGCCAATCAAGTATTTGCTGCCGGAGCCGGTGGAGGATTATATCTGCCGGGAAAAATTATATCTTACTTGAATGGAAAAATATTGGGTTACTATTCAGGTATTCAGAATTCAGGAGTCAGGAGTCAGAATGCCCTGAGAATATGCTTCCAGCAATTAGAGAAGTTTTGTTTCGTAAATATCACCGTATCCAAGATCCTTCGTAAGTATCAAGTAATATCAGCATTCTTCAACAGAACCTTGGTTTTCTCATTCTGACTCCTGACTTTGGCTCCTGACTCCTGAGTAGTTACAAATATTGTTACTTATTAATTGCATCAGGTATTTTCCTTGTGCAAATAATACAACTACACCAAGACTAGCAGCTGGAAAGAGGTGATTTGGATGGTGCGTACATTGTATGTTGGTAATCTGCCCTGGGCCACTAAAGCTGAAGATTTGACAGAGACCTTCTCGCAATACGGGGAAGTAATCAGCAGCCGCGTAATAACCGACCGGGAAACCGGGCGATCCCGCGGTTTTGGTTTTGTAGAGGTTAGTGATGAGGATGCGGAGAACATTATAGCCGCCCTTAACGGCAAAGAGCTGGACGGGCGCGTCATTACCGTAAACGAGGCGCGAACCCGGGATGACCGCGAATAATAATCAAAAAGCCTCCATTTTCCTAAGGGAGAAGGAGGTTTTCTTTTGTTTGCCCCGGCAGGAACTTTTGCCCTGTGGGGCGAAATATAATAGAATTACTTGGAAGTATATTCTCGGGGCATTCTGACTCCTGACTCCTGAATTCTGAATACCTACAATTTTTAAGGAGGAGTGCTGATTGAGTTTGCATCCCCAGGCGCTGCTGAAGATTGCCGTGGATGTTGCCGGGGAGAAAAAGGCCCTGGATATAACTGTGCTGGATATCAGAAAGTTAACTGTGGTGGCGGACTACTTTGTGATTTGCACCGGGCGGTCGTCCATTCACACCAGAGCCATTGCCGACGAAATTGAGCAAAGGCTGACCGGGGAAGGGCAGCCGGCGCCAAGAAAGGAAGGTTTCCGGGAAGGCAACTGGATACTAATGGATTGCGGTGATGTTGTCATTCATATTTTCCAGGAAGAAGAACGTATCTTTTATAACCTGGAACGCCTGTGGGGGGATGCTCCGGTGGTTGCTGTACCGGCGACTGTCTAAGTTTACCATAATCCGGAGTTGTTGGCCTGTTGAGGTTATTGAACGAGACTTAATTCAGAGGGGGATTCAACCCCCTCTGAATGTTAGCCGAGTCCATACTGGACTTAACCGCCCTTTGAAACCCGCCGCCTACAGAGGCGGGGGTCTTAGGGCGGTTAAGTCCAGTGATAAAGCACCGTGTTTGTCAACTGGGGTGGCGCCGCTGAAAATTAACCCTCAGTCCCTAACCGGGAGGGAGGTCTGCCGGCCCGTAACCACCCCTTTTTTTAGATCCGGGCTAAAGTAGCCGGCGCCGGTTCTTCCGGCGCCTTCTCCTTGTGCTTTTAGTAAAGTAACCGGCCATATGGCCCGGACCGAGGAAAAAAGTATTAAGCCGCGCGCGGTTTTTTGGCCTGCAGTTGTAGAAACAGGGTAATTATGATAAAATTTTAAGGTTTTAAAGGTTATTTACTGGGAGGCTTTAAAAGTGAAAGACCGTTACGATTTTAAAGATCTTGAGGTCAAGTGGCAGCGCCGCTGGCATGAAGACAAGCTCTACGAGGCGCCTGATTTTTCCGGCCGGCCCAAGTACTACTGCCTGGAGATGTTTCCTTACCCCTCGGGCAAGCTGCACATGGGTCATGTCCGGAATTACTCCATCGGGGATGTGGTGGCCCGGTTTAAAACCATGCAGGGGTTTCACGTGCTGCACCCCATGGGCTGGGACGCCTTCGGGCTGCCCGCTGAAAACGCCGCCATCAAGCACGGAAACATGCACCCGGCCCAGTGGACCATAGACAATATCAACACCATGCGCGATCAGCTCAAGCAGCTGGGGATTAGCTATGACTGGAGCCGGGAGGTGGCCACCTGCCACCCGGGCTACTACAAGTGGACCCAGTGGCTGTTCCTGCAGCTGTACCGCCGCGGCCTGGCCTATAAAAAGAAGGCGGCCGTGAACTGGTGCCCCTCCTGCGCCACGGTGCTGGCCAACGAGCAGGTAAAGGAGGGTATTTGCGAGCGCTGTAAGACTGATGTGGAGAAGAAAGAGCTGGAGCAGTGGTTCTTTAAGATCACCGACTACGCCGGGCGTCTGCTGGAGGATTTGGAAACCCTGCCGGGCTGGCCGGAAAAGGTCAAGATCATGCAGGAACACTGGATTGGCCGCAGCGAGGGGGCGGAAATCAAATTCACCATTGACGGCCATGACGATGAGTTCATGGTCTTCACCACCCGGCCGGACACGGTGTTCGGGGTCACCTATATGGTGCTGGCCCCAGAGCACCCCCTGGTGGAAAAGCTCATTGCGGGCAAGGAGCAGGCCGGTCAGGTGCGGGACTTTGTAAATAGAGTGCGCAACCTGAGCGAGATTGCCCGGACCTCCGTTGATGCGGAAAAGGAGGGCATCCTCACCGGCGCTTACTGTATTAACCCCCTGAACGGCGAAAAAATTCCCATCCTGGTGGCCAACTACGTGCTGCTGGAGTACGGCACCGGCATGGTCATGGGCGTGCCGGCCCACGACCAGAGGGACTTTGAATTTGCCCGGAAGTACAAGCTGCCCGTCCGGGTGGTCATCCAGCCCGAGGGTGTGGAACTGGACCCGGAAACCATGACCGGGGCCTGCGACGGCGAGGGGGTTATGGTTAATTCCGGCCAGTTTAATGGCGTCCCCAGCCAGGAGGGGATCCGCAAGGTTACGGAATACCTGGAGCAAAACAATCTGGGCCGGGGCCTGATCAACTACCGCCTGCGGGACTGGCTGATTTCCCGGCAGCGTTACTGGGGCGCCCCCATTCCCATTATTTACTGTGATCAGTGCGGCGCCGTACCGGTTCCCGATGCCGACCTGCCGGTAATGCTGCCCCTGGAGGTGGCCTTTGAGCCCACCGGCCGCTCGCCCCTGAATGACAGCCCGGAATTTGTCAGCGCCGCCTGCCCCGGCTGCGGCGGGCCCGGCAGGCGGGAAACCGACACCATGGACACCTTCATGTGCTCCTCCTGGTACTACTACCGCTACACCAGCCCCCGGAACGAGGAGGCTGCCTGGGGCGGGGAGCAGGTAAAATACTGGCTGCCCGTGGACCAGTACATCGGCGGGGTGGAGCACGCCATCCTGCACCTGCTGTACAGCCGCTTCTTTACTAAGTTTCTTTATGACGCGGGCCTGATAGACAACCAGGAGCCCTTTACCAACCTGCTCACCCAGGGCATGGTGCTCAAAGACGGGGCCAAGATGAGCAAGTCCAAGGGCAATGTGGTCAGTCCCGAAGACATCGTGGGCCGCTACGGGGCCGACACCGCCCGGCTGTTCATCCTGTTCGCCGCCCCGCCGGAGCGGGACCTGGAGTGGAGCGATCAGGGCGTGGAGGGGTGCTACCGTTTCCTGAACCGGGTCTGGCGCCTGGTCCAGCCCCTGGCGGCAACCCTGCAGAGTAGCAGCGGCAAACCCAACGCCAACCTGGTGGGGGTAAACCGGGAAATGCGCCGGCTGACCCACCTGACCATCAAGAAAGTCACCGGGGACATTGGCAACCGGTTTAACTTCAACACCGCCGTCAGCGCCATCATGGAGCTGGTCAACGGCCTGTACCAGTACCGGGAGGTGCCGGAAACCGACCGGGACCCGGCGGTTCTCAAGGAGGCGGTGGAGTCCATGCTGCTCCTGCTGGCCCCCTTCGCCCCCCACGTGACCGAGGAACTGTGGGAGGTCACCGGCGGCGCCGGCAGCATTCACCTCCGGCCCTGGCCCGGGTTTGACCCGGCGGCCATGGCGGAGGACGAGGTGACCATAGTGGTGCAGATTAACGGCCGGGTCCGGGACCGGGTGCTGGCGCCCGCCGGCATACCGGCCGAAGAGATGAAGGAGCAGGTCATGGCCCAGCCCAGGGTTCAGGAACTGATTGCCGGCAAGCAGCTGGTCAAGGTCATCCCGGTGCCCGGGAAGCTGGTTAATATAGTGATTAAGTAAGAGGAGGCCCCTGCGCATGACGCAGGGGCCTCTAAGGGTATACAGCCGTATGAATGAGCTTTAACTCATGTTGACAAAACAATTATCTGAATACGGTTTTAAGTTCAACACCCAGCCTGCCTGCCAAATCACTGATTTCCTTGAAGTCGCCGGCAGGCACAAAGATTAGCGGGCAGGAGTCCTGGATTTTTATTTCTGCAGCAGCAGCAGGATATCCTCGCCCTGCTCAGTAACCTCGATCCGCCAGCCCTTGTTTTCGGCCAGCCGGGACACGTTTTCCCTGGCCGCCGTGTGGCTGACCAGCACCTTGATGGCGCCGCTGTCCATGGTGTCCATAACCCGCTTGGTCAACAGTACAGGCTCCGGGCATAACAGGCCCCGGGCGTCAACTTCCCTTGCCAATGCTCGCACCCCCCGTCACGGCCGCCGGCCTGTTCAAGATGCCGATTACGGCCACAGCAAGCATGCCCAGGATAACCGCCACCTGGCCGGCCACCGGCACACCGGCGGGGCTGGCCGCCAGGCCGAAGTTGTGGGCCACGGCGGCCCCGGCCATGATGCCCATAATGGTCACGGCGCAGTCGGTGTTCCCCTCCCCGGCGGCCACCAGCTGCCGCAGCGGGCACCCGCCCAGGAGCACAGCGGCCCAGCCGGCCAGGGTCATGCCCAAAAAGTTCCACAGGCCGTCGGTGTGGGCCACCGGCTGCCCCTCAAACCCGATTTTAAAGGCGCCCACCGCCAGGTTGCCGATCAGGGCCACAATGAAGATGGCCACAAAGCCGTATAACAGGTGGCCGTCCCGGAAAAAGATGTAGTCCCTGATGCCGCCCACCATGCACAGCCGGGAGCGCTGGGCCATTATACCCACAATCAGGCCAGCCCCCAGGGCGATCCAGATGGGCGCCGCCATGGAGCCGGGGCCCTGCTCACTGAAGAAGATGAAGGCCGGCTGGGCCAGCAGCAGAATTAACAGGACCACCATCAGGCCGGTAAAAAGGTAGCCGTTGCCCCGCTGCTGGGGTACGGCCCGGCCCAGGGTGAACCCGTTTTTGAGAAACTGTACGCCGATGAGTACCCCTGCCACCAGGCCGATCAGGCCGACCCCGGCGTTAAGGTCGCCCCCCGCCAGGCGCAGGACGGCCCGCACCGGGCAGCCCAGGAAAACCAGCATGCCGATCATGGCAATGAAGCCCAGGATGAACCGGGTGAAGGCGCTGGAGCCCCCCACGGACCTGAATTCTTTGGTGGCCAGGGAGGTAAAAAAGGCCCCCAGCACCAGTCCGATAATCTCGGGTCTTATGTACTGCACCGGGACCGCCCGTTGGAAGCCCAGGCCGCCGGTAATGTCCCGCAAAAAACAGGCTATGCAGTAGCCCATGTTGGCGGGGTTGCCCAGCAGCACCAGGATGACCGCCATCAGTCCCAGGGTCCCCCCGGCAGCAAGAATCAATAACCGCTTACTCAAAAAATAATACCCCCTCGAAATGATATGGAGGGGAGAAGTCGGAGTCGAACCGGACTCCCGCCTGGATCGCAGACAGGCCAACGGGTTTGCAGCCCGCGGGGGCCACCGGACCCTTTCTCCCCGCTATATCTATTCGCGGGGTAAAATAAATATCCTTTATGAAAATGATTTGATTTATTTATGCCGAAGGGTAAAGCTAGAAGAGTTTTTAATAAGCCCATAATTAGTTAATTCGAGGGAGCAAATTTAATGGTTGAACTCCCAACTTAACGGTAGTGTCTGGACAGTTCGGAGGCGTAAGTGGCTCCAAGGCTGTCCTTGTTACTTTTCAGCCAACTACTCAGGCGGGTTTGGCCTGTGGGCTCAGCACCAGAAACCAGCAAGTTGGCCATTAACCCTTCCACTTCATCACGGGTCAGTACCACGTCATTGACCAACAGTCCAACTAGACTGGACATGTATAGGGCCAGGTCAGGATTTAGATGAACAATTCCAGCCCGGCTGCGAACCACTTCCCTGATTAGCCGGACCAGTTCATTAAAAGTGAAAACTTCCGGACCGACTGCGTCAATAGCTATGTTTTCCGCTTCCCCGGCCGTCCTAACGGCCAAATCAGCCATGTCTTCCACAAAAACCGGCTGCAGCCGGTAATCCCCCTTGCCGGGAACGGCAAACAGGGGAAACCTTCGTAAGAGCCAGGCAATATTGTTAATCAAGATGTCTTCAGGACCAAAGATTACCGTGGGCCGGAGGATGGCATAGGATAGTGAGGACCTGGCAATTGCCTCTTCCAGCAGGCCCTTCCCTTTAAAATAGGGCAGTGGTGAGGCAGGGGAGGCATTTGCTATGCTGATGTGCACGATTCTTTGCAGGCCGGCCTCTTCCGCCGCCCTGATTAGAGCCAGAGTGTTTTTTACCGCCTGGTCATAGTTGGTTTGAGCATAGGGAAAGCGAACCCAATAGGTGTTGAAAAGGGTTGTTGCTCCCTGCATGCTTTTTGCCAGCTCTCCGGGACGATCAAACTTATAAGGAACTGCAGTTACCCGCTGGCCGAAGGGGTTGGGCTTACCCGGGCGTCCGGTAAGGGTGAGAACATCCTTCCCCCTGGCCAGCAGGTGGCGTGTAATGTATTTACCGGTATAACCAAAGGCTCCGGTAACAACATTTAATTCACCTGGCATAGTTCACACCTCGTCTTGGATAATACAAAATCACAATTTATGGTCAGGTACTAATAATTTAATTGCCTCAGTCATCTTTTTCATCCCGCCGGGACCAAGGGAAAGGGCAGTTTCCACCATACTGTCCAGGAGTCGGTAGAAATCCTGCAGCTCTTTTAAACGCGCCATTATGGTATCCCTCTCCGGTGTTGGTTCCGCCCGGCTGGCAAGCCCTATGCTTTCCTCCACCAAATCAAAGGATTCTTGGAATTCCGGTTTGTGCCGCAAGGCCAGTACCGAGTGAGCTATTTTCCAGAAATCAGTCTCCGGCTCGAAATAAACCCGGCGGTCACCAATTTTATGCAGGCGCCTGACCATGCCAAGTTGCTCCAACTGGCGTATTGCCACACTAATATTTCCCTTGGTCACCTTTATCCTTTTGGCTACCTCTTCCAGGGACAAAGGCTCTGCGCCCAGGTATAGTACGGCATACATTTCCCCTGCGGTTTTACCCAGCCCCCAGAAGGCGCTTTGCCTTCCCAGGGCCTGGACCAGAATGTCCCGGGAGCTGGACAGCTGGTTATCCATGTTTAACACTCCTGAATCAAATCGTTTAGAACGTTCTAAACGAAGTATAATATATGTGCTCCTTAATGTCAATTTACCATAGCAATCTTGTAAAAGAAAAAGCCCCTTAGGGGCCAGTTGTATTAAAAACTCTTGGTAAGTGTAAAATAAACTTTACATTAGGGGTGCGAACAATTATAATGTAAAGTAAGCTTTACATGGGAGGTGGTGCTTCATTGAATAATCACGTCAAAGACCTCAGGGGCAAGTTCAGCTTAACCCAGGAGCAGCTGGCCGCCAGGTTGGGGGTGTCGCGCCAGACGATCATTTCGATAGAGTCGGGGAAATACAACCCGTCACTAATCCTGGCGTATAAGCTGGCCAGAATCTTTCAATGCACAATCGAAGATGTATTTGATTTTTCCGGTATAGAGGAGGATTTTGCAGATGAATAAAACCTTTCTTAAAGAAATGATTTGGACCAACTATCTGGTTATCGGTGGCTTTGCTGCCATGCTGGTGGCCGCCAATTTGTATTATGGCTCCTCTCCGGAGACCTGGCTGCGAACCATGCCCATAGCATTGATTCTAATCCCGGCCTTGATAATCAAGTTATGGCGCATTAAGAAAAGAAGCAAGGACCTGGATGAGCGGATTGAGTATATTACCCGCCGCGCCTTATCCGTGGGATTTTACTTCTTACTGGCGGTGATACTCTGGTACTACACCAAGGAAATGGCACTATACGGTGAAATATCCACCCGAACTTATGTCGAGCTATTTGCCGGTTTAATTGGGTATGTAGGGAGTCTGTTTATTTTTCGCAGAATTTATTGAGCCTGAACTGGTAGTATTTAGTCCTGACAGGCCTTAACCCCCCGGATACTGTTCGTCCGGTTCGTCGTGCAGGTAAAAGCTGGCCTCCAGACTTCTTTGGTCCAGGTTGTAAATGTTATGTATGATGGTTCACCATGGCAGGGGAATGGGCAGGGGTTCTGTGAAAGAGCCGGCGTCCAAAAAGACCCGGGTGTTGGTTTCCCTGATGAACCGTGAAGTAAAACTTCTCTGGTTATGATTAATTAAATCACTCAGGGTCCGGTACCGGTTATAAAAGCAGCCCTTGTCCGCACTGACCCGGGGGATGTCAGCACTGCACTGATAGCGGTGCAGTAAGAAGTTGGTTACCACCAGTGGTGAATCATTACCTTCAATGATATACTCCCTGTTGTGGGCGTGGGAATACTCCCAGACAAAGGAGTACCCGTGGCGGTCGGCCACCAGCAGGTGCACCGGGGCCAGGGCATAGAAGTGTTTGTGTCCATTCCATAGGCAGCGGCAATCCCCTGCATACGCTGGTGGCAAATGGGGTAGTTTCTTTCCAGTTCAGGAATTGCCTTTGTTTAAGCAAAGGAACTTTTCTATTGTTTACATGGCCTGCCCCGGGGACATACTACGTTGGAAAAAAGCGAGGGAGGTTGTGCCGTGGGGCACGGAGATAAACAGCTTCAGGACCGGGTGCAGTCGCTTTTGGATAATAATCAGGAGCTCAAGGTTTACGGCATCAAGGCCAGGGTTAACAACGGCCATGTTGATTTGAGCGGTGTGGTGGACACCCTTTCTGAAAAGCAGCGGCTGCGGGAGCTGGTTAAAGGTGTATCCGGGGTAAAGGAAGTGGATGTGGGGGTAGCCATCAGCACCGATGGCGCCATCGACGATGAAGACGTTAGCTTTGAGGTGGCCGAGGAGTTCAATGCCGACCCGAGGATCAACCTGCGGCATGTGGGGGCCAGGTCCGTGGACGGGGTGGTTATTCTGCAGGGCACGGTGGAGGACCCAGCCGAAGATGAGGCGGCCATCAGGGCGGCGGCCCGGGCCAGAGGGGTTAAGGACGTGGTGTCCAGGATCCAGGTTAAAAGAAAGGACCTGGCCGACGCCGGCCTGGACACCATATTCCACAGCCAGGTAAGAAATGACGGCGAGGCTGATTATTAGACAAAGCATTAAAAATTCCGGATTGCTGTCCGGGTGAGTCAATGGGGACGGTTCCGGGTGACTCACGAGAGTCACCCGGAACCGTCCCCATTGACTCAAAGGCTTACGTTTTCAATTTTGATACTTGCTCCAAAACCTCGGCCCAGGTATTGGGCTCCACCATGCGCAGGCGCCTGTCCCTGATCCGGTAATCCACCCCCGGAATAGCTTTTTTATACAGTACGCCGGGGCCGTTACCTTTACCAGACGGTACAGCCCCAGGACATTGCGGGGCCCCAGATTGCTGTCCACCTCGGAGGAATAAATCCAGATCAGCCGGGGCAGTTTGACGACGGTGGAGGGGGTGAGCAAGTTAGCCCTTTGAAACCCGCATCTGTAGGCGGCGGGTTTCAAAGGGCGGTTAAGTCCAGTATGGACTCGGCTAACATTCAGAGGGGGTTGAATCCCTCTCTGAATGAAGTCTCGTTCAACCATGGCGTTTCCGAAGTATGAGATATACGGTCCATTCTGACTCCTGACTCCTGAGTACCTTCTGCGCGGAGTACTGGAGTGAGCGGTGATAACGCAGTGCCATAACACCGGTTTCACTGAATGTATACTAAATATAAATATTGTGAAGGAATCTGAAGATGTTATTTGAACAAATAACTCAATTTATAGATAAGTACAATTTGCCCTGGTTACTGCTGGCAATCATTTCCTGGATGGTCATTGTGTCAGTATTTTCCAAAAGGCATTTTTGGCATGCGCTTCCTGTGGGATTTTGGACAATGACAATCGGTACGATGCTTGAGCTATTTTTTATAGAGCACAGATTTTGGACTGATAAGTATGTAATGGTGCACATTGGTGAAATAGATCTGTTTGTTATTATCGGGCCGTTCTTTGTGATAGGTTTGCTTTTAGTAAGGTTCTTACCTGCGAATGGAATTGGCAAATTGCTTGCTGTCTTAGCCTGGTCAGGATTTGCCACAGGAATGGAGTACATTGCCATAAAGATGGGGTTCTTAGATTATCAACCTGGTAAATGGCAGGCTTTATACTCATTATTGGCATATTTTATTTCATTAATGAGCGCTTTGGGCTTCTATTATGCTTATTATAACAAATCGCCCAGATTATAGGTGATGCATAATGGTGGGCCATGGCAGTGATATACCCCTGCGCAAATATTCCTGGTTGCCATCCTGCTGTTTACATGGACAGTCCCGCATACTACGTTGGAAAAAAGTGAGGAAGGTTGTGCCGTGGGGCACGGGATAAGGAATTGCAGGGCATGGTGGAGGACCCTGCCGAATCTGAAAATAGAATTTCGCACCTGATTATATTGACTTAATTGAACATAATTCATATACTATAAGTGAACATACCACAAACGACAGGAGTGAACGATATGCGTGTTTCAGCCACCGAACTTAAGATGAACATGGGCAAGTACATAGAACGCGCCGCCATCGAAGATATCATTATCACCAAAAATGGAAGGGACGTCGCGCTCCTCACCAATGTCGAAAGCAAAAAGAAAGACGCGCTTAAATCCCTGCGCGGCATCATAAAGGGCGCTGATATCACCCGCGATGAAATCCGTGAAGTTAGGCTGGGTAGGTACAATGAAAATCCTAATTGACACTAATGTAATCATTGATTACCTTGCCGACCGGACGCCCTTCGCGGACCATTCTGAACGGGTGTTGGCGCTCTGCGAGAACGGCAAGGTCACCGGTTTGGTAACCGCCAACGCTATAACCGATATCTACTATGTGCTGCGCAAAGTGGTCGGAAGAGAGAAAGCGCTGGAGGCGATTCGCACGCTTTGTTCCATCCTGGATATCACGGATGTGGTGAAAGCTGATATCCTAAACGCGAGGGAACTAGATATGCACGACTATGAGGATGCACTGGCCGCACAGTGCGCAAAGCGGATCAAGGCTGAATATATTGTGACGCGCAACAGCTCCGACTATGCTAACTCCCCGGTTCCCGCAATAGAACCATTCGCCTTTCTCACGCAGTTCCAATGATCGAAACGCCGCCGTAAGGCGGTTTTCTTTATCACTGAACTAATCCGCCCTAAGACCCCCGCCTCTGTAGGCGGCGGGTTTCAAAGGGCGGTTAAGTCCAGTATGGACTCGGCTAACATTCAGAGGGGGTTGAATCCCCCTCTGAATGAAGTCTCGTTCAACCCCAGCGCCCGTCTTCACGCGCGGTAATCTCGGAATGACAAGAAGTACACAAAGCCCTGAGATTGTCGTCATCGTTCGTGCCGCCTGGCGTCTTCCTTTTAATATATATTACGTTTTAAAATCTGACACCTGCTCCAAAACCTTGGTCCAGGTATGGGGCTCCACCACCCGCAGGCGTCTGTCCCTGATCTGGTAGTCCACCCCCGGGATGGCCTTTTTATACAGTACGCCGGGACCGTTTACCTTTACCAGGCGGTATAGCCCCAGGACATGGCGGGGCCCCAGGTTGCTGTCCACCTCGGTGGAGTAGATCCAGATCAGCTGGGGCAGTTTGACCACGGTGGAGGGGGTGAGCAAGTTGGCCGCCAGACCCCGGATCTCTGCCTGCAGGCTGTTGGGGCGGTCGTCGTAATTGCCCTCAAACACGTCCAGCAGGGTGGTCTCATTCTCGCCTATGTCAATGGCCCCCACCACTTCACTCATGTGGCTGAGGGTAGACTGGTCAATTATCACGTAATACTGGATGGGCTGCCGGAACATCTGCTCCAGCCTGGAGGTCAGCTCTGTTCGCCCCTGCCTGTAATAGGTATCGGCCACGGTAACCTCAGCCTGCGGTGTGTCCAGGCAGATAAACAGGGGGATGGACACGATGCCCACCGGCCGGTCCCGGGAGAAGCTCAGCAGGGTTACTGCCTTCAGGTCTTGCTCATCCGTCCAGAACAGCAGCAGGTTGCCCGCAGTTGATACGGCCGGCGCCGGCAGTTGGTATTCAGGATAAACCGGGCCTGCGGCCCGGGCCGGGTGAGGGCTAACCAGAAGGAGGACCAGGCAGCAGGTAAGTACTGAGATTGCCGGTCTCACGACGCCACATCCTTTCCACATTACCGAAATTTAGGATACTTCTCTGGCATAAGTTTTATACATGGGCCAGGGCCAGCATCCCTGCTCATCGCTGGAAGAGGTTAAGAGTCAGACCGGCTGGGACCTTGAGATAAGCGTAAATACCCCCTTCACGGACCCGCCCGCCAAAGAGGAGTTGGGCGCCCTCAAAGAAATAGACCCCAAAGGGGTCTGAGTCATAGAATTTTAGTAATAGAACTCTGTTGGCGGATTCTGACAGTAGGACTTGACGCAGTTGCCCCGGGAGGCCCTGAACAAATCCTTGAACAGACGGTTGAACTCCTCGGTGGGCAGGCAATTGTAGCCGTTGGCATTGCTAATCCCGCCGTTAACCAGAAGGTTAAAGAAGATGTGATGGCGGGTTTGTTTGACGATCACCAGCTGGTATTTATTCATTGACCTACCCTCCGTATTTTTCAATATACAACGAGCAGTTGTTGTCTTGCAAGACCGGTTAAAGTACTTTTTTGTGCTTTCAAAAAACATCTTGACAGCAAGAGTGGCCCGACGCTATACTTGAACAGGAAGTACTTTAATATGCTAAATAGATAACGGAATAAAGTATCGGGGGTAAAAGGATATGAAGTTGCGTTTGGGACTGCCCAAGGGAAGCCTTCAGGAGGCCACTTTTCAACTGTTCAAGCGGGCCGGATTCAACATCTCCGTGCGCAGCCGCTCCTACTTTCCGTCAGTTGACGATCCGGGTCTGGAAATCGTGCTGATGCGGGCCCAGGAGATTCCCCGCTATGTTAATGAAGGAGTTTTGGATGCGGGGATCAGCGGGCTGGACTGGATTCTGGAAAATGATGCTGATGTGGTGGAAGTGGCAGATCTGGCCTATTCCAAGCAGACCACCAACCCGATACGCCTGGTGATCGCCGTGGCCAATGACAGTGAGATTAAAAATGTCGGGGACCTGCAGGGGAAGCGGATTGCCACCGAGCTGGTCAAGGTCACTCAGAAATACCTGGAGCGGCACGGGGTAAAGGCCAATGTCGAGTACTCCTACGGGGCGACCGAAGTCAAGGTGCCGCACCTGGTGGATGCCATCGCCGACCTTACCGAAACCGGAAGCTCACTGCGGGCCAACAAGCTAAGGGTTATTGCCACCATTTTGGAGTCCACCACCAGGCTGCACGCCAACCACCAGTCCTGGGAAGATCTCTGGAAGCGGGAAAAGCTGCAAAACCTGGCCGTTTTACTGCAGGGGGCACTGCGGGCCGACTCCAAGGCGGGCCTTAAAATGAACGTTCCCGGCGACCGGCTGGACGAGGTGCTGGCCATTTTGCCGGCTATGAAACACCCTACGGTGTCCAAGCTGATTAACAGTGACTGGGTGGCGGTGGAGGCCGTCCTGGATGAAAAGCAGGCCCGGGAACTGATTCCGGTCTTGCTGCGCACCGGCGCCCAGGACATCATCGAGTACCCGTTGAACAAAGTAATACCGTAAACCTTTACTAAGCCTTCGACCTTTCCGGTGAAGGTTTATTTTTTTTCTGTTTGCCGGCAAAGGGGTGTCAGTGGGGTTTGTTCACTGGCAGGCCCCCTGGCAAAAGTTGGCTGGCCGGAGGGGACACGGTTTTTCATAAAAAACAACGGGTGAGCAAGAATACAATTATGGTGGCAAGATGGATCAAACAGAGGGGGAGCTTGGATTAATGATACCCTTGCGTGATAGTGTCCGCTCCGGGCGGCGGCCCTATGTGAACATCAGTTTGGTTCTGATCAATATTTTTGTTTTTATTCAGCAGCTGGCCATTGAGCCGTACCAGTTAAATCAGATTTACTATACCTACGGGGTGATCCCCGCCGAGGCGCTCAATGTTTTTTTTGCCGGCGGCCCAAGTTTACCCTTGGCAATTTCTTTCATAACCGCGACTTTCATCCACGGGGGTTGGTTTCATTTGATTGGCAACATGCTGTTCCTGTGGATCTTTGGTGACAATATTGAGGACCGCCTGGGCAGGGCCAGGTATTTGCTGTTCTATCTGACGGTGGGGGTGGCCGGCGGGGTGGCCCACGTGCTGACCAATCCCGCCTCGACCATTCCGGTGATCGGGGCCAGCGGCGCTGTGGCCGGAGTTCTGGGGGCCTACCTGATCACTTTTCCCCGCTCCCGCATCCTGGCCCTGGTGCCGGTGTTGTTTTTCATTACGGTCGTAGAGGTGCCGGCGGTAATCTTTATCGCAGTGTGGTTTGCCATCCAGATCTTCAACGGTGTTGCCTTCCTGGGCGGCACCGCCAACGCCGTGGCCTGGTGGGCGCACATCGGGGGGTTTCTGGCCGGCCTGGCGCTGATCAAGCTGATGGCCCGGCGGGGCGCAGTATTCGCGCGCCCGTAGCGTCCCCGGCCAGAATGTCGTTGCTGAAATCTTTATCTGAAAGGCCTTAAAACCAGGCGCCGGGTAAGGTATAATATCTATGAGGCGTTTTTTTGGGAGGCATTTTTTTGGCGCCCGGTGTAATAACATTATTTATAAAAAGGGGATGTGGGAGATGGCCCGTCAAGTCAGGCGGCTTACCCGTTCCAGCTACAACAGAATGATTGCCGGAGTTTGCGGCGGGCTGGGCGAGTATTTTGGTTTGGACCCCACGGTGGTGCGGGTGGGCTATATAGTGTTTTCCGTACTTTCAGCGGCCTTTCCGGGCATTTTTGTTTACCTGCTGGCCTGGCTGATTGTACCCAGGGATGATTTCTAGTAACTACTCAGGAGTCAGAAGTCAGAAGTCAGGAGTCAGGAGTCAGGAGTCAGGAGTCAGGAGTCAGGAGTCAGAATGAGAAAACCAGCGAAAACATTTGAAGATTTACTGGTATGGCAGAAGGCGCACCTGTTCGTACTTGCGGTTCAACGTTTATCCATGGCGTTTCCGAAGTATGAGATATACGGTCCGTTCTGAATCCTGACTCCTGAATTCTGAATACCTGAATAGCAACTAAAAAAAGGGAGAGGCTGCTATTCCCGCTTTGCGGAAAAGTTGCCTCTCCCTTTTTTAGTTGCTTATGTTCCTGGTGAAAAGGTTGGGTTCTTAGCTTGGGCTTCCTTATCTTTTACGTGCAGCAGGGTTTCACATTGGGGGCACTGGTAGGTGCCAATGTGTCTGACCACCCTGTTTTCATTGCCGCAGGCGGGGCAGCGCAGGTTGGTAACTTCGAAAACGGAGCCCTGAACCAGCAGGAAAAATCCAAAAATACCAGCAATAAGTCCAATGATCGGCGGCGGTACATTAAGTAGAGCGCCTACTCCCACCGTAAGCAGAATAGCTCCGGTGATAATTAGGATCCGGAATGCCTCCAGCATGATTTCCAAGCCCTTTGATTTGACCTCACCGGGACGTGCCAACAGTCCTTCCCCCTAACTTTTTTTGTTGATCTATTCGTTTGATTAGGGTGTAATTCCTGCCGGAATACAAACTGAGGGTAAAATTTCTCATTATTCCGCACCGCGGATTAAATAAGAGTTTCAGAGAAAGCCCCTTTTTTTGCGCCAGTAGTGTATATACTCCTCATAAAGGAGGCCTCCCGGCTTCCAGTCCCGCTCAGTTTGCGCCTCGGTTTTATAGGTTTCCGTCCACAAGCCGAACTCCGCTTGCACGGCCTCCCGTACCTGCTGATCCTGCTCCTGGTTGGTATAAACACACAGCACCGAAAGTTTCCGGTACGGGCACGGGTCAACCCCGGGATCTTTGTTGACGAACTTGGCCATGGGGAATTTACCTGCATCGGCCAGCTCTTTCAGCCTGTCCTGGATGGCTCTGAATGTTTGGGCCTCACCCTCGTAAATCCACTTGCCGGCGACATTCCGGTTGTAGTTTTGGCCGTAAATGTAAGTCCATATTTGTCCCCGCTTAATCATGCAAAAAAATCTCCCCCGGGGGTATTTTATCAGGTTATATGATAACTATATATTCATTCGACATAAAATCTGTTAACTCCTGCCGCAGATTTTAATGTATCCAGTAGGCCCCGGGAAACTAGGTCAGCCGCAATAGCAGCAGGCCGCAGGCTGCGGTAAGCAGTATGTTCCAGGCCAGCAAGACCAAAATCCTGCTTTGTAATCCGGCCCGGTAGTTTTTTTCTTGCTGCAGGCTGCCGGTCAGCCGGCTTATTTCATCCCTTGCCCCGGCCAGGGCTGTTGACAGCCGCTGATCCAGCTGGCCGACTTTAGCGTCCAGGTCCTGCAGCCTGGCCTCGGCGGGATGCACCAGTTTGCGGCGGATGGAATCGGCCAGGGATTTTATAACCTCGCTGTTTTGTTGTTCCGCCGGAACCATATTTACCTGTCCCCCCCGCTGCCGGTTTGGTTAATGGCATCCCGGATGGCTGCCAGCACCAGCATTGGAGTTTGCTCAACCTTTTGCTCCAGCTCGGCCACCCGGTTTTTTAGTGTTTCCATTTCCAGGGCCTGCTGTTCCTTTAATTCCCGCAGGGAGCGGTCCAGCTTGCGGTTTTCCTCCAGGATGGGGTGTACAAACTTTTGTTTCAGCCCGGTTAAAATGTCCCGCATTAAAATCTGGGCCGCATCTTTCCTGTCATCGTTGGTTGCAGGGGATGATTGTCTGAGTTCCATAAACATGTCCCTCCTTTATAATTTATCCAGAGCCTGCTTGATTGTTGTTAACGTGCGCAGGGTGTTTTGCTGGTTTTGTTCCCACGCCAGCTGCTGCCAGCGCGCCTCCAGGTCTTTCAGCAGGTCAGCCTTTATTTCACCGCCGGTGTGGCGGCTGATCTCTTTGATAATCCGGCGCAGTCTTTCCTCCAGCAGGCGTGCGTTTTCCATGGCTCATCTTTACCTCCTTGGTGTGCCGGGTGTAGTTTTCACCTCTCCCAGGCGCCTTTCCAGGCGCCCCAATTCAGCCAGGCAGGCAGTTGTTTTTTGGCCGGCCGGCCTTTGTTCCAGCGCCTCCCGGAGATCTTTAAGCACTCCGGCCAGGGGCGCGGCCAGTTGTGAACCGGCTGCAAGCCGGATTGCCTCAATCAGGTGACGGAAGTCCTTGTCCCGGGGATTTACGGATGCCCGGCGGGCCGAGAGGAAGAATAACCGCTCGTCGGCGCGGAGTGTGGTCGGGGATAGGCTCTCCCGGATGTAGTTCCTGACTTTTTCCCTTTCCCGGGGGCTCAGGGTGTCAGCAAAATTGATCACCAGCATGAGCCGGGCCGGGCCCTGCTGCAGGCTGCCGCCGCCCGGCCCCTGCCGGATTAGCCGGCTCAGGGCCGGCAGTTGGTCCCGGTCGGCGGTGTTCAGCACGTGCCTGGCGTTTAAGAAAAACAATACTGACTGGTCCCCCTTGTTGAACGAGATTTCATTCAGAGGGGGATTCAATCCCCTCTGAATGTTAGCCGGGTCCATACTGGACTTAACCGCCCTTTGAAACCAGCTGCCTGCAGAGGCCGGGGTCTTAGGGCGGATTAGTTCAGTGATAAAACTTGAGGTTGTTTCCCGGTGCCTGCGGTGAACCGAGTCCAGGCCCGGTGTGTCAATCAGGACCAGGCCGCTCAGCAGTTCCGAGGGATGGGTGATTTCAACCCGGCTCAGCCGGAAGCTGTCCGGCCAGGCCAGGTGGCGTACGAGGGCCAGTTTGCCGGCGGCGGTATCCAGGCTCAGGGTTAAGGTATTTTCCTCCCGGAAGGTAACCTGGACGGCAACCGGCAAATCGGCGGTTATTCTTGTGGCCGGAACCGCCTGAAACAGGGTGGGCGCCGTGTTTAGCCCCGGCTGCCCGGCCAGGCCGGCGGCAAAGAGCCGGGCGGCGCTGTGGAGTTGATTCAGCAGTTGGTATTTACTTACCTTCTTGCGGCCGGCCTGGCTAATCAGCTCCAGACGGCCCAGCTCAGGCCCGGACTCCGGCTTCCCCAGCCAGCCGGTAAGAGCCTTGACTTCCTCCCGGCAGTACAGGGCCGCTTCTCCGTCCAGATGGATAACCGGCACGTCAATCTGCAGCGGATAGTGGAGGGTGGCCTGTTTAACCTGACCCTGCCTGACCCGGGTCAGGCAGGAGGTGGTGGGGCCGTCTCCGGTGGGCAGGATTTCCTCACCCAGCATGACGTTGATAAAAGTTGTCTTGCCGGAGGAAAAGCCCCCGGCTATAGTCACTGGAAATGCCCCTTGCTCCAGCCGGCGCCTCAGGGCGTCAGCTTGCCCGGTGGCCGGCAGGCCGGTCATTGAAGGGTCGGCGCAGAACCGGTCCAGCAGCTCCAGCAGGGACCGCCTTACCTGGATCAGGCCCTTATTGGCCTGGTCCGGGTGGGCCGGCGGCTGATATTTCAGCCGGCCCTCCCGGGCCGGGCCGCTCAGGTTGCGGCGGGCGGCAATTCTGGCCCCGGCCCGGGACTGCAGGAGTTCCCCGGCCTGTAAAATTGAGGCCGCCCTTTGCTTGAGGTCCCATAAATCAGCCAGGAACTCCAGGTCGCCGGGCCGGGCCAGGGTGGTCTTCAGGGCTTTGGGGATAGCCTCGTCCATAGTCCGCAAATTCCGGTTGAGTTCCTCAATCCGGCGGGCGGCTGCCTCCACTTCCAGCAGGGTGCGCAGGGAGTTTACAGCTGCAGGGTTGGTAATGTCAATGGCCAAGGGCTGCAAGCCGGCTTTGAAAATTTGCCGCAGGCAGGCTGCGGTAACCCCCGGGGCAGAGTCGTCCGGATGGCCGGTGTTATGATTCAAGATGAAAATAATGTCCCGGGGATTAATTTGGCGCCGCCGGGCCAGTTCCTCCAGAAACTGCTTGCCGGCATTATCAAGGCCCCGCTGGTGCAAAAGGAAGAGCGCCAAATCGGCGCCGGCCGCCGCCTCCATGGCGGCCGCCCGGTGCTCCGGGCTGGTGTCGAAGCCAGGTGTGTCCAAGAGCAGGCACTTTTGCAGCAGCCTGCAGGGCAGAGCCACCTCCCGTACCCTCCGGGCGCGGGCCGGGCCGGAGACGGCGGGGCCATAAACATACTTGACAGTCACCATGGTGGTGGGAACCACATCCACTGGTGCGACATAATTTTCCAGCAGGGCGTTAATTAAAGTGGATTTGCCGGCGTTATAGGGGCCGGCAACAGCCACCGTCGGCAGGCGGACTCCGGCAGGCCAGTTCTCCAGCAGCATGTCCGCCTGGCGAATAAAGTTTTCTGCCGCCGTCATGGTATATACCTCCAATTGGTTATACTGTTATATATTTACTGTGATCAGGCTGTAAATATACCGAAAATAGTTACCCGCTTGGTAACTATTCAGGAGTCGGGAGTCAGGAGTCGGGAGTCAGGAGTCGGGAGTCAGAAGTCAGGAGTCAGAAGTCAGGAGTCAGGAGTCAGAATGAGAAAACCGGCGAAAACATTACTTCTGAATTCTGAATACCTGAATAAGTAACTGGTTTTTTGTGTGTCAGCACCGGGAATAGGCCGGTGCTATTGCTCCTGCAATTTCCTTATGCTATAATAACTAAGTGTGTAAAACCATAGCCTATAAAGAAGACTTGGTTCAGGTGGAGTTTTAACCCATACGTTGGGGACATTCCTGTCCTCAGAGAAATACCCAAGCTTCAGCAGGTGTGTCCCCTTTCCTTATGCGAGGGCGGGGTCTTACAGGCTGTGCGAAGATAAAGCTTTACGGCGCTGTGCCGGAAAGCTCTTGCCCAGGAAAGACTGCGAAAGAAGGTGAGTCCATTGAAGGAAAAGATTCATCCCCGGTATACCGAAGCCAAGGTCAGCTGTGTTTGCGGGGAAACCTTTACCACCGGTTCCACCCGCAAGGAGCTGAAGGTTGAAATTTGTTCCAAGTGCCACCCCTTTTACACCGGGTCCCAGCGCACTGTGGAAACCAGGGGCCGGGCCGAGCAGTTCCGCCGAAAATACGGTCTCGGCAAATAGACTTCTAGCAGGGCGCCCGCTCTGCTATTTGTTTCTTCGGAAGAGGGAAGAGGTGAGCCATATGTTGGAGAAACTTGACAGCCTTGAAAATAAATATGAGGAATTGGGCAGCCTGATTGCCGACCCGGAAATTATTGCCGATCACCAGCGCTGGCAGCAATATGTGAAAGCCCACTCCGACCTCAGCGAACTGGTAAACACCTACCGGTTCTACAAAAAGGTCCGGCGGGAGGCGGGGGACGCCGGGGAAATGCTGAAGGAGAGCCAGGAGCCCGAGTTCCGGGAAATGGTTGAGCTGGAGCTGGAAGAATTGCTGGAGCAGAAGGAAGCCCTGGAAAGGAAATTAAAAGTACTGCTGCTGCCCAAGGACCCCAATGACGATAAGAACGTTATTGTTGAAATCCGGGCCGGGACCGGCGGCGAGGAGGCCGCCCTTTTCGGCGCCGACCTTTTGCGCATGTACACCCGGTACGCCGAGCAGCGGGGCTGGCGCACAGAGATTATGAGTTCCAACTTCACTGATATTGGCGGGGTTAAAGAAGTGATCTTTCTGGTGGAGGGCCGGGGCGCCTACAGCCGGCTCAAGTATGAGAGCGGGGTGCACCGGGTGCAGCGGGTGCCCACCACCGAGTCAGGCGGGCGGATTCACACCTCGGCGGCCACGGTGGCGGTATTGCCCGAGGCCGAGGATGTGGACATTGAGGTAAATCCCAACGACCTGCGGATCGATGTTTTCTGCTCCACCGGTCCCGGCGGGCAGTCGGTCAACACCACCCAGTCGGCGGTAAGGATCACCCATCTGCCCAGCGGGATTGTGGTTTCCTGCCAGGACGAAAAGTCCCAGCACAAGAACAAGGACAAGGCGATGCGCGTTCTAAGAGCCAGGCTGCTGGACAAAGCCCAGCAGGAGCAGCGGGAACAAATGGCCAGTGCCCGTAAGTCCCAGGTGGGGTCCGGCGACCGCAGTGAGCGCATTCGCACCTATAACTTCCCCCAAAACCGGATTACCGACCACCGCATCGGGCTGACCATTCACCGCCTGCCCGAAGTGCTGCAGGGTCATATTGACGAAATTGTGGATTCCCTGACCACCACGGACCAGGCTGAGCAGTTACAGCAGGCGGAATAAGATGGCCAGCCAAGATAGTAGGCGTAGTGTTGGCGGTCTTTTGGCCGCAGCCCGGGCTTACCTGAGGGAATGTGGCTCGGAGAGCCCCGGCCTTGATGCCGAGGTGCTTCTGGCCCACTGCCTGGGGGCCGGCCGGCTGGATCTGTACCGGGCGCCGGACCGGATCCCGGACAGCGGCCAGGCTTCCGGGTACCTGGATTTGATTGCCAGGCGCGGCCGGGGGGAACCGGTGGCCTATCTGACCGGACATAAGGAGTTTATGGGGCTCGACCTGGCGGTCGGGCCTCCTGTGCTGATTCCCCGCCCGGAAACCGAGCTGCTGGTGGAGCAGGCCCTGGAACTGCTGGGCTTATCCCTGGCGGAAAGACCGGGCGGCCGGCTGGCGGTGGATGTGGGCGCCGGCAGCGGGGCCATTGCTGTCAGCCTGGCGGTTTTTATGCCCCGGGTGCGGGTGCTGGCCACCGATATATCCGGGGAGGCCCTGGCCGTGGCCCGCCGCAATGCGGCCCGCCACGGGGTGGCAAGGCAGGTTTCCTTTTTTCAGGGAGACTTGCTGACCCCTCTGACTATACCCGCCCTGCAGGGGCAGGTGGACCTGGTGGCCGCCAACCTGCCCTACATCCCGGCCGGTGACCTGGAGGCTTTGCCCCGGGATGTCCGGGCCTACGAGCCCCGGCTGGCCCTGAACGGCGGTCCTGACGGCCTGTCCCTCTACCGCCGGCTGGTGCCCGATGCCGGCAGGCTGCTGCGGCCCGGCGGCTTTTTGCTGATGGAGATTGGCCCCGGCCAGGGGCGGGCCTGCCTGGGCCTGGTACCGGCCCCCGTCTGGGAGAGTGTGCTGCTGCCCGACCTGGCCGGGCGGGAGCGTCTGGTGGTGGCAGTTAAAATGAGTCAATAGGGACGGTTCCTGGTGACTCGCGCGAGTCACCCGAAACCGTCCCTATTGACTTACAGCAAATTGGTTCCCGCGTGCCAGGCGGTGGCGGCGCCGATAAACATGACCGCCAGCCCGGTGACTGCCGCCAGGCGGGTCCAGGCGCGGCGGCTGAT
The DNA here is from genome assembly GCA_040753155.1 of Bacillota bacterium. Lineage (GTDB taxonomy): Bacteria > Bacillota > Desulfotomaculia > Desulfotomaculales > JBFMEU01 > JBFMEU01. The sequence goes on from JBFMEU010000002.1 coordinate 29,552, forward strand.
AAAATCCCCGGCCAGGTGGGAAACCTTGAGGAAAACCAGTCCCACACCAATCATGGCCAGGGCGGCCCCGGCACCAAAGGCCAGCACCACGCCCAGGCCCGCGGCCAGCGTTCCGGCACTGATGGATAAAAGCAGCGCCGCCAGGGCCCCGGGGCAGGGCATCAGCCCGTTCATGAAACCCAGCAGGACCAGGGTTGAAAGGTCCAGGGGGCGGTCTTGCTTGCTCAGGGAGAAATGATGGTGGTTGCAGCAGGGCTTGCGCCTGGGCAGCAGCCGGTAGCCCACCGCCACAATCAGCAGGCCGGATAAAAGCTGCAGCCACAGCCTGATCCGGTCCGGGGTCAATTCGGTGCCGGTGGCCACCAGGGCTGCCGCCGAGTGGGCCGTCACCGCCAGCAACACCACCACCAGGGTGTGGGTGGCGGCGGAGATAAGCCCCAGCAGAACAGCATGTATTGCCCGGCCCCGGGAAAGGACCAGGTAGGCCCCCATCACCCCCTTGCCGTGGCCGGGTTCCAGAGCGTGCAAAGCTCCCAGGCCAAAGGCGGAAAAAAGATAAAGCAGGTAGCTCATCGGGCGGAATCCTCCTCGTAATGGCAGTGATAAACGATAAAGAAGACTTGGTTCAGGTGGGGTTTTAACCCATACGTTGGGGACATTCCTCCGAAGGAGGTGTGTCCCCTACCCGCTAAACCTTAGTCGCACTTATTTCGAGCTTACAGCCTGTTAATCCCATTAGTTGGGGACATTCCTGTCCTCAGAGAAATACCCAAGCTTCAGCAGGTGTGTCCCCTTTCCTTATGCGGTGGCGGGGTCTTACAGGCTGTGCGAAGATAAACCGCAAGTACGAACAGGTTCGTCTTCTGCCATACCAGTAATCCTCAAACGTTTTCGCTGGTTTTCTCATTCTGACTCCTGATTCCTGACTTCTGACTCCTGAGTAGTTATTACGTTTAAACATATTCAGAGCTCGTACACCTTTATGACGGCGCCCCTGGATTATTTTTCTTGACATATTGTTCAATAGTTGATAAATAAGTAATTAGTGCAGGTAGGAATAATTACGACCCGGGAGGCGTATGCATATGACTATGGGGGAAGTTCTGGAATGGCTTCGCTCCAAAGGAATCAAGATAACACCCCAGCGCCAGGAGGTGATCAGGGTGCTGGCGGAGAGTAAAGGGAGCCATAGCGCCGAGGAAATTCTAAAAAAGGTGCAGGATCGCTACAGCAACATGAGTTTGGACACCATATACCGCACCCTGAGCTTATTTCGGGAGCAAGGTTTGGTCAACGAAGTGCATTTTCCCGGCGCCTGCCGGCGCTTCGAGCTGAACAGCGAGGAGAATCACCGCCACCACCTGATTTGTTTGCTGTGCGGGAAGACGGAGGAATTCCCCTGCTGCCCCGAGGACTGTCTGGCCAGGGTTAGTGAATGCAGCCCCGGGTTTAAAGTTTCCGGGCATACGTTTAAAATATACGGATATTGCCAAAGATGCCAGTAATATTACTCTGTAGGAAAGTTTGCGGGGAGGCTGGTTCAACTGCAAAGATTAAAGAGCCTTTGTAAAACTCCAGCAAAGCGGTATTTAAGACTTGGCCTGGGTATTTTATTAACTGTTCTTATGGCTGCCGGACTGGCCGGCTGCGGGCGCGATTCCACACCTGCCGCCGTTACCGGCGGGAATGAGCAAATAAAGGTAGTTGCCACCTTTTACCCCTTGTATGAATTTACCGCCCGGGTGGGCGGGGACGGGGTGGCTGTGGAAAGCTTTACCCCGACCGGGGTAGAGCCTCATGAATGGGAGCCAACCCCCAGGGACATGGCCCGCCTTACCGAAGCAGACCTGATCGTGTATAACGGCGCCGGCTTCGAGCCCTGGCTGGATAAACAGATTCCGGATCTGGCCGCCGGGGGCGTCAAGGTACTGGAGGCCACGGGCGGTATGGACTTGATCAAAGAAAAGCCCGGCTACCTGGGCGCGGGAAACCCTGAACACCATCATGACAGCGGCCATGAGCACAGTCACGACCATGCTTTCATTGACGGTGACCCCCATTTCTGGCTGGACCCCATTCTGGTTATGGCCGTGGTGGACGCCATACGTGACGCGCTGACTGACCTGGACCCCGCCGGGGCCGCTGCATATAGCGCCAATGCCGCTTCCTTCCGCGCCGAGCTGGAAGCCCTGGACGCCGAGTACAGGGCGGCCGCAGGGACCTGGCAGCGCCGGGAAATAGTAACCTCCCATGACGCCTTTGCCTACCTGGCCAGGCGCTACAACCTGAGGCAGGCGCCGGTGCTGGGACTTTCCCCCGAGGCCGAGCCCAGCCCGGCCCGGATGAAAGAGATTGTGGACTTCGCCAGGGAACATGATGTCAAATACATTTTCTTTGAAACCCTGGTCAGCCCACGGCTGGCTGAGGCCGTGGCCCGGGAGGCGGGGGCGGGCGTCCTGGTGCTGCACACCCTGGAAAACCTTACCGCCGAAGAACTGGCTGCCGGTGAAAACTACCTGACCATCATGAGGTCAAACCTGGCCAACCTGGAAAAGGCTCTGGGGGAAGCTAAATGAGCGGGCCGGTGGCTGAAATAAAGGAGGTCTCCTTTAGCTTCGGAACCCGGCCGGTGCTGGAAAACGTCAGCCTGAAGATCGAGGCGGGGGACTTCTTGCTGCTCATCGGACCCAACGGATCCGGCAAAACCACCCTGCTAAAAATAATGCTGGGCCTGATAAAGCCCTGGCAGGGGCGGGTGTGCCTGTTTGGCCGGGAGCTGGGTTCATTCCGGGACTGGTACCGGGTGGGCTATGTTTCCCAAAAGGCCACTGGGTTTGACGCCCGTTTTCCCGCCACGGCGGAAGAAGTGGTTCTGGCGGGGCGCATTGCCAGGTCCGGCCTGGGCCGCCGCCTGGGGGCCGGGGACCGGGAGGCCGCCCTGGAGGCCCTGCGGGTGGTGGGTATGGAAGACTGCCGAAACGCCCTGATTGGAAATCTGTCCGGCGGGCAGCAGCAACGGGTGTTCATTGCCCGGGCATTGGCCGGGAACCCCGAACTGCTGGTGCTGGATGAGCCTTCCGCCGGCCTGGACAGCCGGGCCATGGATTCTTTTTATGCCATGCTGGGCAAACTTAACCAGGCAGGTATTACCGTGGTTACCGTCTCCCACGATATTGGCGCGGTACCCGGCGAGGTTAACCGGGTGGCCTGCGTAAACCGCCGCCTGGTCTGCCACGGCTCTCCGGCCAGAGTTTTAACGCCGGAGAATCTGGCCAGCCTTTACGGCATGCCGGTAAGTGTTATCTCACACCGCCATTAGGCGTGTAAAGCCAGGTGGATTACATGTTTGAGTACGAGTTTATGGTCCGGGCCATGCTTGCCGGCCTGGTGGCCGGCATAATTTGCCCCGCGGTAGGGGTTTTCGTGGTTATGCGGCGCTATTCCTTTATGGCCGATACCCTGGCCCATGTTTCCCTGGCCGGGGTGGCGGCGGGCGCCCTGCTGGGCGTATATCCCGCCGTTACCACCCTTGGCTTTGCCATGGCCGCCGCCACAGTCATTGAGAAGCTGCGCTCCGGGCCAAGGCTGTACGGCGAGGCCGTGCTGGCGCTGATGATGAGCGGCGGTCTGGCCCTGGCCGTGGTGCTGATCAGCCTGTCCCGGGGCATGAGCATTGACATCTTCGGCTATCTTTTTGGCAGCGTCCTTACCGTCGGCCCGGGTGACCTGTGGCTGATCGCCGGCCTGGGCTGCGCTGTTCTGGCCGTGATAATATTATTCTACAAGGAGCTCTACTACATATCCTTTGATGAAGAGGCAGCCCGGGTGGCCGGCCTGCCGGTGGATCGTTTGAATTTTATCTTTGTGCTGCTGGTGGCGGTTACCGTGGCGGTCTCCATGCGCATTGTGGGGACCCTGCTGGTCAGCGCCCTGATGGTGATTCCCGTGCTCACCGCCCTGCTGGTGGCCGGCAGCTTCCGCAGCGCCTTCATAACCGCCGTATTCCTGGGAGTGGTATCAGTTGCCCTGGGGCTTACCGGCTCATACTACCTGGGCATTGCCGCCGGCGGCGCCGTAGTCCTTACCGCCCTGGTCTTTTTCGTCCTTACCCTGAGCGGCAAACAGCTGCGCCAGGCCTGGCAGCGCCGCCTGTTGGCCCCGGGCGCCCCGAAAAAGGTGAAAGAGGAACTGGTAACAGGGGATGGCTCTTGAGTCAAGGGGGACGGTTCCTGGCGACTCACGTGAGTCGCCAGGAACCGTCCCCCTTGACTCAAAACGGAGGTGGACATGCTGAAAACCGAGTGCTGGAAAGTGGACCCGGCCAGGCCGGACCCCGGGGTAATTGAGCGGGCCGGCCTTATTTTGCGCCGGGGGGGCCTGGTGGCCTTTCCCACAGAAACAGTTTACGGTCTGGGGGCCAGCGCCCTGGATGCCCGGGCGGTCCGGGCCATCTACGAGGCCAAGGGCCGCCCGGCGGATAATCCGCTGATTGTACACGTAGCCCGGGCGGCTGACCTGGATAAACTGGTGGATAAAGTGCCTGAAACTGCCCGGGCGCTGGCGCGGGAGTTCTGGCCGGGGCCGCTGACCCTGGTGCTGGCCGGCGGGCGCGGCCTGCCCGGGGAAATTTCCGCCGGCCTGGGTACTGTGGCGGTGCGCGTGCCCGCCCACCCGGTGGCCCTGGCCCTGATTGCTGCGGCCCGGGCGCCGGTGGCCGCTCCGAGCGCCAACCTTTCGGGACGCCCCAGCCCCACCACCGCCGGGCATGTTTTAACCGACCTGGGCGGGCGCATCCCCCTGGTCCTGGATGGCGGGCCGGCGGGAATGGGCCTGGAGTCCACAGTGCTGGACCTTTCGGGGCCGCATCCGGTGGTGCTCAGGCCCGGCGGGGTTACACCGGCCCGGCTGGAGCGGGTTATCGGGCCGGTGCTGGTGGACCCGGGGGCACTGGGGCTGCCAGAGGAGGGCGCCGGCGATCGGGAGAGTGAACCGCCCCGCTCCCCGGGCATGAAATACACCCACTATGCCCCCGCCGCACCCCTGGTGCTGGTGGAGGGGGAACAGGCGGCAGTGGCCGGGCGCATTCGGCAACTGGCCGGGGAATACCTTGAGCGCGGCCTGCGGGTGGGCATCCTGGCCTGCGCCGAGACCGCCGGCGTTTACGAAACCGGCCCGGTGCTGGTGGCCGGCAGCCGCCGTGACCCGGCAGCCGTGGCGTCCGCCCTTTACCGCCTGCTGCGGGAATTCGACGGCCTGTCCGTTGACGTTATCCTGGCCGAGGGCATTGAGCCCGGCGGCCTGGGCCTGGCGGTAATGAACAGGCTGCGCCGGGCCGCCGGCGGCCGCGTGATCAGGGTCTAGGCAGACAAGGGGGTGGTAGCGGCCACGACGCAGATATTACGAGCAGCGACTACGCACGGGTACCCGAAGAAGCCGTGGGGATTCATCCCCGGCGGAATGTCACGTTCTTTAGACTACTTCCTTTTTGAGCATAAATATTTCCATTTCTTGCTTTCCAATCTTCCCTATGAAAAACTCTGCCTGAGAATCAATCTTACTTTCAACCCTGGCTTGACCGGCTTCAAGTCTTGTAACACTGCCTTTAAGCTGGTCAACATCTTCACTAAGTTTAACAACCATACTCCGTGGTACTTTTGTGTGTTCCTCCAGGCCGCTGAATAGCAGATATAATCCTTTTTGCCCTGCTTCCAAGCCTTTTTGCCCATTTTCCAGGCCTTTTTGCCCGGCTTCTAGATTTTCAATACGTCTATTCAATTGTTGAAGCTCAGACAGTATTTGTTTTAGTATTTCGTCCATATGGTTCCCCTCCTGGAAAATATTTTATTACGCCATCTCGTAATTGTCGAGGGACCAGACAAGGGGGCAGAAAACCTGCCCTGCATGTATTTCATTTAATGGTTCAAGTTGTGGTATAATACCAGCAACTATTCATGATTAAGTCTTACTTCCCCCGAATGGGAATAAAATGGTAAAAGGATGGGTCCGGGCGACCCGTCCGAATCGCAACTGCGATCTTGCGCAGGGTGTGGGGGCTTTGGCGTGACCCTGGGAACTCTTATGGCATTGGCGGTGGCGCTGGGTACCGATGCCTTTTCCATGTGCCTCGGCATTGGCATGACCAGTGTTGTGCGCCGGCAAATAATTATTATCAGCCTCACCGTGCTGGCTTTTCACATAGCGATGCCCCTGATTGGCTGGTACATCGGAGAGTTGGTGGGCAGTCTGCTGGGGCGGGCCGCCGCTATTGCCGGTGCGCTGTTGTTGATTTACCTGGGCATCCGCATGATCAGATCCTACTGGCGCCCCGACGACCATGACCAATTCAAGATTTTGCTTTTGAACTCCTGGGGCCTGCTGGTTCTGGGGGCCAGCGTAAGCATGGACGCCCTCAGTGTGGGCTTTACCCTGGGGACCAGGCAGGCGGACCTGTTGATGACGGCCCTGGTGATTGGCGTGGTGGCCGGGCTGATGACTCTGGCCGGACTATTACTGGGACGTTACGTGGGCCGCCGCACCGGGGAAAAGGCTGTGCTGCTGGGGGGCGTAATCCTGGCGGTTATCGGCATTAGATTGTTTTTTTGAGTAAATCGGAGGAGGTTTTGGCTTGGAGCCCGATATTCTTTTTGTCTGCACCGGCAACACCTGCCGCAGCCCCATGGCCGAGGCCATGGCCCGGAGCATTTTTTCCGGGCGGGGAGCAGCTGTTAAGGTGATGTCGGCCGGGACGGACGCGCGGCCGCCTGGGGAGCCGGCCGCGCCCCAGGCCGTAAAGGTTATGGGGGACTTGAGTTTGGACCTGTCAGGCCACCGGGCCCGGCAACTGGATCCGGCGCTGGCCATAGGCGCCGGCCTGATTTTGACCATGACCCGCCGGCAGCGGGATAATCTGCGCTCAGATGTCCCTGCGGCGCGCGCCAAGGTGTTTTCCCTGGCGGAATACAGCGGCTGTGGCGCCGATGTGTCCGACCCCTTCGGCGGCTCTGAAGAATTATACCGGCGTTGCGCCGGGGAGTTGAAATTTATGGTGACCAGGGCCCTGGAGCGGTATCTGGGCAACCCCGAAGGACTGGAAAAACAAGAAAATTTGTATTAACTGGAGGAAACCCGCGGTTTGTGTAGAACTGAATTCCGTAGGGATTTGGAACAACAACTCCGGCGTCTTACAGGCTGTACGAAGATAAAGAAGACTTGGTTCAGGGGGGGGTTTAACCCATACGTTGGGGACATTCCTCCGAAGGAGGTGTGTCTCCTATCCGCTAAACCTTAGTCGCACTTATTTCGAGTTTACAGCTTGTACGAAGATAAAATCATGACAGCAGAAGGAAGGGTTCAGGCTTGCGCGTGGCTGTGGGCAGTGATCACGGTGGTTTCCAGCTGAAAAAAGAAATCATCGACTATTTAAAAGAAAAAGGTTTTGCTTACCAGGACTTTGGCACGTTTTCCGAAGAGTCGGTAGACTACCCGGATTTTGCCCGGGCGGTGGCCCTGGCGGTAAAAAGCGGCGAATGCCGGCTGGGGGTTCTGTGCTGCGGCACCGGGATCGGGGTGGCCATCGCCGCCAATAAGATTCCGGGTATCCGGGCGGCCCAGTGCCACGACACATTTTCAGCCCGGATGGCCCGGGAGCATAACCATGCCAATATAATGACCATGGGCCAGAGGGTGATCGGCCCGGGGCTGGCCAGGGACATTCTGGAGTCCTGGCTGGCCGCCAAAGAAGCAGACGGCAGACATGCCCGCCGGGTGGACAAGATCTCCGCCCTGGAGGCGCGCACCTGTTAGAATAAAAGATTAACGCAGCAATGCCAAGGGGCCGCGCCCCGGGAGGGAGAGAAGTACACATGAATCAAATGCAAAAGCTGGCCGACACAGATCCGGACATCTATGCCGCCATTGAACAGGAACTGGGGCGCCAGCGCAACACCCTAGAACTCATTGCCTCGGAAAATATTGTCAGCCGGGCGGTTATGGAAGCTCAGGGCTCCCTTCTGACCAACAAATATGCCGAGGGCTACCCCGGAAAGCGGTATTACGGCGGCTGTGAACATATGGACGTGGTGGAGAGGCTGGCCATTGAGCGGGCTAAAAAGCTGTTTGACGCCGGTTATGTAAACGTCCAGGCCCACTCCGGCGCCCAGGCCAACCTGTCGGTATACTTTACCCTGCTTGATCCCGGCGACACCATTCTAGGCATGAATTTGGCCCACGGCGGTCACTTGACCCACGGCAGTCCCCTGAACATCTCCGGCAAATGGTTCAAGGTTGCCTTTTACGGGGTGGAGGAGGAAACCGGCCGCATCAATTATGAAAAACTTTTCCAGGCGGCCTATGAGGCCAGGCCCAAAATCATTGTGGGGGGCGCCAGCGCCTACCCCAGGGAAATCGACTTTTACAAAATGAAAGAAATAGCCGATGAAGTGGGGGCTTACCTGTTCATCGACATGGCCCACATTGCCGGCCTGGTGGCGGCGGGCCTGCATAACAGTCCGGTACCCCATGCCGATATGGTGACCACCACCACCCATAAAACCTTGCGGGGCCCCCGGGGGGGCATGATTATATGCAAGGAGAAATACGGGCCGGCCCTGGATAAGGCAGTCTTCCCCGGCATTCAGGGGGGGCCGCTGATGCACGTTATAGCCGCCAAGGCCGTGGCCTTTGGGGAGGCCCTGCGGCCGGACTTCAAGGAGTACCAGCGGCAGGTGGTGAATAATGCCAAAGCCCTGGCCGCCGCCTTGCAGGAATACGGCTTCAACCTTGTTTCCGGCGGCACCGACAACCACCTGATTTTGGTGGACCTGCGCAATAAGAACGTCACCGGGCGGGAGGCTGAAAACATTCTGGAAGAGGTGGGTGCCACCGTCAACAAAAACGCCATCCCCTATGACCCCCGGCCGCCCCTGGTTTCCAGCGGCATCCGCATCGGCGCCTCGGCGGTGACCACCCGGGGCCTGGCGGAGGAAGACATGCGGCAGGTGGCCACCATTATCCATTACGCCCTGAGTTTCAACGGTGACGAAAACTACCGCCGCCGGGCCAAGGGCCTGGCCGCAGAGCTGTGCAAAAAATATCCGCTCTACGAATAAACTTTTGCCCCGACCAAACTGCTGACAGTCTCTGGATCGGGGCTATTTTACGTGAAGTGTTGAAAAAGTGCTTTGTCATATTTCTGGGTTGTACTCAAAATGTAGATGTCATAATAATTTCTTGGGCGTGTGCTGAATATGCTACGGTTTAGAATCGTCTCGACTTTCTCTGCCATAACTGTTTCAATATTGTAGCCCCAGAGACGGATACGGACAGATTCGTCAAAAATACCGCTGAATTCATAGGGAACAGCGGACGGCGTCATCACATCCCCGGCAGAAATATCAATGGAAAGCGGCGTTACGATAGTGTCATACACGGCATTCATTCTCACACGAAATCCGCCGTAGCGGTCATCCTTACGGATGGGGATGACGGAGACGACATTAAATTTCACATCATCATTTAAGTTAATACTGCAGATGCTTTGAACCGCTTGTGTTATCTGCCCTTCCGTCAGGGGCAGATCGCGCAGCGTAGCGTCCAGATCCATGGTCGAGCGGGTATCCAAACCCACGATGGCCGCAACAAGCATTCCGCCCTTAATTATGAATTTTTCCTGATATTCTGATTTGGACAGACGCTCCAAAAAGCGTTCGAACATGTAGTTCTGCAAAACTACCTGAGCCGCAATGTTATTCTATTTTGCATAGCGGTTGATGCGACCTTTCAGGCTTATGGCCTTGGAACTCATAGTAGTACATCTCCGCCCTAAGACCCCCGCCTCTGTAGGCGGCGGGTTTCAAAGGGCGGTTAAGTCCAGTATGAACTCGGCTAACATTCAAAGGGGGTTGAATCCCCCTCTGAATGAAGTCTCGTTCAAGAACTTACACGAAACCTGTCTATCTGGCTTTTAATGCTGCCGGCCAGATTGTCAAGCTCTCCGGCCAGTGAAGATAACATATCCACCGAGCAAACGTAGTCCGGTACGGTCTTCGCTCCCCCGGTCCCCGTAAGAGTCTCTACGGTCGCCGCCACTTCTTTTATGCCTTTTTTGATATGCCCGGAGGCATCGGCTATTTCATTTATTCTTTCGCCGGTGTCCTTTATTCCGCCGTATATTTCCTTGATCAAAAACCTTGCCTCGTCCGCCGCCCCCGACCCTTCCCGGGCTACCTCGTAACCTCTTTCCAGTATTATTTTAACATTTTCACTTTCTTTTAAGACTAGCTGTGCTATTCCGGCGATCTCCCCGCTGGCTGCGGACGACTGGCCGGCCAGTTTCCTCACCTCTTCGGCCACCACAGTGAATCCCAGTCCGTTTTCTCCGGCCCTTGCCGCCTCTATGGACGCGTTTAACGCCAGAAGGTTGGTCTGGCTGGCTATGGTTTTCACCTGTTCCACTATTTCGAAAACCGTTCTGATGAGGCTGTGCAGATTATTAATAGATCTGACGCCCTCAATGGTCAGATCGTGACTTTCGTTCATCTTGTTCATAAGCTTCTCCAGTCGAATCCTGCTTTTTTCGGATATATCCATCAGATTTTGACTGGATGCATCTGTCTCTTCTATGCTGTCTGATATTTTTCCGATGGATTCTTCCATCTTTTTCACTGCCCAGCCGGTATCCCTCATAAGATAAGTCTGTCTCTCGGCCACCTGGCCAAGCTGCCGGCTGGTGTCGGTCAGCGTGCTGACCGTTGTCTGGGATCCCTTAATAAGGGTTTCCAGTCCGGAAAGCATTTTATTTAGGCTTCCGCCGATCTTTTCCATCTCGTTGCCGGCGTTTTTATCCTCCACCCTTGTTGAAAGGTCACCCCCACCGGCCCTGTTCATAACGGCAATCAGGTTTTCCAGAGGCCCGGCCATCCTCCTGGCGCCCAGGCAGCAAATCATAAATGCCGCAAGCACGGAACTTATGCCGACAAGAAAAGAAATGTGCCTCAGCCGGTAAACCGGATCAAGGTAATCATCCTCCGCCAAGCCTACAACGTAAAGCCAGTTTTTAGCCGGAATGACTTCATAAGCTATGGTGTTTTTACCGTCGCCGGTGTCTTTGCTGAAAAGGCCGTCTTTATTATTAAATAGATCCCTTATTTCCTCTTTGGTCAGTTGGATTTCCATACCTTCGGACAGCATGACACTGCCATCCATGTCGTAAACTTGAATGCCGGCCCGTATGTTTTTATCCCGGAAACCATTGTTTTCATTATTGATATATACCTGCGCGTAATTCAATAGCTGTCTGCTGTCGTAGGTATTTGCCATCATGGCAATATTTTCTCCGGCATGCTTGGCCGAGACCGCTATTCTTTCCTCCATTAACTCTTTCAGGTTTTGCTTGCCCGTGTTGTAAACCGCGAATCCCAGGCTGCCAACCGCTGTCACTATCACGAGAGTGAAAAGCGCAAGCAGTTTATACTGTATTCCCAGTTTATGCCATGATAGAAAAAGAGAAACTTTCCGGCCGAATGTTTTAATTCTTTGCACCTATTACCACCCCGCTGACTCCTGAGTAGTTGCGTTTTTTCTAAGTTGTTATTAAAAAAACCGGCTGTTGCCGGAATTAAAAGGGAGAAGGGATATCTTGCGCGAGTTCTCATTAAATAAAGCCTTTGTATCGAAGACTTTATTTAATCACTGCTATAATAACGAATTGTTTTTAAGCTGCAATTAAGGTTTATCATAATATTGGTTAAGGAAGTGTAAAATTTTTCAGAAGTCAGAAGTCAGAAGTCAGAAGTCAGGAGTCAGGAGTCAGGAGTCAGAATGAGAAAACCAGCGAAAACATCTGAAGATTTACTGGTATGGCGGAAGTCTTAATAGGCGCCTGTTTGCACTTGCGGTTCAACGTTTATCACTGAACTAATCCGCCCTAAGACCCCCGCCTCTGTAGGCGGCGGGTTTCAAAGGGCGGTTAAGTCCAGTATGGACTCGGCTAACATTCAGAGGGGGTTGAATCCCCCTCTGAATGAAGTCTCGTTCAACCATTGCAAGAGGTTAGTAAATTGCTGGAAGCATATTCTCGGGGCATTCTGAATCCTGACTTCTGAATTCTGAATACCTGAATAGTAACAAATTATTAAAGCAAATTTGTCCGTAAGACTAAAAAAAGGACGGGCTGCTATTTCGCTTTGTGAAAAAGTTGCCTGTCTCCTTTTTGTTTTGTGCGGCAGGGATTTTGGAGTAAAGGGAGTATAGTTGTAACAGATTGCTGTTATTAATAAAGAAGACTTGGTTCAGGCGGGGTTTTAACCCATACGTTGGGGACATTCCTTATGCGAGGGCGGGGTCTTACAGGCTGTGCGAAGATGAAACAGGGGTTGATACTTTGAAAAGGCCTACCTGGGACGAGTATTTCATGGCCATAACCACGGTGGTGGCCAGGCGATCCACCTGCCTGAGACGGCAGGTGGGGTCAGTGATTGTGCGGGAAAACAGGATCCTGGCCACGGGCTACAACGGAGCCCCGGCCGGACTCCGCCACTGCCTGGAGGTGGGCTGTCTGCGGCAGCGCCGGGGCGTGCCCCCGGGGGAGCGGCACGAACTGTGCCGGGGCCTGCACGCCGAGCAGAACGCCCTGATCCAGGCTGCTTCGTACGGCATTGCCATCCAGGGGGCCGGCTTCTACGTTACCCACCAGCCCTGCGCGCTGTGCGCCAAAATGATGGCCAACGCCGGCATTGAGAAGGTAGTGTTTGCCGGGGACTATCCCGATCAACTGGCCCAGGAAATTTGCCGGGAGGCCGGCATCATCATGGTCCGTTTCCCCGCAGTATAGGAGGTGCGCCGATGTCCCGGTGCCGGATTTGCCTGCCCAGGCTTAACAACCTGTCTCCAACCCTTGAATCCACGGTGCTAAAACTAATGGAAGAAGCCGGGGAGCTGGCCCGGGCGGTGCTCAAGCACATGGCCGGGGACGGGCGGACGGATCTGTTGACCGATGTGGCCCGGGAGCTGTTGGACGTGGCCCAGACCTGCATCTCCATGGTGTTTGTCCTGGAGGAAAGCCACCAGATCATGGTGGAGACTTTGACCGGGGAGCACCTGGCCAAGCTGGCGGCCAAGGGCTACCGCTATCCCCCGGGTCCTGCTTACGGCCTGCACACCGCTCCGGGGGGCGGCAAGTGCCTCAACCTGCCCCGGCTGCAGCTGGAGGACGTGGACCTTTTAAAAACCGTGTGCAAAATTCAGGAAGAAATTGGCGAGCTGACCGAGTACCTGGGCAAGGGCGCCGCCCTGAGCGGCGAGCGGAAAAGTCTCGACCGGGCCGGGGTAATGAGGGGCTGCGCCCTGGAGCTGCTGGACATAGCCCAGTGCTGCTTCACCATGATGTATATACTAACTGATCGCCACGGGGTGGACATGCAGGATATGCTGCGCCAGCACAACGCCAAGCTGAAAGCGAGAGGCTACTGCAAATAGCGGAGGTTGGAAGTTAGAGGTTGGAAGTTGGAAAAGAGTAAAAGGCTCATAATTGGAGCTTTGTTGCAGAAAACCGCTCTAATTCTAATTGTTGGCGTATTAAGCCTGAAAATGACGTTTTTAAGTGTATACCTACTTTGATATAATTAAGAGCAAACTTGGAGGTTATTATTTTAAAAAAAACATATACTATAGGTATGATGCAGTATGGCCAGCCTGCGGGAGTGGGCAGAGGTGCGGGGTAAGTCCATAGGGCGCCTGTGACACAACGGTCATACTGATTATATTTTTATAACTTCTTTTTGAAGTAAATGTTCTACAATCTCAAAAAATGAATACTCATCTCTCCTTACAAAATGCCTGCATACAGTACCTGCTAGAGCATCTGTGACTTGAATGCCTTTTTCTTGCTCTGAGTTTAGCCATGTAATATTAAGATCTGGCATTGCCAAATCTTTTTTTATTTTTCTAATATGCTTGTCCATGTGTTTTGGGCATTGTACTTGGTCAACTGCTATAATAATATCTTTTTCTGAAATGTCACAGTGTTGTAGTAGTTTTACTAAACTCCTCACGTAATTATTTTTATGACTTACATAATTTGTATTTATAATAGCCCAAAAATATATTTTTTTATTGGCAATTTCGTTTAGTATTTTTTTCCTTTCCCTTTTACTAGCGTTACTATCCTTGTATTCATTTGCCTTAAAACCTTTGATTAAGCGTTTCATATAATTACGCCATTTTTTTACTATTAATTCAGCGTCTTTGTAGTCGTCTATTCTAATAATTGCAAAAACCCACTGGTTAGCATGCCCTGACTCATCAACATAATAATATGCCAATCTAAATCCCTACCCGCTTCTTGTTTAATTATTGTTTTATTATACTAAATAATTTGTTACATAAAAGTATTAAAAGTCATTTTTATAGTAGCATCCCAGAATTTATATATATGTGTGATTTATATGCCTTTCCAAGCAACTGAACGAAGTACATACCCAGGGTGATAGTAGGAAGTTAGTGGTTGGTAAAATATAAGGTGTGACGAGGAGAGCGTTCTTTTGGTCGCGTTGGGAGGTAATATGCTTAAAATAGTTGCGGTATTTGGCACCAGGCCGGAGGCGATCAAGATGGCGCCCCTGGTCAAGCTTCTGGAAAAAGACGAGGCCATCGACTGCCGGGTGGTGGTGACGGCCCAGCACCGGGAGATGCTGGACCAGGTGCTGGGCCTGTTCGACATCAGGCCGGCCCACGACCTGGACATCATGCGGCCGGGCCAGAGCTTGTTCGATATCACCGGTCGGGCCCTGGGGGGGCTGGGGCCGGTGCTGGAAAAGGAGCGTCCGGATCTGGTGCTGGTCCACGGGGACACCACCACCACCTTTGTGGCGGCCCTGGCCTCCTATTACCTGCGGCTGCCGGTGGGCCACGTGGAGGCGGGCCTGCGCACCGGCGACCGCTATTCGCCCTTTCCCGAAGAAATGAACCGCCACCTGACCGGCGCCCTGGCGGAACTGCACTTCGCCCCCACCCCGGCGTCCCGGAACAACCTGCTGCGGGAGGGGGTGGCCCGGGATAAGATTTTCGTTACCGGCAATACCGTTATCGACGCCCTGCTGGCCACGATAAGGCCGGACTACAGCTTTGAGGGGCGGGAACAGGCCCTGGCCGGGATAGATTTTGACAGCCGGCGGGTTTTGCTGGTGACAACCCACCGGCGGGAAAACCTGGGGGAGCCGATGCGGGAGATCTACCTGGCCCTGGCGGAAATCGTCCGGGACTACCCCGGTGTCGAGGTTATTTTTCCGGTACACCGGAACCCCGCGGTGCGCGGGGTGGCGGAAGAAGCGCTGGGGGGACTGGACCGGGTGCATTTGATTGAGCCCATGGATTATGAGCCCTTCGTCAACCTGATGGCCCGAAGCCACCTGGTGCTTACCGACTCCGGCGGGATGCAGGAGGAGGCCCCGTCCCTGGGCAAGCCGGTGCTGGTGCTGCGCAACACCACCGAGCGGCCCGAGGCGGCGGAAGCGGGGACTGTAAAGCTGGTGGGTGCCAGCCGGGCGGCCGTACTTAAAGAAACGCGCCGGCTGCTGGACGATC
Source organism: Bacillota bacterium (assembly GCA_040753155.1). Taxonomy (GTDB): domain Bacteria; phylum Bacillota; class Desulfotomaculia; order Desulfotomaculales; family JBFMEU01; genus JBFMEU01. The sequence continues at coordinate 45,131 of JBFMEU010000002.1, forward strand.
CCGGGGCCTACCGGGCCATGTCCAACGCCGTAAACCCATACGGCGACGGCAAGGCGTCGGGCAGGATAGTGGCCTCGATTAAATACCGCTATGGTCTGGTCAACTCCCCGCCGGAGGAGTTTTGACTCAGTGAGACAAGGGGGGCGGACAGGGGGGCGGTTCTTGTGTCTGCGCAAGCCAATAATTCCTCCCGGGTTCCGGGAGGAATAACGCGCCCGGGAGAGAATTAAAACTCCAGGTAAAAAAATTTTACCTCAGCTTAAAAAAAGTAAAGTGGCGTGGAGGAATAGCTCTGTTTTTGTAGAATACTAAAGCTCATAAAATGTAATCCAGCCGACAACCAAATGTAAAAATATGACTGTAATTGGAGCCGGGCGCTACAAATAAACACACATAAAAGGTGTGGTGCAACTATAAAATTATGGAAGAAAAAAAGCGTAGGCCCAACGAAATAGTGCGGGCTATGGCCATCTCCACGGCTTTGGGCACGGAAATGGCTATTTGTGTGGTAGCGGGGTTTTACGGGGGCAGGTACATCGACGGCCTTCTGGGCACCGGTCCCTGGATTATGATTGTGGGCATTCTCCTGGGTGTGGCTGCGGGCACGTTTGGAATAATGAAAATTCTGGAGCGGTACATGAAAAACTTGGGGTGAACTTATGTACAAACCAAGCCCGATAAGAGATATAGACGAACAATTCCGGCGTACGGCGGTAATCACCGGGATGATCCTGGCGGCTGCCGGTACGCTGTTGATTTGGGATCCCCAAAACCCACTGGTCCGGGGCTTTCTGCTTGGTGGTTTGTGCGGCCTGTTCAACGCCAAAACTCTGGTCAGGCGGATGCACGCGATGGCCGGCCTTGACGCCAGGCGGGCCAACAACCTCATGAAGCAGGGCAGTTTTATGCGTATGGCTTTGGTAATCGCCCTGGCCCTCCTGGCCAGCCGAACCGAAGCTATCAGCTTGTTTGGAGTAGGCGCGGGTCTTTTAACCGTTACCCTGATTACGGCAACGGATGCGCTGTTCAGCCTGGGCAGGTATTTTGCGGCGCGCGGCGCCGTGGATAGAATATAAAGAAGACTTGGTTCAGTCGTACTTATTTCGAGTTTACAGCCTGTTAATCCCATTAGTTGGGGACATTCCTGTCCCCAGAGAAATACCCAAGCTTCAGCAGGTGTGGCCCCTTTCCTTATGCGAGGGCGGGATCTTACAGGCTGTGCGAAGATAAATAAAAATCTCAGATGAAAGGGGTGAGAATAGAGGGTGAAAACTTATCAAGAGATAGAATATGAAGTTAACGTATGGGGCTTTCCCAAGGAACCCATCGAGACCTTCATAGGACAGATCAACGCCATGACCATTGTGCACACGTGGATTGTCATGTTTCTAGTAGCTGTGCTCCTGATCGCGGCAACCAGAAGCATGAGCCTGGAAAGACCGGGTAAGCTGCAGTTGATCATCGAGGAAATCTTCCAGTTTCTGCGGGGCGTAACCAGAGACAGTCTGGACGCCAAAAAGGCTTCCTTGATGATGTGTTTTGTATTTAGTCTTTTTATGTTCATTTTAATTTCCAACCTGTGGGGCCTGATTCCCACCATGTATTCCCCGACGGCGGATTTAAACACCACCATGGGGCTGGCGCTAATGGTATATGGGTTGACTGTAGTCCTGGGGATCTATTACAAGGGATTAAAGTACTTTAAACATTTTATCCAGCCATTCCCGTTCTTCCTTCCTCTGGTCATCGTTGAAGAACTGGCCAAGCCGCTAACCATGGCCTTCCGTCTTTACGGGAACGTATACGCCGGCAAGGTGTTGGTTTACGTCCTGCTGGGCTTGATTCCCCTAACGGCGACTCTGATGGGCGGTTTTATTGCCTCGGTGATTTGGCTGGCCTTTAAGATCTTTATCAGCTGTGTCCAGGCCTATATTTTCTTCGTACTGACCGTTACCTATACATCCCAGGCCATCATGGAAGCGGATCATCATTAACCTGAAGTATTTAATTAACCAGCTAATAACACATACATTTAGACAGGTGGTTGTTTTACAGTGCATTAGAATTACAATATTGGAAGGGAGGGGAAAAAAAATGGAGGTAGGCGCAGCTTCTGCTATTGGTATGGGATTAGCCGCTGGTCTGGCTGCTGTCGGCGCAGGTGTTGGTGTTGGTTACTTGACGGGTAATACTGTTACTTCAATCGCCCGCCAGCCGGAACTGAGAGGCAGCCTGATGGGCACCATGTTCATCGGCCTGGGTCTGGTCGAGGCCATGCCGATTATCGCGATCGTTATTGCATTCATTCTGATGGGTAATATCGGCTAAGGTTCCGGGTCAGAATTGGTCAATGGGAGGTATAGCAGGTTTTGAGAGGCATAATAGTTTCAAAACCTGCTATGACCTTTGTCCGCTGACGTTTGGAAGGAGGGAAATCATTGGAAACCTTAACAACGGCCCTCAAGCTTAATTCTACGCTGATAGCGATGATCTTTCACTTCCTGGTATTATTGCTGTTTCTTCGTCTGGTAGTGTATAAGCCCCTGGTTAACATGATTGAAAAGCGCCAGGAGTTCATTGCTAATAACGTGGCTGCGGCCGAAGAGGAAAGAAAACAGGCCGAGGCATTGCGCCAGCAATACCTTGCCGATATGGAACAGGCCAGAGCCCAGGCCCAGGAGATGATCCAGAAGGCCACCCGGGCAGGGGAGGAGCAGGCCAGGGAGATTATTGAGGAGGCCAAGTTGGAAGCCTCCAAGATCAAAGATAACGCGCTGCTTGATATCCAACGGGAGAAGGAGAAAGCGGTTGCTGAATTGCGCGGGCATGTTGCCACGCTGGCCGTCCTGGTTGCCGGCAAGGTTGTTAATGAAAAGATGACCGCCGACATCCAGAGCAATCTGGTTGACGAATTTATTAAAGAGGCAGGGGATCTGCCATGCTAAAAGGGGCCGTGGCCGGGCGTTATGCCGAGGCCCTTTATGAAATTGCGGTCCGGGAAAATATTGTCGACACCCTGGAAAATGAGCTGAAGGCTATTGTCGCAGCTATTGAAGCCAGCCCGGAGCTTAAAAAGGTTCTCTACCATCCCCGGATCACTGCGGGTGACAAAAAGGAAGTCGTCAAGAGGCTGTTTGCCGAAAATCTGTCCCAGGTGACAGTTAACTTTCTGTCCATGGTCATTGACCGGCAGCGGGAGACTTTCCTGGGGGATATGGTAGCAGTATTTGTTGAGCTGGCCAACAAGGCCCGCAACATTACCGATATTCATGTAACTTCTGCAGCGGAACTCACCGCCCGGCAAAAACAAATGATGAGCGATAACCTGTGCAAGGTTACCGGTCGCAAGGTGCAAATCACATATTCCGTGAACCCGTCCCTGATGGGCGGGGTAATAGCCCGGGTAGGCGACAAGGTTATCGACGGCAGCATCAAAACGCGGCTGGCTTCCCTCAGAGAACACCTCAGGCAAATAAGTTAAGGGAATAGGGGTGAACCAGTAGATGAATTTGCGACCTGAAGAAATCAGTTCGATTATTAGGCAGCAGATAGATAATTACCAGACCCAGATCGAAGTAACGGACGTCGGTACTGTTATCCAGGTTGGTGACGGTATCGCCCGCGTGTATGGCCTGATGGAATGTATGTATATGGAACTGCTGGAGTTTCCCGAAGGCGTACTGGGGATGGCCCTCAACCTGGAAGAGGACAACATCGGCTGCGTTATTCTCGGGCCTTACAAGCATATTAAAGAGGGCGACACCGTCAAGCGCACCGGCCGGATTGTATCCGTGCCCGTAGGCGACGCCCTCCTGGGCCGGGTGGTCAACCCGCTGGGACAGCCGCTGGACGGCAAGGGACCCATTAAGAGCGACAAGTTTTTACCGGTTGAGAAAATCGCCCCCGGCGTTATCTACCGGAAATCGGTGCACCAGCCCCTGCAGACCGGGATCAAGGCCATCGACTCCATGATTCCCATCGGCCGCGGTCAGCGCGAACTTATTCTTGGCGACCGCCAGACCGGCAAAACGGCCATTGCCATTGACGCCATTATCAACCAGAAGGGCGGCGACGTCATCTGCATTTACGTGGCTGTGGGCCAGAAGCAGTCCACCGTGGCCAACGTGGTGCAAAGGTTGACAGACTCCGGCGCCATGCCCTATACCGTAATTGTATCAGCCACTGCTTCCGACCCGGCCCCGCTGCTGTTCGTGGCTCCTTTCTCCGGCGCCGCCATGGGTGAGGAATTCATGTCCCAGGGCAAGCACGTGCTGATTATTTACGATGACCTGTCCAAGCAGGCCACCGCTTACCGTGAAATGTCCCTGCTGCTGCGCCGGCCTCCCGGACGTGAAGCTTATCCCGGTGACGTTTTCAACCTGCACAGCCGGTTGCTGGAGCGCGCCTGCAAGCTGTCCGACGACCTGGGCGCAGGTTCCATGACCGCCCTGCCGATCATTGAAACCCAGGCCGGCGACGTTTCGGCCTATATTCCGACCAACGTGATCTCCATCACTGACGGTCAGATCTTCCTTGAGCCCGACCTGTTCTACGCCGGTATTCGCCCCGCGGTTAACGTGGGTATCTCAGTCTCCCGGGTGGGCGGCGCGGCCCAGATGAAGGCCATGAAAAAATTCGCCGGCAGCTTGCGTCTTGACCTGGCCCAGTACCGCGAGCTGGCCGCCTTCGCCCAGTTCGGTTCCGACCTTGACAAGTCGACCCAGGCCAGGCTGACCCGGGGCGAGCGCATGGTGGAACTTTTGAAGCAGGGGCAGTACGTGCCCGTACCGGTGGAAGAGCAAATCATGAGTATTTTTGCCGGTACCCAGGGATACCTGGACGATCTGGCGGTGGATATGGTTCAGACCTTTGAAGCCGAATTCTTAAAGTTCATGAGGGCCAACAAGCCGCAGATCGGTGAAAGCATCCGCAAGACCGGTGAAATGCCGGAACAGGTGGGAAAAGAACTGCGCGCGGCTATTGAAGAATTCAAAAAGCAGTTCAAGACCGTGCACGGCATAGCATAATAGACTGAGGAACGCAGGCCGTTGCGACCAATGACCACACTTGAAGGTGGTGAAGAAATAAATGCCAAGTTTGCGAGATCTCCGGCGCCGCATCAAGAGTATCAAAAGTACCCAGCAGATTACCAAGGCCATGAAGGCTGTTTCCGCGGCCAAAATGCGCAAGGCTCAAGATGCAGTGCTGGCGGCGCGCCCTTACTCCAAGCGGATCAAGGGTGTGCTGGGACGGGTCGCCAAGGCCTCCAGCGGCGTGAAGAACCCGCTATTGGCCGTGCGCGAGCCGAATAAAGTAGCCTATATAGTTATTACGGCTGACCGGGGTCTGTGCGGCGGCTTCAACAGCAACGTACTCCGCCGGGCGGCCCTGGAATTCAAAGGTCTTTCCGCCGAATTAAACCTGATTACCGTCGGGCGCAAGAGCCGCGACTTTTTCCGCCGCCGCAAATTTGATATCGCCCAGCAGTATATCGGCCTGGGTGATGATATCCATGGAGGAATTCCCAGGGATATCGCCAACTTCGTGACAGACAAGTATGCGGCAGCGGAATATGATGCGGTTTACTTGATTTACAGCCAGTATATCAATGCCCTGGTGCAGAAGCCGGTTCTGGTCAAACTGCTCCCAGCCGAGCCTCCCGAGGAAGATGAGCAGACCAAGGAAGCTTCCAAGTATGTGGACTACCTCTTCGAGCCGGAAGCCGGCGATGTGCTGGCCGTGCTGCTGCCCAGGTATATTGAGAACGCCATCTACCAGGGACTTCTGGAGTCCAAGGCCGGCGAGCACAGTGCCCGCATGGCGGCCATGGATAATGCCACCAAGAATGCTTCGGAAATGATCAACAAACTGACCCTGTCCATGAACAGGGCCCGCCAGGCCCAGATCACCAAGGAAATTTCCGAAATCGTCGGCGGCGCGGCTGCCCTGGAGTAAAAGAAACACCTGCTTTTTGCAACTCCTTTCGGTCGTTGCTTAAAGTTTCACCCTGTAGATTAACGGGGACAGTCTTGTCCCCGAACCTTAGCACGAAGGAGGTAAGAGAAGCGAATGAACGTTGGTCACGTAGTACAGGTTATCGGCGTTGTGGTGGACATCCGTTTTCCATCCGGCCAGGTGCCTGAAATATATAACGCTGTAAGAATAACCAGCGACAAAGAAGACATGTTCGGCCGTAAATTCGACCTTACCCTGGAAGTAGCCCAGCACCTGGGCAACAATACCGTTCGCGCCGTTGCCATGTCGGCCACGGACGGTCTTGTCAGAGGTATGGAAGTAGTGGACACCGGCGCCCCCATTTCCGCCCCGGTGGGCAAGCCGACCCTGGGCCGGCTGGTGGACGTGCTGGGTGAGCCCATTGACGGTAAAGGACCCATTCCCAGTGACAAAAGATACCCCATTCACCGCCCGGCCCCCCCGCTGGTGGAGCAGTCCACCAAGGCGGAGCAGCTGGAAACCGGCATCAAGGTTATCGACCTGCTGGTTCCCTTCCTCAAGGGCGGCAAGGTAGGTATGTTCGGCGGCGCCGGTGTGGGTAAAACCGTTATCGTGCAGGAGCTCATCAACAATATCGCCAAGCAGCACGGCGGCATCTCGGTGTTTGCCGGCGTGGGCGAGCGCACCCGTGAAGGGAACGACCTCTTGCGTGAAATGACTGAATCAGGTGTTCTGGATAAAATGACCATGGTGTTCGGACAGATGAACGAGCCGCCGGGAGCCCGTCTGCGGGTTGCTCTGACCGGCCTGTGCCTGGCCGAGTACTTCCGGGATGAGGAGGGGGCCGACACCCTGCTCTTCATCGATAACATCTTCCGATTCACCCAGGCCGGCTCCGAGGTTTCCGCGCTGCTGGGCCGCATGCCCTCCGCCGTGGGTTATCAGCCGACCCTGGCCACTGAAATGGGTACGATGCAGGAACGGATTACCTCCACCCAGAAGGGCTCGGTTACCTCCGTGCAGGCCGTGTACGTGCCCGCCGACGACTTGACCGACCCGGCCCCGGCCACCACCTTTGCCCACCTGGACGGCACCGTTGTGCTTTCCCGCCAAATCTCTGAGTTGGGCATCTACCCGGCGGTGGACCCCCTGGACTCCACCTCCCGGATTCTCGACCCGCAGATGGTGGGCGCGGAACACTATGCCGTAGCCCGGGGCGTGCAGAAGGTGCTCCAGCGCTACAAGGAACTGCAGGACATCATCGCCATTTTGGGTATGGAAGAACTTTCCGATGAGGACAAACTGACCGTGGCCCGGGCCCGTAAGCTGCAAAGGTTCCTGTCTCAGCCCTTCAACGTGGCCGAAACATTTACCGGCTTCCCCGGCGTTTACGTCACCTTGAAGGATAACATCCGCAGCTTCCAGGAAATCCTGGACGGCAAACATGATGAATTACCGGAAGAGGCTTTCTACATGGTGGGAAGTATTGAAGAGGCAGTAGAAAAAGGCAAGAGAATAATGGGTTAGTAGAGGGGAGTGCGAAATATGTCGGAAAAAACCCAGCGACTGGAAATCGTTACCCCTCAGAAGAAGGTTTTCAGCGAGGATGTCAGATTCGTGGTGGCGCCTGGTGTTGAAGGCGAACTGGGTATCCTGCCGGATCACGCTCCGTTGATTTCGGCGCTCGCCATTGGCGTCTTGAGGATTCAGCAGGAAGGCAAAAACTTCAAGGTTTTTGTCAACGGCGGGTTTATGGAGGTCATCAACAGCAGGGTCACTGTTATCGCCAACTCTGCTGAGCGGGCCGAGGATATTGATATGAACCGGGCCGAGGCCGCCAGGCAGCGCGCCGAGCAGCGCCTGGCCGCAAAAACCCCCGAAATTGACCTGGCGCGGGCCGAGTTGGCGCTAAAGCGCGCCCTGACCCGGCTCAAAGCGGCAAAGTAAAAGAAAAAGTAAAAAGGACAGGCTGCTTTTTCGCAATGCGAAAAAAGTTGCCTGTCCTTTTTTTTCACCGGAAAGATGATCTTCCCGGTGTTTTTATTTTGGCACAAATGGAAATAATAGGATAGTAAGACGGTATTTTTAGAGGGGCTGGTCGGTTTGGAGAGGTTATGCATAGAAGGCGGGACACCCCTAAAGGGGCGGGTGCGGGTCAGCGGTGCCAAAAACGCCGCGCTGCCCATGATTGCAGCCTGTCTGCTGGCTGATTCACCCTGCAGGCTGGAAGAAGCGCCCGACCTGGCTGACGTGCGTACCATTTGCACAGTTATAGAAAGCCTGGGCGCCCGGGTTGAACGGGATAAAGACGCCTTGATCGTAACACCCTCCGAGACACTGGCCACCGAAGCGCCTTACGAATTTGTGCGCCGGATGCGGGCCTCCTTTCTGGTGATGGGGCCAATGCTGGCCCGGAGGGGCCGGGCTACGGTATCGGTGCCCGGGGGCTGCAACATCGGCGCCCGGCCCGTTGATTTGCACCTGAAGGGCTTCCAGCTGATGGGTTCCGCCATCCGCCACGGCTACGGCTGCATTACAGCGGTGACCGAGCAATTGGTGGGCGCCCGGATTTACCTGGACTTTCCCAGCGTCGGGGCCACGGAAAACATCATGATGGCGGCCACCCTGGCCAAAGGCATAACGGTAATTGAAAACGCGGCCGAGGAGCCCGAAGTGGTTGACCTGGCCAACTTCCTCAACGCCATGGGCGCCAAGGTCAAAGGGGCCGGCACCAAAGTAATCCGGATTCAGGGTGTGGACCGCCTGGAGGGAACCACCTACGCCATCATCCCCGACCGGATTGAGGCGGGCACCTACCTGACCGCCGCGGCCATCACCGGCGGCGATGTGCTGGTGGAAAACGTGATTTGTGACCACGTCAAATCGGTAGTGGCCAAGCTCAAAGAGGCCGGGGCAAAAATTCACAGTGAGGGTGACGGGCTAAGAATAAGCTGTGTCAACGGAATCAAGCCCGTTGACCTCAAGACCATGCCGTACCCCGGCTTTCCCACCGATATGCAGCCCCAGCAGATGGCTCTGCTTACCCTGGCCGGGGGCGCCAGCATGATCACGGAAACAGTGTTTGAAAACCGCTATCTGCATATTAATGAACTCAAGCGGATGGGGGCGAAAATCAAGGTGGTGGGCCGCAGCGCCATTGTCCAGGGCGTGCCGGAACTCTACGGCACGCCGGTAAAGGCCACGGACCTGCGGGCCGGGGCCGCCCTGGTGCTGGCCGGCCTGGCCGCCCGGGGCGAGACGGAAGTGGGCCAGTTGGAGCACATTGACCGGGGCTATTACCGGCTGGAGGAGAAACTGCAGGCCCTGGGGGCCAAAATCACACGGGTAAAGTAACCAAGTATTTCCGACGTCCGGCGACTGACGTCCGGCGTCCACGGAGTGATCTTAATGCGCAAGCTGTTAGTTGGATTGACCCTGCTAATCATAGCAATCTATTTTAGCCACCCCTACCTGGTCAACTGGCTGGGCGGGCAATTTGTCCGCCAGGCCGGGCCGGAAATTAAACTGTACCTGCACGAGGAAGACAGAATAATTGAACTGCCCCTGGAAGAATACCTGGTGGGGGTGGTGGCGGCGGAAATGCCGGCCGGGTTTCCCGCCGAGGCGCTGAAGGCCCAGGCCGTGGCGGCCAGGACCTACGTCATGAAGCGGGTTAACGGCGGCGGGGTGAGCAATTCCCTGCACTCCGGAGCCCATGTGTGTGACGACCACCGGCATACCCAGGCCTGGATTTCCCGGGAAGAAATGCGCGAGCGCTGGGGGATGCTGCGCTATTACGACTACTACTACAAGATCCGCCGGGCGGTGGACGAAACCGCCGGCGAGGTGATTGTTTACCAGGGGGACCTGATCGACCCGGTTTACCACTCCTCCTGCGGCGGGCACACCGAAAACTCGGAGGATGTCTGGAAGTTTGCCATTCCCTATTTGCGGAGTGTTGCCTGCCCTTACAACGCCGACCCCAATCCGGAGCGCACCGCCGGCTTTAGCCCGGCCCAGCTGGATCAAGCCCTGGGCACAAGCCTGGTTGCGGTGCCGGCGCTCAGTAAGGCCTTGGAGGTAACCGAGCGCACCTCCACCGGCCGGCCCAAAACCGTGCGCCTGGGTGATCAGACAATGCCGGCCACTGTTGTCCGGGAGCGGCTGGGCCTGCGGTCCACCAACTTCACCTGGGACCTGGACGGCGACAACATAACCTTTGCCACCACCGGCTACGGCCACGGGGTGGGGCTGTGCCAGTACGGCGCCAAGGGCCTGGCCCAAAAAGGCGGCGACTACCGTGAAATCCTGACCCACTACTACACCGGCGTAAGCATCGTCAAGCAGTAAAAAAGCAGCCTGACCACTTTCTGCAATTATGCCATTAAAAGTTCAACACGGCATAAATAGTCAGGTAAATGGCCACAATATACCTATATGCAAAAATGGAGGTGTAAAAAATGTGGCCGTTTAACGATAATCTGCGCAATCAAGACGGCGGGAGCAAATACCGGGAATGGCTCCGGCGCTGGCTGCTGAGTGGCTGGTTCCGCTATGTGGCAGTGGGAACCCTGGCGCTGATATTGGTAACCAGCCTGATCTGGGCCGCGGTGATGACCTGGGGGCCGGCCGGAGTGATCAAAACTATCCCGGAACTGCCGGTGGTGGAAGATTTTGATCCGCAGGTACCGGCGGACTCCATCCTGGACCGGTTGGATGACGCCCTGGACAACACAGGCGCAGAGGAGCAGCCGCCCAACAGTACGGCAGTGGATGTGCCGCCCGAACTCCCGGCCCCGGCCCCGGACCCCGCGGACAACCCCGGGTTGAAGGGCCCCGCGGACAGATCCGTGCCTGAGCCGGGTGCTCCGCCTGCGGAGGATACGACGGCAGCCGGCATTCGGGCGGGATCCATGGAGAAGCCGCTGGCCGGGGAGCAGTCGGCCGGCTACGGCCTGGTATTTTCCGAGAACTTTGGTGATTACCGGTTCAACCCCGGCCTGGACCTGGTGGCTGAGGCCGGTACCGCCGTCAAGGCCGCCCTGGAGGGACGGGTCAAATCCGTCACCAGGCAGCCCTACCAGGGCTACACGGTGATCCTGGACCACGGCGCCGGCTGGACCACCACCTACGCCGGCCTGGAAACCGTAAAGGTGGAAGAAAACCAGGCAGTGCAGACCGGCGCCCTGCTGGGTATGCTCCAGGCCCATGACCATGACGGTCTGCAGGGCAGACTGCAATTTGTTATGGCCCGCAACGGCGAACCCGTAGACCCGGAGCCTTATTTACTGGATTAGACACATAAAAGACACGCGAAAGACAAAGAGAAAAGTATGCCCTTTTTGTGGTATTGTTAATTCGCTAAAACAACCATACCAGATAAGGAGCATACTTTTTTTATGATTATAGCATACGAACCGTTCCCGTGTCTTTATTACAATTGTTTCAAAGAAATTCCGATCAGTTTATCTGCATAATCCGTCATAAACAGCGGAATATTCAGCAGATCATCATCCAGGCGCAGGTTGTTCAGCGAAAAACGGACACGAAGCTTGACCTTATCACCGTATTTCTCTTTAAACTTCTTTATACTCTTGCTTTCTACATTGCTCTCCGATTTTACCTCAATAGGCAGAATATCATTTTCCCGCTGTATTAGAAAATCCACTTCATAACGAGGATTATCCATCGTCCAATAACGCGGCATGGCCTCAAACTGGTTTCTCAGTGCTTGCAGTACATAATTCTCACTAAGTGACCCTTTAAACTCTACAAACAGACGATTGCCTTCGCTGAAGGCAGATGGCGCCAAAAGGGACAAACGGCGCAAAAGTCCCACGTCTACCAGGTAAAGCTTGAAGGCAGACAGATCGTCATAGGCTGAAATTGGCAGCCCCGGAGCAGTGCTGCGGTAGATTTTATAAGTCAGGTTTGCATCACACAGCCATTGCAATGCATTCTCATATTCTCTAGCCCTGGCACCTTCCTTGACTACTTTATAGATAAACTTCTTATTCTCTCTCGCCAGCTGAGAAGGTATGGACTTCCATATTAGCGAAATCTTTGGGAAATCTTTAGGATCCGGACGCTTGGCAAAGTCCCGTTCATATGCCCCTAATATATTAGAAAGTACCTGCTGCATAAGCTCCACATCCCGGTCTTCCGTCCAGGAACTGACGGATTCCGGCATCCCACCGGTGACAAAATACATCTTCAATTTTTCATATAGGGGATTGAAAAAAGCCTCTGGAATGTTTTCAATGCTATCCATGCTGTTCATGTAGTTAACAAGATTATCGTCACCATTGGCCCTTAAAAACTCGGTAAAGGTCATGGGCCCAATTTCTAAAAAATCGACCTTGCCGACAGGGAAGGAGGCAGGCTTTGACAGGGCAATGCCTAAAAGCGAACCAGCACAGGCCACGTGATACTCCGGTGTATTCTCGCAGAAATATTTGAGTGTATTTAGAGCATTGGGACATTCCTGAATCTCGTCAAAAACAATAAGTGTTTCCTCAGCCTTAACTGTTTGACCGCTTGCCATCATCAGGTTTTGCAGAATGCGATCGACATCCTTCGTCTTTTCAAAAAACTGCTTGTATTCCTCATGCTCATCAAAGTTAAAATAAGCAATACTTTTATAATAACGCCGGGCAAATTCCTTGAGCACCCACGTCTTGCCCACCTGACGCACTCCTTTTAAAAGGAGGGGTTTGCGGTGTTTAGATTTTTTCCATTGCAGCAAATCCTGCAAAATCAGTCTTTCCACAGCGACACCTCCCATGTTATCACATAATTATACATATTTCACGTTAATAAATCACATTTTTATATATATAGTATACCCAACTGACTATCAAAAAGTCAATACATCACAAAAAAGACCTGGGAACGGTTCTTAAAGGGTTCAATTAGAAGTTTTGCGTAAAATAAGGCTCAAATACCAGGTAACCCCTGGCATTTGAGCAACAGCCTCATACATGGTAATTATCGGATTCAGTTAAAACAGTCTTTACGATTCTTGTAAGAGGATATAATATCGGCGATCACATTTATGTAAATTTTTTGCTCTAGACGAACCACTATAACAAGCCCACTGTTCAAGTAAACAGTGGGCTGGAAAATAAGGGGACGGTTTAACCGTCCCCCTGTCTTTTATTCAAACTCTATCTCGAACAGCCTCAGCCAGGGAAAGGCAACACCATCAACCGGAACCTTACTGCCAAAGGAGGGCTCCAGGTTTTGGGCCGCAAACTCCTGGAGCAATAGTTCCGCTTCCCGGGCCAGTTGGCGCTCCAGGGCCGGGTCAAGGAGGCTGGTGGTGGTGAGGTCATGCTTCTCCATTAGCACAGGCCTTACCACGGCCTGGTAGCCCCAGTCGTCAATATAGCGGGTCAAAAGGCAGCGTTGGTGAAGCTGTTGCCGCGCTTCGTCCAGTTGGCCCAGTTCCAGCAGCCCGGCGTAAATGCTGCCCAGGGCCAGGGCGGCGCCGATGCTGTTGCCGGCGGTGTTCCACCCGGCGTAGCCGGCCAGATCCGCCAGCAGGCCATTAGCGGCCAGGGCCTCCATCAGGGCGGGCTCGGCCCCGTTGGCCCGGGCCACGTCAGCCACCGCCACCGGCAGCCCCCGGGCCAGCAGTTCCGCTGCCAGCCCGGCGGTAGCGGCAGGTACTGTCTTTCCCGGAAACTCTTCCTGCCACGCCTTTTCCACCGCTTCGTCCCGGGGGGCGTTCACAGCCAGTGCCAGGTCAGCCTCCTCCGGCGCAGCTGCAACCCGGCCGCCCAGGGAATTGATGTGAGCCTCAATATTCTCCCCCAGGGGCACATCCTCATACCGGGGCGTCACTTCTTCCGCCCCCGGAAACCCGTAGCCTGTATATACCCGGGGCGTCAGATTATGCAGGTCGTTGAAGGCCCGGGCCAGCAGCATAAACCCCAGTTCGTCCGCCCCGGGATAGGTGGCCGCTGCTTCCTCCAGTCCTTGCTCCGCAATTAATCTTTCCACCTCCCTGGCTTCCCGGGATGAATAGCCATAGGGGTAGCAGTCGTCCCGGCCGATTACCAGGTAGTCCAGAACCTTTGCCCCGGCCAGTTGCGTAAACTCATGGCGCACAATTTCATTATTCTCCCGCCTGGTAAGATAGTCCGCCAGATATTCCCCGGGAATTTCCCCCTGCAGCCGGGCCAAATCCCTCAATTCCTCCTCAGAGGCCAGCCCTAGATCCGCCCGGTGCTCAAGCACCCCCAGCTTAAAAATTTTTTCTCCGTACAGCCGGTAATAGTCCGCCTCCTCCGCTGCCCGGGATGATGCCGCCGAGCGCAGTACCGTGGCAAAGGCATATACCGGTCCGTCTATGCTTTCAGCTAAATCCTGCGCCATGCCCACCCGCCTGGCCAGCACATCCGGGGCCAGGCTGTGGGTGCGGGAGGCCGCCAATCCGCCGTATACCAGCATGTCCAGGGACAGGATAGCCCCGTCCACACCGTCGCTGTTCTTCTCCACCCACGGCCAGAGTTTTTCCACCGGCGCCCGGCGACCTTCACCGCTCAATAATTCCCGGGGCGGCGCAACCAGGCGGATGCCGGCCAGCCGGGCCATTTCCGCTGCCTGCAGGCGGTTGACCGGCCGGTCGTCCAGGGGCACATAAAGGAAAACCGGGCCGCCATACTCCGGGGCGCTCCGGGGCAAGCACCCTAAAACCAGGGCCGGCAGCAGTAAGAGGGCCGGCAGTAGCGTTAACAGTTTAAATCTCCGGCTTTTGTTCAAGAAAGCCACTCCCTGAAAAAGATATTTGGTTATTATTCAGGTATTCAGAATTCAGGAGTCAGGATTCAGAATGGACCGTATAGCTCATACTTCGGAAACGCCATGGTTGAACGATAAACGGCAAGTACGAACAGGCGCGCCTTCTGCCATGCCAGTAAATCTTCAAATGTTTTCGCTGGTTTTCTCATTCTGACTCCTGACTTCTGACTCCTGACTCCTGAGTAGTTACGATACTTGTCATATTTCGCGCCGGGCGCCCTGGATACCTGCCGGGAAAAGCAGCCTGTCCCCCTTATTTCCAATTGATGTTTACCAGTTCAGCGAATTAATTGCGGCCTGGCGCATATACATTTATTAGCTTAAATCCAAGCCCCAATAGATTCGGGGAGGTAAGGCGATGCAGGAGTACATCCAGAAGCGGGTGCTGGAGATCTGCGCCTATATCCTGGAAACCCAGGCCACGGTACGGCAGGCCGCCCATGTATTTCAGGTGAGCAAAAGCACCGTACATAAGGATATGACAGAAAGATTGCCCTCCTTGAACAAAGAAATGGGCCGGGAAGTGAAGTTTGTTCTGGACCGCAACAAGGCGGAGCGGCACCTGCGCGGCGGTGAGGCAACCCGCAAGAAGTACAGGGAGACCACGGGGTAAAAAAATTGCGCTTGCTGGAGGAATTTGTCCCCAAAGGTAGAATATTACCAACGTCCGGTCCGTTAGACGGACCGGAGTGCCGGCAGTCTTTGCCGGGCACTCCCGCCGTGCTGCGGGACAGGCCGTAAGGCCCGAGGAAAGGGGATAATTATGCTCCAGTTTAGTTCTGATATAGGGATAGATCTGGGGACAGCGAATGTAATCGTGTATGTGCGGGGCCGGGGCATTGTGCTGCGGGAGCCCTCGGTGGTGGCCCTGGACAAGCGGAGCGGAAAAATTATTGCGGTGGGCGATGAGGCCCGGCGCATGCTGGGGCGCACCCCGGGCAATATCGTTGCCACCCGCCCCCTGCGGGACGGTGTGATAGCTGATTATGACGTAACAGAAAAAATGCTGCGCTATTTTTTGGCCAAGGCCGGATGCAAAAAGCTGTTTTTCAGGCCCCGGGTCATGGTTTGCATCCCCTCGGGGGTCACCGGGGTCGAGGAGCGGGCCGTCAAGCAGGCCGCCGTCCAGGCCGGGGCCAGCAAGGCTTACGTGATCGAGGAGCCCGTGGCCGCGGCCCTGGGGGCCGGGCTGGACATAGCCCGGGCCGCCGGCAGCATGGTGGTGGACATTGGCGGCGGCACCACCGACGTGGCGGTTTTAGCCCTGGGGGGCATGGTTGCCACCAGGTCCATCCGGGTGGGGGGCGACAAGTTCGATGAGGCCATTGTGAAATATATCCGCAAGGAATTTAGTCTGGCCATCGGCGAGCGGACGGGTGAGGACATCAAGATGGAAATAGGCACGGCCGTCCCCGGGGAAAACGGCAGCCGCACCTATGAGGTCCGGGGCCGGGACCTGGTGACGGGGCTGCCCAAGGCCGTTACCATATCCAGCGCCCAGTGCTACGAGGCGATCAAGGAAAACCTGGAGGCCGTGGTCGGGGTGGTTAAGGAAGTCCTGGAGCACACGCCGCCGGAGCTGTCTGCGGATATTGTCGACCAGGGCATTGTCATGACCGGGGGCGGCGCCCTGTTGTACGGGATAGACAGGCTAATAAGCAGTGAGACCGGGCTGCCGGTGTATGTTGCCGATGACGCCCTTTCCTGTGTGGCGGTGGGGACGGGCAGGGCCTTGTCCATGCTGGGAGTGCTGAATAACAAGCAAGCTGCAACCAGAAGACGCAGGCCGATTTTCCGTTATAACGCCAACTGAGTTGCGGGCACGGACAAGGGGACGGTTTTGTCTCACCTTTGGTGAGACAAAACCGTCCCCTTGTCCGCCTTCTAGTGAGCAGTGGGCAGTATTTCCCGCTATTTTTTTATTGTATTGTTCTTGCTCATAACTTACAATGTTTGTGGTTGGAAAGGTTGCGATGATTTAATTGTATATATTCAGTGAAACCGGTGTTAAGGCACTGCGGTATCACCGCTCGCTCCAGTGCTCCGCGCAGAAGGTACTCAGGAGTCAGGAGTCAGGAGTCAGAAGTCAAAATGAGAAAACCAGCGAAAACATTCCATATTCTCGGGGCATTCTGAATTCTGACTCCTGAATTCTGAATGCCTGAATGGGTGCTGTTACCGGCTATGCTGCGTCGTTCGCTAACGATAACGCCGTGCCTCCACCTGGTTTGCTGAATGCTTACATTTAATTACAGTGCTAAAGCGGCTTCACCCCCGCGGGGCAATTTGAGGGCACTGGAGCTGTAAGTTGAATTTTTAAGGGGGATTCGTAAGTATCAAGTAGCAGTTACGAGGAAATTGCTTCCTGGCGGGAACGAAACAGGCGCCTTAATCGTCTATACAATAGGAGTAACTACTCAGGAGTCAGAAGTCAGAAGTCAGAAGTCAGGAGTCAGAATGAGAAAACCAAGGTTCTGTTGAAGAATGCCGATATTACTTGATGCTTACGAAGGATCTTGGATACGGTGATATTTACGAAACAAAACTTCTCTAATTGCTGGAAGCATATTCTCGGGTCATTCTGAATACTGACTCCTGAATTCTGAATACCTGAATAGTAACCAATAGGATGCTATTGTATTCAAGAACAAAGGGGTGAAAGGCTTGACTTTACGCAAGCCGGGTATTGTTATAGCTGCGGCGCTGCTGGCAGTTCTGGTTTTCCTCTGGGCCGGGCAAACAAATTCTTCCGATAAAAATCCGGCCGGCGGGCAGCCCCGGGGCTCTGAAGCCTTGGGCCCCGCCTCCCCCGCCGGCGCCAGGCTGTATACGGTTACCCTGAAGCGCCAGCCGGCCGGGAAAGAGCTAAATGATTTAGCGGCCAGGGGCAGCTGGCTGGGCACCCTGGCCGAGGACCGGGTTCTGGTTCAGGGGGACGAAGCCTTCCGCAGCTACTTGACCGGCCGGCCCTTCGTGCAGGAAGTGGCGGAGTATACGGCGGAGCAGAAGCTGCAGGACATCAGTCCGGAAAAAGATTCCCCGGCCCGGGCCGGCCAACCGCCGGTAAAGGTAATTCTGACCGTGGTTTCACCCGGGGACCGGGGCCGGGTGGCGGAAGAAGTGCTGCGCCTGGGGGGCAAGGTTATTGACGGCGCCGGGGGTGAAGGCAACGCCCTGCTGGCGGAAGTGCCCCGGGGGCGGCTGACCGAACTGGCGGAATCACCCTGGATCATTTACCTGGAAGAACACATTCAGCCGTTGCTGCTGAACGACCGGGTCAGAGATCTCACCGGTTCCAGGCCCCTGGCCGTGCCCGGCTTTGTTACATCCGCCGGGCTCACCGGCAAAGGCCAGAGCATCGGCCTGGCCGACAGCGGCCTGGACCGGGGTACCCTGGACAACATCCACCCGGACCTGCGGGACAACCCCGGCGGCAGCCCGAAGGTGATCATGCTCAAATCCTGGGTGGGGGCGGACACCCCCGCCGACACCGTGGGCCACGGCACCCACATGGCGGCCACCCTGGTGGGCAGCGGGGCCGCCTCCGGCGGCAAGTTCGCCGGCCTGGCGCCGGACGCCTCCCTTTTCTTTCAGGGCATCGTGGACCAGCGGGGGCAGGTGCTGCCCCCGGTTAACATAGCCGACCTGTTCCGCCCCGCCCACGCCATCGGCGCCCGGATCCACGTCAACGGCTGGGGCCGGCCCGGCAACCGCTACGGCACCGTGTCCGCCCAGGTGGACGGCTTTATCAGGGACAACCCCGGGTTTGTGGCCATCTTCGGGGCCGGCAACGACGGTCCCCAAAGCGGCAGCCTGACCCTGGAGGCCAACAGTAAAAACGCCCTGGTGGCGGGGTCCTCCCCCGTCCCCGGGCCGGCTTTTAACGGCGGCGCCCCGGATCTCGCAGCCCCGGTGGAGTTCTCCAGCCGGGGGCCGGCGGGGGACGGCCGGATCAAGCCCGACCTCCTTGCCCCGGGTGATGCTGTGATCTCAGCCGCCTCCGGCCTGCTGGAGGGGAACCTGCCGGATCTGCCGCAATACACCATGCTGCAGGGCACCAGCATGTCCTCGGCGGTGCTGGGGGGGGCGGCGGCCCAGCTGCGCCAGTACCTGGCGGAAAGTAAAAGCCTGGCCGCTCCGTCGGCGGCCCTGGTCAAGGCGCTGCTGATTAACGGCGCCCGCGCCGGCAGCGAAGGACCGGGCCGGGACGGTTTCGGGGTTCTTGACCTGGGCGGTACGGTGCTGTCCCTGGAAGGGCGGTCAATGACCTTTGAGGACCATAAAAGCGGGCTCCAGACAGGCCGGGCGGCAACCTGGAAGTATGAAGTTGGATCATCAGATGAGCCTCTCAAGGCAACCCTGGCCTGGACCGATCCCGCCGCCCTGCCCGGGGCCGGCAAGGCCCTGGTAAACGACCTGGACCTTAAAGTAACCGCTCCGGACGGGAGTATCTATTTCGGCAATCACTTCCTGAACGGCGGCGGCCCGGACACGGTGAACAACGTGGAGCAGGTATTTATTGCCCATCCCGCCCCGGGCGAATATACCATAACAGTTACCGCCAAAACAGTGACCCGGAACGCGTCCGCCGCCGGCGGCCCGGCCCAGGACTTTGCCCTGGCCTTCGGCCAGCCCGTGAGCGGCGTGGCGGCGGCGGGCAAGGACACCTCCCGGAACACCGTGCAGCTTGAGGACGGCAGGGAAATCAGCCTGGCCGGCCGGCCGGTTAAAACAGTTATCGACAACCGGGCCGGCCGGCCGGGCCTGGCGGACATCCATCCCGGTTCCCGGGTCTACCTGACCTCCCAAGGCAGCGCCTACTTTGTAAGCCGGCAGTGGCAGGCCCGGGGCGTCAAGGCCAGGCAAACCACCGGCGGCCTGCTGTTCACCGGGGCCGGGGCGGCCGGCGCCGGGGGCGGCCACCTGGCGGCGCCCGGTGCCGGGCGGAATATCAGGATCAATGGAGTTCCCTATCCCGAGGCGGGTCCGTTCCCCCCGGGGGGTGAAATAGCCGCCTGGGTGGACCCCCTGACCCAAAATATCTGGCAGGCCAGTGTAAGTTATGAAGTTGCAGAGGGCTTTGTGGCGGAATATAAAGACCAGGCCGTCAAACTGATTAACGATAGCAAGTGGCGGGAACTGGCCCCGGACGCGGCCATCATCTTTGAAGATACCCCGGTCCACACCGACCCCGCGGACGCGGCCTTTGCCCCGGGTATCCCGGGCGAGTTCAATTCGCTGGTCCCCGGGGTTGAGGTTAAACTGGTTGCCGGCCCCGGTTCAGGGCCGGTCCAGGCCATCATCCTGGCGCGGGAAGTTGTTTTTAACCAGGTGGAAAGGGTGGAAGGCAGCCGGATTTTTGTTTCCGGCGGCAAAGAACTCCGGCTTTTCCCCGGAGCAGCTATAAAAAAAGACTTCCAGGAAGCAGCATGGGCTGATATTTTGCCCGGCGACCACATAGCCGGAATCCTGCTGCCGGACACCGGCTCCATCATCGCCCTCTGGGCTTACACGGATATTGTCTATGGGAACATAAGCTACTATAGCGCCGGGGACGACCATCTTTACCTGAACACCCCCGGCGGCGCGCCCCGCATAATCAAGTTGGGCCCGGAAACAAAAATCCGCCGCTGGGGCGCGGAGGCGGATAAAAAGGCCCTTTCCGCCGGGGTCTGGGCGCGCGTGGTCATGGCCGCGGGAGAGGAATTCCCCAGGCAGGTGGACCTTGCCGAAACCCTGACCGGGGAAAGGGAAACTCTGGCCGGGTACGACCCCGGGGCCAAAACAATCATCACCGCCGGCGGCGGGGAATACTCTGTGGGCAAGCTGGCTGTCATCACCAGGGCCGGCTATCCCATCTTGCCGGAAGATTTGCTGCCGGGGGAGGCGGTGAGTATCTCCAGCATCCTGGGGCCGCAGCCCGCCAGCCGGGCGGTTACCGGGCTGACGGCCCGGGAAAACGGCGGGCCCCGGCCGGCCCTGACCGTTTCCGCGCTCTGGCAGGAAAACAGCTGCTGGATTACCGGGCATACCACGGGGGCCAGGCTCTACCTGTGGGAGGGCAGCCGCCTGGCTAAAAAAGTGAGCCTGGCCCCCGACGGCCGCTTCGCCCTGGAATACCGGCCGGACGGCAGCGGAGCTCCCGTTGCCCTGGTGGCGGCGGGCGACAGCGGCTCCGTGGCCGGGGTTAACCTGGAACTCAGGGGCATGACCAGCGGCCCTGAACTAAGGGACATAGGCGCCCACTGGGCCGGGCCGGACTTGCGGGCCATGGCCCAAGAAGGCCTGGTGGCAGGCTTTCCCGGCGGCGTCTTCCGGCCCGGACAGCCGGTGACCAGGGCCGAGTTCACGGTTTTCCTGGCCCGGGCCTTTGGCTGGTACGGGGCGGCTGCAGACGAACCAAAGTTTAAGGATGAAGGGCAAATCCCTGCCTGGGCCGGGCAATCCATAGCCGGGGCCTCGGCCAGGGGCATCGTGGCCGGCTACCCCGACGGCAGTTTCAGGCCGGGGGCGCCCCTAACCAGGGAGGAACAGTGCGTCATCCTGGACAGGGTGAGCCGGGAGTTCAACCTGGACACCGGAGAACAGGGGCCGGCGCCCTTTGCCGACCGGGCCGCCATCGCCCCCTGGGCACTGGCCGGGGCGGACAGCGCCTATCACCTGGGGATTATGGTGGGCAAGGACGGGAACCTGTTCAGGCCGGACAGCCGGTCAACCAGGGCTGAAACTGCTGTGGCCGTCTACCGCCTCCTCAACCTGGTCCGCCGGCAGTGAGTCAGTGGGGACGGTTCTTGCTGACTCTCTGAGTCAGCAAGAACCGTCCCCACTGACTCACCCAAAAGGAGCGGCAATTGCCGCTCCTTGCTACTATTTTCGCCTTGTGAAAAAGGTGCCTGTCCCACTGTAATGCGGAAATCAGACAGTATGATTTATCTCAAGTTATTTTTAATTTAGTTCCGCCTTTAGCGTACGAATGGTCTCTTGGTCCAAGCCGGTGATTTCAGCAACCAGTTCTTCCGGCAAGCCCTTTTTCAGGGCCGCCCTGGCGGTATCCAGCCGTCCTTCTTTAATGCCTTCTTTAATGCCTTCTTTAATGCCTTCCTTAATACCTTCTTTAATGCCTTCCTTAATACCTTCTTTAATGCCTTCTTCCCTGATCCACTGTTCGATCTGGGTCATTCTCAACACCTCCAGGAGCCTTTTTTTGTAGTTTTCGGACATGAAACGGTCGGTCACGGCCACCAGCGCGCCGATGACGAATGTTTTAAATTCCCCTTCCATGTTCTTTGCCAGTTCGGCCGCCTGGATCGCCATCTCTTCTTCGGTAAAACTGCTTTTCATCAGGGGCAGGAAGATCAGCTTTAATATTTCTTCTTCGTTAAGCGGCTCTTTCTTTTCGATCTTTTCGTGCAGTTTGCGGTATTCTTCGTCTCCGTTATATTCTTTCATGTAGACGTTGGTTACTTTGTAGGAGATGGAGCCTCTTGCCAGGCTGTCCGGAGCTTTTTCGATCCTTCCGGAGTAAACCACGGCGGTGTTCACATCCCGGTAGTCTTTGTTGATCAGCCTGGCGTCGTAAAGGGCAAAGCGCTTTAACGCTTCTCCGGCAACCTTGGTCATAAACTCCAGGTGCAAAAGGGTGTTGTCTTCAAGCAGGAAGATATAGTCGGTCCGGTTTTCTTTTATTTCCACAACGGGCAGGACAGTGGGGATCACTGCCGTTATCCTGGGGGTGTTCAGGCCGAATATCTTCAGTGTTCTGTCCTTGAATATTTCGACCACTGCTTTCATGATAACGTCGTTTGCCTGCCTGGTTACCTCCGCTTCCAATACCAGCACCTTCTTTTGGGACTATTATACAGCATTCGTCAGTGTGTGTGAAGGGGTGACCAATTATTCGACCGAGTTCGGATTCAAGAAATAAGTACAATGAGATCTCTGCGCGCCATTCCCTGGTTGTACCAATTTTTAAGAGCAATTAATAGCAAGCATTGACATTATATATGACATTGAATACAATGTCAGTGTGGGGGTGTTCAGGTTATGTCTTGCAAAAGTAAAATAATATAATTTCCTGATAAATACTTAGAATAACTTTCTTAATAGTGATACAGGAGGGATTTGCATTGAATAAAGATCTTAATTATTATTTAAAACTTAATTATCCGTTCAATGTTCGGCATGATACTGATGATGGTGGGTTCATTGTTGAGTTTCCTGATCTTCGTTATTGTGTAGGAACGGGAGATACAATTGAGGAAGCTATAAAAGATGGCATGATTGCCAAGAACGAATGGATTAAAGCCGCTTATGAAGCTGGGATAAACATTCAGGAACCCGGTAAAAATGAAGATTATAATGGCCGCCTTACCTTGAGAATTCCTAAGAGCTTGCATAGAATGGTTGCTGAGGCAGCGAAAAAGGAAGGGGTTAGTGCAAATCAGTATTTATCCCACTTGATTAGTATGGGGATCAGGAAATAATATATGATTCCACTGCAAAAATACTGTCAAGTTATAAAGACGTAAGATAAAACCATCTGAAACCAAAGGAGTATAAGAGCCATGCCGGAGAAAACATACACAATAGAAGAAATCAGAGCTATTGTGACACCCATTGCGCAGAAATATGGAGTTGAGCGTGTCTATCTGTTGAAAAAAATAACAAAAACCGTTTACTCAAACACCTGTTCTATTGTATAATAGTAACAGGAGGTGGTGGCGGCTCATGAAAACTAAGTAAATAAGAAGAAAGGAAAAAGGTTTCTTGGCAGTCACATCCGATGATGCGTCGCAAAGACACGTTGTGAAAGTCGGGCGCGGAGGTTAGAACAACCAGGCGGTGGGTAACACCCCCTTCCGGGCAGCACTGTAAAACCAGGCGGTATTTCTGCCACCCGGAACACAGGCGAAAGCCTGTGGCTGAGCAGTTGAATCCTGTGACACTGCCTCCCGTTAGTCGGCGGGAGAGAAAACTAAATATATCTGGATTATCCTGTATAAATCAGATTTGTTTAGTTTTTAGAAGCCAGGAAGTGCTTCTTTATGCACAATCAGCAAAACAAAAGGAGCGGCAATTGCCGCTCCTTTATTCTTCCAGCCATAAAACTATGGTGTAATTATCCGCTTCCCCGGTCCAATTATTCAACTGCTCACGGGCCGCCGCAATCTGGCCGTCCAGGTCTGTCGCCCCCGACTCCTTAAGGCTAAGCAACTCATTATGCCTGTCGGCCAACTCCCTGTACTGGGCCGTCTTATTCTGCCGCTCGTGCTGCCGGTCCAGCTCCGTCCCCAGCCCCGCCAGTCCCGCCAGCAGTCCCGGGGCATTGCTCTTGGGCACAGTTATGTGGACAATGTGCACCACCTTATCGTTATGGTTCTGGCTGCCCAGCGGCTGGGCATTCCCGCCGTAGCTCCCGGCCAGGCTCAGCGCCCTCTGGCGGGCCTCATCCGCCGAGTTTACCGCTACCTTGAGGATTGAACTCTCAATGACAATTTCACCAGTGTTGTGATTCAGCAGTACCGCCGGTTCCCCGTCGGCCCCCGTTGCCGCGCCGGCCCCGCTGGCAGCGGCGGCCGTGCCGGTATTGCCGGCTGCCGGCTTACTGTCCCCGTTTGCCGGCGCCGCCGGAGACCCCGCCGGGGCGTTGTCATTTGTTTCCGGCTCCGGTGGAGCTTCAGCAGGGGCTGCTTTCTCCGGGCCGGTGCCACCCCCGTTATTTACAACAACCTCATAGCGCTGCTGCGGGGGTCCGGGTACCGGCTCATTGTTATCGGCCACAAACCGGTAGCCTGCGTTAATCCCGGCCGAGCCGGCCATAATCAGGGCCGCCGCCGCTGCCGCCGCCAGGGCTTTTTGGGCTGCCCCGAACCTGCTTGCCAGGCGCTCCCGGAGGGGCAATTTAACCGGCTCGCTTTCCTTCAAGCGGGACATTACCAGGCCGGTGAAATTATCCGGGCAGGCTATATTATTCAATTGCAGCAGTGAGCCGGAAATATTTTGGTATGCTTCAATTTCTTCAGCGCACCGCATACAATATTTAATGTGGTGTTCAAGAATCTCCGTTTCCCGGTCACCGGTATAACCGTCCAGGTACGGTGAAATAAGTTCGCGGACCTCGTTGCACGATATTTCTTTCATTAAGAATCACCTCCCCGTGCAACCACAAACAATTATATTCAGGAGTCAGGAGTCAGAATAACCGTATAGCTCATACTTCGGAAACGCCATAGATAAACGATAAACCGCAAGTGCATACAGGTGCGCCTTCTGCCATACCAGTAAATCTTCAAATGTTTTCGCTGGTTTTCTTATTCTGACTCCTGAGTAGTTACTATATTTCATCGTTTTCCGACAGGTTTTGCAAATTATCTTTCATGGCCTTGCGGGCCCTGTTCAGGCGGGACCGGACAGTTCCAACGGAGCAGTCCAGGATCCCGGCAATTTCTTCGTAGGAATAACCCTGGATCTCCCGCAGCACCAGCACGGCCCGGTGTTCGTAGGTTAGCCGGCCAAGCGCCCGGCGGACCCGGGCGTGGAACTCCTTTTCCTCCACAAGCTCCTGGGGGTTGCCCTCCGTCGCGGCCACTTCCCGCTGCGCCTCACCATCGCCGGTTTTAACCGGCGCATCCAGGTAAACCAGCTGCGCCTTTTTCTGCTTGCGGGTAATATTGATCCACTTGTTCACGGCAATCCGGTGCAGCCAGGTGCCCAGATCCGATTCCTGCCGGAAATTGGTTATGGAAGCAAAAGCCTGGATAAAAACTTCCTGGGCCAGGTCCTGGGCGTCGTCCTGGTTGCCGGTAAGCTGTACGCAAAGAGCGAACACCCTTTTCTGGTAGGCCTCCACCAACTTCTCAAAGGCCTGCAGATCCCTGTTTTTGGCTTTTTTAACCAGATTCGACAAGACAACTGCATCCACGGGACACACTCCTCCGGTACCGGAGCTTCCCGATACCTGTTAGACAATAGGGATAATGAAAAGTTCCCTGCCGTATGCATTTTGCAAAAAAAAGATGTAAAGCACGTTACTATTCAGGTATTCAGAATTCAGGAGTAGCTCATACTTCGGAAACGCCATGGATAAACGATAAAGAAGACTTGGTTCAGGTGGGGTTTTAACCCCATCTGAACCTTAGTCGCACTTATTTCGAGCTTACAGCCTGTTAATCCCCGACCTAAGAGGGCGGGGTCTTACAGGCTGTGCGAAGATAAACCGCAAGTACGAACAGGTGCGCCTTCTGCCATGCCAGTAAATCTTCAAATGTTTTCGCTGGTTTTCTCATTCTGACTCCTGACTCCTGACTCCTGACTTCTGACTCCTGACTCCTGAGTAAAGCACTATAGATATTTCTGCAGCTAAATAGTTAATTCCTTTAACTTAAAAGATGATTGTCTTCAGCCCGGCAGGTAAAGAATGGTCCGGTTGGAAATTTAAAAAACAAAAAACTTTTTTATTCCGGGCGGAACTTTTGGCAACATATCGTTGTCAAACTAATCAGGGTGAGCAAGGAGAAATTCGCCAGCCCAGGAGGAATTAAGCTATAAGATGTAGAATTAACCTCCGGTGCCCGGCAGTCTCCAGTTCTACCAGCCGGTTGACCAACCGGCCAAAGACGTCGAGCGCCATTGAATCTTAAAGCGGCCCCGAACGGGACGCCGCCTTTCTGAAGGGGGGGAACTAACAAATTCAACTGAATCCTGGTGTCCCGGAGGATCAGCACAACCATAGGGAATAGGTCCAGAATATTGAATCAAGGAGGAAAATGAATTGTTTAGATCTCTACGTAGTAAAAAGGTTTCGTTACTTCTAGCAATAGTATTCATGCTGTCCATAATGGTGCCCTTTGCAGGCGCCGCAACATACAGCCCAGCAGGTGCCATGTCTGCAACTGCAGGACAGGATAATCAGCTAGGTGCTGCTCAGATTACAGTCTCAGCTGCTCTTTTGCAAACTGGTGACTGGGTAGATATAAAATTGCCTGCTGATTTTAAATTTTTCCCTAATGCCCAAACTCAAGCAACTGCACCTTGGGCTGTTGGTGTAGGAACACACCAATACAGCAACGGCTTTGTTACAATTACAGCACCTACAGCAGGTAATGCTTTAACAAATGGCGCTTTAAGTCAGTTGACCACTGAATTTACTGTAGTATACCGTGATGATAATAGAATCAGGCTAACCTATACTGGTGCTGCCACTGTATGGGATGCACAAAATACAAATGTGAATCTTGTAATCCGTTTTAACACCGTCTATGTTCCCAGTGGACACTCTGGTGACATTAAGGCGGAATTTGCTTCTGCTCCTGGCATGGCGTTTTCTGACGGCTCCGTTGTTATAGGCAGCGTTGGCGCCGGCACTGCCAAAATAAAAATCTCAGAAGTTAATACTCGCAACTCCAGTGGCGGTGCAATTGCCGATATTACTATTACTGAAGACCGCCCCGGCGCACTTTCTGCCACTGCAAACAGCATTAAACTAAAGCTGCCCAGTGGTGTCACCTGGAGAGCTGCCAGCGTAACTGCTGCTACTAGTACGCTTGAATACGGCGATGGTGCTGTTGTCCTGCCTAATGCGGTGGCAGGTGTAGGTGTTGATGATCTGACAACTGCTGCGTCCGGCAGAGAGTTAATCATACCCTTTAATGCTGCTGCCGGAACCACAACAACTGCTGCTACATCCTTTACTATTAGCGGGTTGCAGATTGACATTGATGAGACTACTGCCAAAACTGGTGATATAGAAGTCTCCATCAGTGGCGACAGCACTATCACTCCTGGTTCACTGGTAGTTGCGAAGTATGCCGAGTTTGGAATCAAGAAGGTAGAAGCATTTACGGAGCCTAAAGAAGTTCGCGCAGGCCGCATGGATGAGGAAATCGGCAAGATAGTCATTGAAGAAGCTATCGGAGATAGTTTGATTTCTGGCCGTACAGTTACCCTTACGCTGGTTGGCGGAGCCAAGTGGAATACTCCTCCCCGCCAGGACACTTCAAACTCCAAGAACTACGATTTGACTGCCTTTACTGCAGTAGGTACTGCTGGCGAAGTTGTACGTGCAACCGTAGGCGCTAACACCAGCCGTGCAGTGCTCGTGCTGGAAAAAGGCAGCGTAGATGTATCTGCTGCAGCACTTGATAGCGATGTGAAAGTTATTGTTGGTGGAACAGCGGGTGCTACCGGGGAAGTTGTAGTTGCCAAGATTGTTAAGCCGGTTACTGCAACTATAGAAGGTGCTGTACCCAACGTTAAAATTGGTACCAGTGCGCAGCCAATAGCTCCAATTATTATTACTGAAAATGCAAAAGAAGCTATTGATGATGCAGCTGGTGCTAATATAGTAAGAATTGAGTTCTTTGCAGGCGTAATTCCCAGCTTGCCGACCAGTGTAACGGTTGTTGAAGGAGATATTGACCTTAATACATCCATGATTAGCAGAAATGTTAACGCTGATGGTCGCTGGTATATTGATATACCGGTTACGTCCAGCAGCTACAAAGCAAGCAAGATTAAAGTAGATGGCATTAAGGTTACCACTGACCGTACAGTTCCCGAGGGAGCTATGGTAGCTAGCATTAAGGGAACTGCTTTAGTGCAAACAATTGGTCTTTTCCCGGGCGCCACTTCTGTAGGTTCTGTCGTAGTAGCCAATGTAGTATCTAAGGTTGAAGGCGGAGAAGCCAATGCTGCAGCATTTGTAATCGGCAGCACCACCTATACCTTAAACGGTGCTGCAATGACCATGGACGTTGCCCCGTATGTCAGGGATGGCCGCACTTATCTGCCCATCCGCTACGTTGCCACCGCCCTTGGCGTAGCCGATAACAACATCCTTTGGGATAGTGCAACCGGAACCGTAACCCTTCTGAAGGGCGACAAAGTTGTTCAGGTAGTAGTAGGCAGCAAGACCATGACTGTTAATGGCGCCAGCATTGCAATGGATGTTGCTCCTGAAATTAAGGATGGCCGCACCATGTTGCCGTTCCGCTGGATTGCATGGGCATTCAATGCCGATGTTGAGTGGGATGCTACTGCCCAAACAGTAAACATGAAGTTGTAAATCTTTAGCGCATATCTTAGCTGTAAAAGCTAAAAGTTCAACCCGGTACCCAAAAGGGGCCGGGTTGAACTTTTATAGGAGAACTATGATTTGAGCAATACTATTGAAGAAATGTATAAATGCTATTGACAGTACATTTTAATCCAGATATATTTAAATAAGCTAATAGTTAATTAGCTTAACAAAAGTTGTGGGGTGAAGGTATGTATAGAATACTTACTGTACTAATAAGTATTATGCTGCTGAGCGGATTGTGGGTTCCAGGTGTTTGGGCAAAGGAGGCAGCGACACCTGAAATAGGACTTAATGAAGCCATATCTATAGCTATTAACAAAAGTAATACGCTTAAAAAGGTAAATCTGGAAATTGACAAGGCCTATGAAAACAGGCAGGAGGCAGACGATGAGCTAGACTATACCCCTGTGCCGGGTAATATATATAATCCTATGGTAGGTGCAGCTTGGTATTCATTACTATCACATGATCTTTCCTGGCAGATGAGTAAGCGCAATTATATTGTAGAAGAAGATCGAATTGTATTGGAAACCTGTCAAAAATACTGGAACGTACTGGTAGCCCAGGAGAAGTATAAAGTTAGTAAGCATAACTTAAAAAAATCTGAGATAGAACTAGCTAATATCAGAGCCTTGGTTAATGTAGGCATGGCGCCACAAGGCATGTCCCCTGCCATGGCAATTAAGCAAGCGGAGGGGAAAAAAGCAGCATCATTTGCTGCTTATGTAACTGCCGAAAATGAATTAAGCAAGGCATATGAGGCTTTAAATAAACTTATTGGTTTATGGCCGGAAGACCGGCCCATACTAAAGGACAATATATTATTTACCCCTTTAGAGGATGTTGCTTTGGATGCACATGTGAGAAGTGTGTTGGACCACAGTCCTAGTGTATGGTTGGCGGAAGAGGCTGTATCAATGGCTAAATATGCACAGAGTATGATGTTTGCAATGGGTAAGTATACACCCTATGAAGTTCGTAAAATTGAAGTGCAACAGGCTGAATTAGATTCTATGAATGCACGAGACGCTATACGTATGGCTACCAGGGAAATGTACTATGCATTGCGTAATATAGAAGAAGCTTATGCTTCAACGGAAAAAGGAATTCAAACAGCCCAGGAAGCGTTACGGGTAATCAAATTATTATATGAAGTGGGGATGGCTACTGAACTTGATGTGGTACAGGCCGAGGAAGCCTTGGCAGAGGTTAAACAAGGTTTAGTGGATTTAAGCGCTCAACATGCTTACTTGAAGATGGCTTTTCAAAAACCCTGGGCCATATCTCGCAACTAAACTAATGCAATCTTATATTTTATCGTAAGAAACAGTCAGGTAATGGCTGTTTCTTTGTTATAAATATAATTGCTACACGAGTAAAAGTTATTGACAACGGCAATAAACGGAAATATACTTTATGTGTTTAACTATTTCACTGATTAACGAAGGAGGGCGGCATGAAGGAGGACAAAGTAAGGGCCATCATGGGACGGCTGGATGAAGTGTTTCACCAGATGATGCGCCGGATGAATTATAAGCAGGCCAGGAGTATGTACGATAAGCTTACCGGCAGCCAGTACATGGTCCTTAAACGCATCAATGATCACGGCAGGATCACAGTTTCCGGCATGGCGGATGACTTGAATGTTTCCCTGAGCGCGGTAACCGCGCTGATTGACCGCATGTACCGGGCGGGCTATGTCGTCCGGGTGCGGGACGAGGCGGACCGCCGGCTGGTCTGGCTGGAGCTGACGGATGAGGGGAGCGGGATCTTGTCTGACTGCGAGGAGGCCAGACGCCAGGTGGTGGACAGGTACTTTACCCAGCTGCCCGAGGAAGATCTCCAGGAATTATTAAGGATTTACGAAAAGCTCTACGAGATAGTGCTCCGGGATAACGGGGATAACCTTGATGAGCAGGGGAGGGAGCGGGATGAGTAAGGGCAAAGCATTTTTCCTGGCGGCCGCCCTGGCGCTGGCAGTCGGTCTGCTGGCCGGTTGCGGCGGCCAGCAGGCGGGGCCGGGGGACGAGGAGGAAACCGGCGTTCCCGTGGCTGTTGCCGCGGCGGAGTTGGGCGTTCTGGATGACGCCACCACCATTACCGGCAAGCTGGAGGCCCTGGAGTCGGCCCGGGTAGTGCCCAGCGGGGCCGGCGGCAAGGTGGCCCGGGTTAACGTGGACATCGGAGACCGGGTAGCCAGGGGACAGGCCCTGGTGGAGCTGGAAAACAACCTGCAGGCGGCCGGGGTCAACCAGGCCGAGGCGGCGGTGGTGATGGCCGAGTCGCAGCTGAGGCTGGCCGAAACCAACTACAAAATGGCGGCCGCCAATTATGAGCGGGGCAAAATGCTTTTCCAGGAAAACGCCCTGGCTAAAGCACAGTTTGAGTCCCAGTATGAACTGCCCTATATCCAGGCCAGGGAAAGCTTTGAAAAAACGGCCCCGGCCGGCCTCAACCAGGCCCGGGCGGGCTTGCAATCAGCCCGGGAGGCCTATGAGCAGACCATTATCAAGTCCCCCCTCAGCGGGGTGGTAACCGCCCGCGGCGTCAACCCCGGCGAGATGGCCAGCGCCGCCATGCCGGTGCTGACGGTGGTGAACCTGGACAAAGTGGTGGTCCGGGCCAACGTGAGTGAAACCCAGGTGAACGAGCTTAAAAACAACCAGGAAGTAATGGTGAAAATAAGCGCCGTGGCAGGGGAACCCCTGACCGGGGTAATCACCAACATCGCCCTGGCCTCCGACCCCCAGACCCGGGCCTACCCGGTGAAAATACAAATCGACAACCCGGAACGCCTGCTTAAGCCCG
Source organism: Bacillota bacterium (assembly GCA_040753155.1). Lineage (GTDB taxonomy): Bacteria > Bacillota > Desulfotomaculia > Desulfotomaculales > JBFMEU01 > JBFMEU01. The sequence continues at coordinate 76,776 of JBFMEU010000002.1, forward strand.
GCATGTTTGCCGAAGTGCAGCTGGCCCGGGAGCGTGAAGAGTCCCTGCTGGTGCCCCGGGAGGCGGTGCTGGCGGGTGTGGAAAGAACCACTGTATGGGTTGTAAAAGACGGTACCGCCAAAGTGAGGGAGGTGACTGTCGGCCCGTCGGACGGCAAGCTGATTGTGGTCACATCCGGCCTGGAAGCAGGGGAGCAAGTGGTAATCTCCGGCCAGGACAACTTGAGTGACGGAGATGCCGTAAAGATAGTTGGTTAGTTACCATGAAAAAGCGTAGTTGAGGATATGGTATTTTATCGGATGTGGTGTTTAGCGCAGGGTTGCCTATGAGCCTCATGCAAAGAGCGAGTGAGCCCGAGGGCGAACGAGCTCGTACAAATGTAAGGGCGAATCAGCAACCCGGAGCTATACACCATAGCCGAACCCTATCAGGCAGTTTTTTCTGGGAAACCAACTGGAAACGGGCTAATAAATTATGAAAATAGCTGACTTTTCCATCAGGCGGCCTTTAACCATAGCGGTTGTTGTATTCATCATCCTGATTATGGGCGCGGTGTCCTTGAGCCGCCTCAGTATTGACCTGTACCCGGAAATGAATCTGCCCGTGGCGGTGGTTATCACCGAGTACCAGGGGGCCGGCCCCCAGGAGGTTGAAAACCTGGTCACCCGCCCCCTGGAGGGTGTGCTGGGCACGGTAAACAGCCTGGACAGAATCCAGTCGGTCAGCTCCATGGGCAACTCCATGGTGATTGTCATGTTCAACTGGGGCACGGACATGGATTTCGCCACCCTGCAGATGCGGGAGAAGGTGGACCTGATCCGGGGTTTCTTGCCTGACGGGGTGGGCACTCCGTCTGTATTTAAAATGGACCCCAACATGATGCCCATCCTGCAGCTGGCGGTAACCGGCAATGACGCCGCCCGGGTGAAACAGCTCACCGATGACGTGATTGAGCCCGCCATTTCCCGGGTGCCCGGGGTGGCTGCGGTGTACTACACCGGGGCGGTGGAGCGGGAGATCCAGGTGCTGGCAGACCCGGCCCGGCTCCAGGGCTACGGCCTGTCCCTGAACCATATTTCAGGCGCCCTGCTGGCCGAGAACATGAACGTTTCCGGCGGCCAGGTCCAAGACGGCAAGAAGGACCTTTTGGTCCGGGCCACCGGCGAGTACAAGAGCCTGGAGGACATCCGCCGGGTGGTGCTGTCCGTGCCCGGCGGCCCCACCGTGTACCTGGGTGAGGTGGCGGAAGTCCGCGATGGCTATAAGGACCAGGCCCAGCTCAGCCGGGTGGACGGGGAGCCGGGACTGTCCCTGCATGTTCAAAAACAGAGCGGCGCCAACACCGTCCAGGTGGCCGGGGACGTAAAAAAACAAATGGCGCAGCTGGAGGACCAGCTCCCTTCGGACGTCAAGTTCAGCATCATTTTGGACCAGTCGGTATTCATTGAGGATTCCATAAACTCCGTGGTGAAGAAAACCCTGGCGGGGGGGCTGCTGGCCGTACTGGTGCTGCTGGCCTTCATGCGCAATATGCGCAGCACCCTGATTATTTCTACGGCCATACCCATTTCCATCATTTCAACCTTTGTACTGCTCTACTTCAACAACATGACCCTGAACCTGATGTCCCTGGGCGGTCTGGCCCTGGGCATAGGATTGATTGTGGACGACGCCATTGTGGTGCTGGAAAATATCTACCGGCACCGGCAAAACGGCTACGGCCTGATTGAGGCCGCCGGCGCCGGCACGGCCGAGGTGGCCAGTCCCGTAATCACGTCCACCCTGACCATTATCGCGGTGTTCCTGCCCATTGTCTTCGTGGAGGGCATCGCCGCCCAGCTGTTTGGGCCCATGGCCCTGACGGTGGCCTTTGCTGTGGCGGCGTCCCTGGTGGTGGCGCTGACCCTGGTACCGATGCTGGCCTCGCGCTACTTGAAGCTGGAGCAGCCGCGGCAGGATAAAGGCCTGGGCAAGGTGTTCCAGAAGTCTGAGAACTGGTACAATAACCTGCTCCGGGCCTACCGCCGGCTGCTGGCCTGGTCCCTGGGCCGCCGCAAGCTGGTGCTGATGGTGGTGGGCGTGCTATTTGCCATCAGCGTGGCCCTGACCCCCCTGGTGGGCATGGAGTTCCTGCCCGGCATGGATGAGGGCTACGTGCAGGTTAGTGTGAAGCTGCCCAACGGCGCCATGCTGGAGGAAACCAACCGCTACGCCGGTATGATCGAAGACATCGGCCGGGACATACCCGAGGTCAAGAGTATTATCACCAATGTGGGCAGCGGCGGGGACATGGGCGGTATGGGCGGCGCTCAAACAGAGCTCGCCCAGGTCTATTTCGAGCTGGTAAATAAAGGCGAGCGCGCCAAATCCGACAAGGAGCTGGCGGCGCTGATAACAGCAAAGGTCAAGGACATCCCCGGCGCCGATATTGATGTGCAGGCCGCCGGACCCGGTATGGAAGGAGGCATGGGGGGCAGCCCCCTGCAGATAACCATCAAGGGGCATGACCTGGACACCCTGGCCCAACTGGCCCGGCAGGCCGAGGAAATCGTGCGCCAGGTGCCCGGGACCACTCAGGTGGCAAGCGACCTGGCCGAGGGGCGGCCCGAAGTGCGGGTGATTGTGGACCGGGACCGGGCCGCCGCCTACGGGCTGAGCATCTCCGACGTGGCCGCCACGGTGAGAACGGCCATTCAGGGCTCCGTGGCCACCAGGTACCGGACCGGCGGGGAAGAGATCGACGTGCGCCTGCGCCTGGCCGGGGGGTCCGAGGCCCGGCTGGGGGATCTGCGGGAACTTATCATCATCTCCAACACGGGCATGCAGGTGCCCTTGCGGCAGATAGCCTCCCTGGAGGAGGCTGAGGGGCCCAACAGTATTACCCGCATCGACCAGAGCCGTACCGTAAGCATTACCTCCAATATTGCCGGCCGGGATTTGGGCAGTGTGTCCGCGGACGTACAGCAGGCCCTGCAGGCCCTGCCCCTGCCGCCGGGCTACGAGATCAGCTACGGCGGTGAGACCGAGGAGATGATCGAGGCCTTCGGCAGCCTGCTGCTGGCCCTGATACTGGCCATAATCCTGGTTTACCTGGTGATGGTGGCCCAGTTTGAGTCACTGCTGTATCCGTTCATCATTATGTTTTCCTTGCCGGTGACCTTGATCGGGGTGGTGTTCAGCCTCCTGATCACTGGCTGGTCCTTTAGCGTGACCGCCTTCATCGGGCTGATCCTGCTGGCCGGCATCGTGGTGAAGAACGCCATCGTGCTGGTGGACTACATCAACGTGCTGCGCAGCCGGGGCATGGAGCGCGACGAGGCCATCCTGGAGGCCGGGCCCATCCGCCTGCGGCCCATTTTGATGACGGCCCTGACGGCCATCCTGGCTATGATTCCCCTGGCCACCGGCATCGGCGAGGGCTCCGAGGGGCAGGCGCCCATGGCCGTGGTGGTAGTCGGCGGACTGACCTTCTCCACTCTGATCACCCTGGTGCTGGTGCCGGTAGTGTACACCATCATGGATGACCTGGTAAACAAGTTCAAGGCCCGCTTCGTTCGTTGAACGAGACTTCATTCAGAGGGGGATTCAACCCCCTCTGAATGTTAGCCGAGTTCATACTGGACTTAACCGCCCTTTGAAACCCGCCGCCTGCAGAGGCGGGGGTCTTAGGGCGGTTAAGTCCAGTGATAAAAGGGACGAGACAAGGGGACAGACAAGTGTCTGTCCCCTTCCGGGTTGGCAGCATTTGGAATGCGTAGTGATCACTATTGCAGTAATAACGTTTTATCACTGAACTCGAAATGAAACTCAATTTGGCATAAGTTCTTCTAAAAATATTTCAAATTCTTCAACACTCTTGGACTTTACCGCCCGGCGAAGGATCTTTTTAAGTAAGACACTGTCATTAACTTTAGATAGTCTTTCTTTAACCCAGGCAGGCTTCTGACCGGTATTTTCTTCAAGTGTTTCGATTATTCCTTCGATAAGGCCCCTAGTCTCGCCTCTGGCCTCGCCCCTGGCCTCGCCCCTGGCCTCGCCTTTAGCTTCCCATTCTTCACGGATACCGTCAAAAAACGGGGAGTTTTCCATCTTGCTCACCTCCAGTATTTTTTGGAGCAAACCCTTTTGGATTTTCAACGCCGCCAAAACACCCAGGGCAAGGTAAAGAGTAGCCCTTTCTTCTTCCCCTTGTACTTCAGACTCGAACCGGCTCGCACATTTCTCCAGAACCGCCTCTGGAGGGTCCTCCTGCCGCATCAGCGGAGCCAGGGGCAAGAGACCCACCGGCCCCCGGTAGAGAAAGTCCCTGCCTGTCACATCCTCCAGGTTAATCAGGCGATAGTTGAAGTCAACCA
>JBFMEU010000003.1:0-69614 GCA_040753155.1 Bacillota bacterium
GAGGGGGATTCAACCCCCTCTGAATGTTAGCCGAGTCCATACTGGACTTAACCGCCCTTTGAAACCCGCCGCCTACAGAGGCGGGGGTCTTAGGGCGGATTAGTTCAGTGATAAAAAACGCGCGCTCATCCAGTTCCCTGTGCGCGCATGTTTTAATACTCTTTTCCTCTGCCCCGGCCATAAATATGGCCGGTATACTTTTCTCATCACAGTATAGAGGCTTCACGCTACCGTTAGACTTATTTGATTTCGTTGGCACATCTTCTACTCATTCGATAGGAACGCCTATCCACACAGAAGTACCTTTGCCCAAATTACTTTTAATCCTAATTTCACCACCGTGGGACTCAATGATTTTCTTAGACACCGGCAAACCCATGCCCAGGCCATGGACCTTTGATGAGACAAAGGGCTCAAATACCCTGGGCCGGATATCCCTTTCCACGCCCAGGCCGTTATCCTCAATAATCGCATAGGCATGACCATCCCTTAAGGCTGTAATGACCCTTAAAACACCGCCGCCAGGCATAGCCTCCAAGGAATTCTCAATAACATTAACAAATACCCGTTTCATTTTTTCCCGGTCAGCATATAGCAAGGGGGATTCGGCATAATCTTTTTTAATAATAACATGGGGGTCCATTGTTGGGGCAAGTATACCAAGAGCCTCATCCAACACCTGATTAAGATTGACCAACTCTCCCTGAATGCTCATGTCACCGGTGTAACTTTGCAGACCTTTAACGATATTATGCATGCGGATCAAGGAATTCTCCATGTGCTCCAGATCCGGGACCATGCCGTTGGTCATGTTTAGCCTCAGGGACTCCAGAGCCACCTTCATGTTGGCCAGGGGTCCCCTCAGCTCATTGGTGACCAGGGCAAAAGTTGTGGTCAGGGCTTCGGTACCCCTGATGGAATCTGACACTCCCATTATATGACGCCCGTTAACCGCCTCGCTAACCGCTAACCCATCAGGACCTGACTTGCGTGAAATACAGGTAAAACCACGTTCAATACCGCTGGCACATAAGGCTATGCAATTTACGACAAGCTCCAATAACTGCATATCCCGGAAGGTAAAGTCACCGTACTCTTCATCCCTGGATAAGGTAAGGCTGCCCATAACAATATTGGCCACCAGAATTGGAGCTCCGGCCACATATAAAGTATTTAACCTGCCAAGCACCCGCTTATAATAAGGGTGCTGTTTTATTTCTTCAGCTGACATGATTTGACTGGATTTACAGGCCCGGCGCGTAGCCATGATCCGATCCAGCAAAAAGTTATCGGCAACCAGGCTGTTTAAATCAATTGCCAGGTCCTGACTCTGCCCTATAACATGCCTGGCCGCAAACTCATGACCTTTTTTAACATAGTAGCAGGCAAAGGTAAAGGGTATTAATCTGGACAGGCAGCCTTGAATATCATCCAGAATGGTGACGATATCCCTGGTAGAATTAATTATCCTGCTGATATCTAATAAATTATTTAATTCTTGGTGGATAATGCTGCTTGGCTGATCCGGGCGCTGAAGCTTTACCGGCATATAATCCCGTCCTTTACTGTTGAAGTATGGACAATTGAGCACACTTACCCAATTTACTTTCACCGCCACCGATAATATACTTAAGGCCGGTGACTGTCAATTAATCGCCAGTAAAAGGTAGCAATGGTCAGATATATGGTTAAAAATCTGACCTGAACAGTATTTTTTTGAACACGGGTCAGTAACTCTGTCAGGCGTCTCAAGCCGGGCAGCGACAAACTATTCCAAAGCAAGCACATTATTCCCATCTGTGTTATACTAGGTAAAATCAAACATCCTCCAAGGAAGTGACGGCATTGGAAAAGAATGCGGCAGGATACCTGCTGGCTGACTTGCTCTGGGTTGTCCGGGAGGGCCGGGGCCCGGGCGCAGCCCGGTCCCTTCATGAACTGCTGCGGCGCTCGTACGATTCCCGGCAAATGGACTGGCACGCCCAGTGCCTGGACCTGGCCTGGAAACGTTACGGCCAGTGGGAAAAATCCGGGCCGGAACGCTTTGCCGGGCAGCTGGCAAGCAAAGCAAAGCGGATCACCCGCCGGACCGGCGAAAAGCCCGGCTATCCCATCAGGCTGGAAAAACGGGGCCGCCGGGAATGGGAGTTTGCCTGGGCCGGTGATGTATTAAAACTCATGGACACCTTTAACGAAGGCCGTGCCTGCCTGGCCACAAATCCCGACAAAGCCCGTCACACCTTTAATACAATTATAAAAAAATGTCCTCACTTTATTGATGCCTATAACCAGCTGGCTGTTCTGGAGCTGGATCTGGGTAATCGCAGCCAGGCGGGCCTTTACTTTCAAAGTGCCCTGGAAATTGGCCGCTCCGTTATGCCTGATAATTTTACGGGCCGGCTGCCCTGGATCTGGGCTGAAAACCGCCCTTTTTTACGTGCCCTGTACGGGTTATCCCTGGTTCTGCTTCAAGAGGGTATCAACAACGGGGCCAAGGGACTATTGGAAAGACTGCTGAACCTTGACCCTGATGACCCGCTGGGGGCAAGGCTTCTGCTTGAAGACATCAAGAAAGGTACGGTGGCGCCGGATGAATGAGGTTTATTCTTTCAAGGTGGGCAACCCCAACCCCCGGTCATACCAGATGGCTTTTGATTATGCCCTCCCTGTTTTTCGCAGCCTTGACCCGGAAGCTATGACCGCAGCTTCCAGTACTATTTATGATGCCGGGCGGGGAGTTTTTACCGTTACCAGTTTCGGGCAGGATACCACAGGAGGTAATTATGAGTGCTTTTAGTTGGGAAAAAGTTTCGCTAATAAATAAAAATAATCTCCGGTTAGCCGGCTTGCTGCATACCGACCATCGGTCCGGCGCCCCGCTGGTGATCGTCTGCCATGGCTTTACCGGCAGCAAGGAGGGCGGCGGCCGGGCCATGTCTATGGCTGAAGAACTGGGCCGTCTGGGTCTGACCACACTTCTTTTTGATTTTGCCGGCTGCGGGGAGAGTGAGGGTGATTTTGCCGACCTGTCCCTTACCGGCCAAATCAATGATTTATCTGCTGTACTGGACTGGTGCCGGACAAAGAAGTTTGGCCCCCTGATCACCATGGGCCGCAGCTTCGGGGGTACCACAGTGATCTGCCAGGGCGCGTCAGACCAGCGGGTTGCCGGGGTGTGCACCTGGGCCGCTTCAGCCCGCCTGACGGACCTGTTCCTGGAATTTGTGGACGGCTCCCTGGATGACCCCGGCGATACAGTATTCCTGGCCGGCGAAAGCGGGATTCTGGAGCTGAAAAAAACGTTTTTTGCCGACCTTGAACAATATGACGTGCCTGCCTGCGCCAGCCGTCTCACCCCCCGCCCCCTGTTAATTATCCACGGAGACCGTGATGACGTGGTTCCTCTGGAAGATGCTCATACTCTTTATGCTGCCGCCCGGGAGCCTCGCTTATTGTCCATGATTAGCGGAGGTGACCACCAATTCAGCAAGCACCACCGGCAGGCCTGGGACATAACTTTTCGCTGGCTGAAAGAAAACTTTAGCTAAACTAATACTTACTACAAATCATTAACCATTTAACGGGGGTGTGACAATGACAACCGCCATCAGGTTAAAACCGGTTTGCCTTATTTCAATATTATTGATTCTATCTTTAATTTTAATAGCTTGTCCACAACGGGCTGAAGCGACCCCGGCAACATTTTCCGACCTTTCACCCGGCCACTGGGCTTACCAGGATATTACGGAATTGGTGGACCTGGGAGTACTGGGCGGTTATAGCGACGGAACTGTCAGGCCTGACCGGCCGGTAACCCGGCAGGAACTGGCCAAAATATGTTTCTCCTTATTTCCGGGCGCTATTCCGGCAATCAAGGAAAATTTATCAGGCGGCCCCGATTATCCAGACATACATGGACTTTGGGGCACAGACTTCCTGCTGGTGGCCAGAAATATCGCCCCGGGTTATACAGACGGCAATTACCGGCCCAATACTCCGGCCAGCCGCCAGGAGGTTGCTGTTTTGCTACTTCACGCAGCCCTGCTGAATAGAAACAGCTACCAGATTGCAGATGGCAACCTGTCCCTCCTGGTTCCCCAACCCACTGAGGAGGCGTGGGTAAAGCTTACCTCATACAGGGAATTTAAAAACCTGCCGGAAAAATACCGGCAGGCCAACCGCTATCTGGAGGAGGACCCCCGGAAGGAAAACTTTTCCCGCTATGCCGGCCATATATTTACTAATCTCAACACCCTGGTCTTATTAATTGAAATGCAAATTCTCCGTGGCTATTCAGACCAAACCATGCGCCCGGAAAGAAACGTTACCCGGGCAGAGGCCTGCGCTATGGCCCTGCGTTTAATGAAACACGATTTTCCCACCGGCAGGAATTTAATTGTTGAGCCTGCCGTGTTCAGCCTGAAGCCCAATCCGGCAGGAGAAACTACAGCCGTCAGCCAGACCTTGCAGAAGCTGGGCGCCTACTATCAGGAACGCTATCAGGATCCGCTGCTGCGGGCCAAAATGTTATATATCTTTATGATTAATAATTATTCCTATCACTGGGAGTTCATTGACGGCATCACTGAACCTCCCCCGGCCACCGTGGAGTATACTATAAAACATGGCGCCGGGCTCAGCGGAAACTTCGCCCTGCTGTACGCCCAACTGGCTGACCAGGCTGGCCTTACCGCCACAGTGGTGTCCGGCACAGCCGCCAACCCTTCTCTCAGCGGGCCGCACCACTGGGTGGAACTTACCATTGACGGCCAGACCATTGAAGTGGACCCCACCTACGGTATTTGCACCGGCCAAGATTTCTTTAATAATTTTAAACACTGGGGGAACCAGGGCTTTACCTGGGAGGCCCGGGACCGCAAAAAAGTCTAACCGTCACCAATTGTAAGGGTGCTGCCCGTTGCTGTTAAAACAAAGCGCTCGCCTAAGCGCTTACGCAATTCAGCCTGGGCTAAATAACCAGTGCAGTGGGAGACAGCTACCTGCTGCACCTCGAAACGCTGCAGGGCGGTCACCGTTTGGGCCATGCGTTCGGGCCCGGCCTCGATCAGATGCGTTCCGCCAATAACTGCACGCACCCTGGGTATTCCGGTAAGGTCCACAGCATAATTGAGGATATTAACCAGCCCGGAGTGGGCACAACCGGTTAGAATCACCAGCCCGTCCTGAACAGTTATTACTACGAATTGATCGTCCAGTAAAGGATCCACCCTGTAGCGGGCGCCCTCCCTTACTAAATAGTAAGGGTTAACTATTTCAAAGGGTGTACGTCTGGGCACCTCGCCGCTAATAATGATTCCGGAGGCAACCTCCACCGGCTGCCGGGACATTTTAAACCGGGCCCCCCATTCCTCCAGGTTGCCCCAGGAGTGGGGAATGCCGATATATTTATGGCGGCCGCTGGAATCATATCTGTATTTGTCCTGAAATATATAGGGGTGGGCAAAAACATCAACCGGGCCGTGCTTCAGAAGAAAGCTTTTTAACCCGCCGGTATGATCATAATGCCCGTGACTTATAGCTATAAAGTCAAGCCCCTTCAGACTCAGCCCCAGTCGCCTGGCATTTAGCACCGGGGGGTAGCCCTGGCTGCAGTCAAAAATAAAGCGGTTGCCTCCGGCCTGAACCAGCAGGGACAAACCGTGCTCAGCAATCAGGCCGCGGACATGACAGCTGTCATCGGCAAGATTTGTAACTGTTACCTTATTGTACATACCTGCCCCACCTCTACACTATCCTGAAAATACATTTGTTTGGGGATCTTATCACTGAACTAATCCGCCCTAAGACCCCCGCCTCTGTAGGCGGCGGGTTTCAAAGGGCGGTTAAGTCCAGTATGGACTCGGCTAACATTCAGAGGGGGTTGAATCCCCCTCTGAATGAAGTCTCGTTCAATGACGGGCAGGCGGGGTCAGATAACGTATCCCGTCAGCAAGGCAAACCGGCTTAAAACCAAAATACTTTTCAACGGCATCAACATCCCCTATATTGTCCATATCCAGTTCCTTTAGTTCGACCATGGTTACAGGCGGGTCCTTTAGAATACCAGCCATAAAAGGCGTCACCATCCGCATTACGGCCATGGGTATGGGCGCCTTGAACCTTTTCATCCCCCGCACCTGAAGGAGCAATTCCAGCATCTGACGGTAGCTTAGATGTTCCGGCCCCCCCAGGTCATAGATTCCGCCAATCAGATCAGGATTAGGCCAGGCTTTTAGAATACACTTTACAACATCCTCTACGGCAATGGGCTGGAATAAGGTGCGGCCACTACCAGGAACCGGCGCCAGGGGTGGTGGAAAAAAGCGCAAAGACTGCAGCAAACGATCGAAAAAGCCAAAGCCTTCCCCATAGATTAAAGACGGCCGCAATATCGTCCACTCCAGACCGCTTTGCCGAACAGACTCCTCCCCCAGCCACTTGGAATAAATATACCGGTACTCCGGACTGTTCCTTGCACCCATGGCGCTCAGGTGGATAAACCGGCGAACACCGGCCTGCCTCGCCTCAACAACAAGATTAATAGTTCCCTCAACATTAACCTTTTCAAAAGTATTACCGTCATGCTCGCGAATAATGGCCACCAAATGAATAATGCCCTCAACCCCTGCACAGGCCTCCCGCAGGCTTTTAGGGTCATTAATATCACCCTTGACCAACTCTACACCCTGTGGCAGGCCGGTCCTGGCACTGCCTGGATCCCGAACCATACAGCGCACAGGATAATTTCCGGGCACCAGAGCCTTTATCAAATGTCTGCCTACAAAACCTGTCGCTCCAGTAACTAGTATCACCGACATTACCCTCCTTCACCCAAAAGGAAACATCCTGTCCTGAAAATACATTTGCTCAGGGACGGATGCTTACCGGGTATTTTCATCCTCTGCTGGCACCGCTTCAGCGACATAGACGTCTAATTACCTTGAACGAGACTTCATTCAGAGGGGGATTCAACCCCCTCTGAATGTTAGCCGAGTCCATACTGGACTTAACCGCCCTTTGAAACCCGCCGCCTACAGAGGCGGGGGTCTTAGGGCGGATTAGTTCAGTGATAAAGCGTATCCTGACAGAATAATCTAATAAACATTGTGACTATAAATTAAATTTTCGACACTCTGGTATGATCTCCTTTTGAACAATCTTTTAAAACATACCACCGGAATCAAGATCCCAGATCTTTTTGTGGAAACAACCGGTAATTTAAAGGATTTTCTTAATTCTTCACGAAATTTAAGCTAGAAACAAAGCGCCGGAAGCCCGAACCCTGTGAACATACAGCCCGGCAAAAGGCTTTACAGCAATGACCAGGACGTCAGCCCATGGGTCATTTTCTTTTAAGACATTTTTAAAAGCTAAATTGGGAATTATTTATTTAACTGCCCTTAACTGACAGTAAATTTGACTGCCTGGAAGGAATGATTGATGTTGTTGGATCCTATTGCTTTTGAAATTGGCCCGGTTACCATCAGCTGGTACGGTATTATCTTGTCCTCTGCATTTTTAGCAGGTATACTGCTGGCCTATTTCCGGGCGGGACAAAACGGAGTTAACCCGGACCATATCATTACCATGGTTACCCTGATTATTCCCGCTGCCATAATTGGGGCCCGGGTTTATTATGTGGCCTTTGAGTGGGAGAACTATGCCGCCAACCCCCTTGACGCGCTGGCCATCTGGCATGGCGGACTGGCCATCCACGGCGGCCTTATCGGCGGCGTACTGGCAGGTCTCTGGTATGTGCGCAGGAATAACCTGCACTTATGGCTGGTGGCTGATATCGTTGCCCCCAGCCTGATCCTGGGCCAGGCCATCGGGCGCTGGGGCAACTTCATTAACCAGGAGGCCCATGGAGGTTCTGTCAGCTATGAATTCATCAGCCACTTCCCCCGCTTCATCCAGGAACAGATGTATATAGCCGGCCAGTACGTACATCCCACTTTTTTGTATGAGTCAGCCTGGAACCTGGCAGTTTTTGCAGTGCTCATCTGGCGCTGGCCCCGCAAACGTTTTCACGGTGAAATCGCCATGTTCTACCTGATCCTGTATTCCCTGGGCCGCTTTTTTATTGAAGGCTTGCGCACCGATAGCTTGATGGCGGGAGAGTTGCGGGTAGCCCAGCTGGTCAGCCTGTTGATGATTGCCGCCGGGCTGACAGGCCTTTATTTTCTGGGCCGGCGTAAATTCATTTAAATCTGCCGGCAGTTATAACTGGCCCAACTTGCTTCAGTCCCCATTTTATGGTAAGCTCAAAATATGTAGATTTGCGGATTTTTATGTCGGGAGGAAGAATCGTGTCCAAAACCCCCGGGGGATCTTTAAAATATGAAGTGCTTGGCTTAGCCATCATGACCCTGGCCGTACTGGGGATGGCCAGCTTATTGTTTGCCTCCGTGGGGGCCTTCGGCAACTTAATTAACCGGTTATTACTGGCAGTGGCCGGAGATGGCCGCTTTCTACTGCCACCACTTCTATTTTTATTGGGTCTCAGGCTCTTACGACAGCGGAGCGCTACCAGCCTGCCTGTTCGCACCTACGGTCTGCTGGTCATATTTTTTAACTTGCTGATCTTCTTACACATGGGCATAACCCTTGAAATGGCCTGGGAAACAGGATTTCAGGGCCAGGGTGGCGGCATACTGGGGGCCGCCGGCAGCCTGATCTTGCGCCATGCCTTTGGCCAAGTGGGCACTTATATAATTCTAGCCTCCCTGACCATGTTAAGCTTACTGCTCCTCACCGGTGTATCCATGGAAGAACTCGCCAGAGGCGCCTGGAGGCGCACTAAAATGACTGCTGCCACTACAGCCAGGAGTCTAACCGATTTTCTGTTTGAGGAAGTTGAGGACGAGCCTGAAGACAAGGACAAAAAATCCCCGGCTAAAAAAAAGCCCCGGGAGCAGGATACGGCTGGTGGCCGGGACCACCCGCCTGTTAATACCACCGACGGTGCAAACAAAGCCGACTGCGTCACCAGTACCGGCCAGGAATTGGAGTCCAAATCCCCCGCCGGAGAAATGGTGAGCCCGGCCATACCCTTTGGTGGCACATCCTTTGTCCTGCCCCCGACGAGCCTGCTGGCCTCCCCTAAACCCAAGGGTTCAGGGCTCCATTCGGAACAGGATATTCAGGACCGGATCCATGTACTGGAACAAACACTGGAAAATTTCGGTATCAAGGTTAAGGTGCTGGAAGTTTCCATAGGCCCGGCCATAACCAGGTATGAAATCCAACCCCCCCCGGGGATCAAGGTCAGCCGGATTGTAGGTCTGGCTGATGATATTGCTCTGGGCATGGCAACTTCAGGTGTTCGCATTGAGGCCCCAATACCCGGCAAGGCAGCGGTGGGCATAGAAGTGCCAAACCAATCTATTAACACCGTTCCCTTAAGAGAATTACTTGAGTCGGATGTCTTTATTAATCACCCGTCCAGACTGACCGTAGCTCTGGGTAAGGACATTGCCGGGACGCCGGTACTGGCTGACCTGGCCCGTATGCCCCACTTACTAGTGGCGGGCGCCACTGGCTCGGGGAAAAGCGTGTGTGTAAACACAATAATTTGCAGCATTCTATTTAAAGCCACCCCGGATGAAGTAAAATTCCTGATGATCGACCCCAAAATGGTCGAGCTTACCACTTATAACGGCATTCCCCACCTGGTAAGCCCGGTGGTTACCGATCCTAGAAAGGCTGCCGGGACCCTGCGCTGGGCGGTGCGGGAAATGGAGTCCCGTTACGAGCTTTTTGCCGCCGCAGGGGTGCGGGACATCACCAGGTATAATAACCTGTGCCTGGAGGAGACTGCCAGGCGGCAAAAGAGTATGCTCCCCAGAAATTCGGACGCCGCTCAAAGCCTGGCCAGGGCCGAACTTGCAGAGCCTGACCAGGTCAGACCGCTGCCCCTGATTGCTGTAATCATTGACGAACTGGCCGACTTGATGATGGTTGCGCCGGCGGATGTGGAAGATGCCATTTGCCGCCTGGCGCAAATGGCCAGGGCAGCAGGAATCCACCTGCTGGTAGCTACTCAGCGCCCGTCTGTGGATGTAATAACCGGGCTCATTAAAGCCAATATACCTTCCCGGATATCCTTTGCCGTGTCAAGCCAAACCGACTCCAGAACAATCATTGACATGGGCGGGGCCGAGAAACTTTTAGGCAAAGGGGACATGTTGTTCTTTCCTGTGGGAGCGCCCAAACCACAGCGGGTGCAAGGGGCCTTTCTGTCAGATAAGGAAGTGGAAACACTGGTGGACTTCCTGAAGGATCAGGCCAGACCAACCTATAATGAAGAGGTGCTTAAGGACACACCACTGGAGGAACAGTGGAGTGACCAGGAAAACGACGACCTTCTCCCCCAGGCCGCCCTGCTGTTTATTGAAAGTGGCGCCGCCTCCATTTCCATGCTCCAAAGGCGTCTGCACATTGGCTACTCAAGGGCTGCCAGGCTGGTGGACCTGATGGAAAGAAGGGGCATTGTGGGTGGTTTTGAGGGCAGTAAGCCCCGGGCCGTGCTAATGACCATGGAACAATATCAGCAGGCTTTCACCGAGGCTGATAACCGGGCCAGTTAGGCATCAGGCGTCAGGTAAAAGAAAAACTCCCCTGCGAGGAGATTCTATCTTCGCACAGCCTGTAAGACCCCGCCCTCTTAGGTCGGGGTCTTACAGGCTGCAAACTCGAAATAAGTGCGACTAAGGTTTAGCGGTCAGGGGACACACCTCCTTCGGAGGAATGTCCCCAACGTATGGGTTAAAACCCCACCTGAACCAAGTCTTCTTTATCTTCGCACGGGATAAGCGTATACGGGATCTGGCGGAGGAAAACTCCCGGGACCGGGAGGCGCCAAGTCTGCCGGCCCCGGATATGATCTGGTATGGTCTGGTATGGAGCCACACTGGCAGCAGGGAATCAGATGTCTTCTTCACCCCGGTCTTTCTCCGACAGCCGGGAAAACATCGCGGCCAGACTTCTTTTTTCTTCCTCGTTGCCTTCTTCCCAGAGATCTTTAAGCAGTCTTTGCTCCCGATCGGCAGGATCAAAATTATTGACAAAAAACCGGCCGAACCGGTAGGTCAGATCTTCTATCCGGCTTTCGGAAACACCCACTGACTCAGCGGCATCCACAGCCTTGCCGAATAATCTTTTCCAGTTGGTCCCCAATTCCATGTTATCACCTGGTTTCTAAAACACACTTGCAATAAACCAGGAATTTTCACCTCTTTCTTTTTAGATGCTTCAGCGGCATGGACGTCCAATTTAGCTTGCCCCGACCGGAGAATTATATTCCTGTTAAACAACTCCCTTATCCCTGAAACTATTAATTTCGTCAGCCTGGTAGCCCAGCCATTCCAATATCTCCATGGTATGCTGTCCCAGCACCGGCGGCGGAGTGGCGCCAACAGGTACCACGTCCCCCTGCAGCGGGTTACGCACCTGCGTCAGCAGACCTTCCACCGGATGCATAATATCCAGGGCCAGTTTTCGCCCGGCGGCATAATCACCGGACAACACCTCATCCATTTCTTCCACAGGTGAAAGGCAGCAGTCCACCGCACCGGCAAATTCAGCCCACTGCTCTTTCGTTCTTGATTTAAAAATTTCCTTGACAGCTTCAAAAACAGGATCACCTTCAACAGCCAACGCCATAAAGCCCGGTAATAAATCCTCCCGGCCAAGGCCCAGGCAAAACGCCTGCCAAAATTTATCCTCCAGGGCTCCCAGAGCAACATATTTATTGTCTGCCGTAAGATAAATGTTATAGCGCACCAGGGCGCCGGACAGCATATTATCATTCCTGCGCCCCGTTGCCAGTTGGTATGCTATTGGCATCAAGGAAATTGATACTAGCCCGTCCGTCATAGCCGCATCAATGTAAGATCCTTTACCCTCCCGCTGCTGGCGCCACAGACCGGACAGAACGCCGATAACCGCATACAGGGCACCTGTAAGGTCCGCCATCTGAATTCCGGGCATGACCGGGGCGCCGCCCCGCTGCCTGTTCACCGAAAGCACCCCGCTGGTGGCCAGGTAATTGATGTCGTGGCCGGCCCGCTGCCGGTAGTGCCCGGTTTGGCCGTAACCGGTAAGGGAACAGTAAACAATGCCGGAGTTTATTTCCTTTACCGCCTCATAACCAATGCCCAGGGCATCGACCACCCCGGGGCGAAAGCTCTCGATTATCACATCTGAAGAACCGGCCAGCCGGAAAAATATTTCCCTTCCCTCAGCGGACTTAAGATTAAGGGTGACACTCTTTTTATTACGGTTTGCAGCCAGAAAAAAGGCGCTATCCTTTTTAACCAGGGGTATAAATTCCCGCATGTAGTCCCCCCGGCCAGGCTCCTCTATTTTTATTACCTCCGCCCCCATATCACCCAGCAGCATGGTGGCGTACGGTCCCGGAAGCAATCTGGACAAGTCCAGTACCCTAACCCCTTTTAACATTAAATCACCAACCCTTCCATAAATAATTGCCCAATAATTATGGATCATTTCGCTATATCTCTGACACAATCCTGTTTTAGCTTTTCCCAGTTAAAGACCCCGGGCATATGTGTCGCTCATATGCCCGGGGCCTAGTCAAATCAAATAATAAGTTAACCCAGAAGTGACTGCAGCTTCATGGCCAGCATTATATCTCCCTGCACCTTCAGCTTGCCGCTCATAAAAGCAGCCATGGCGTTTAGCTGACCGCCGGCCACTGCCTTAAAATCATCAGCATCCATAATCACGGTAATGTTGGCATCATCAGCCCCGCCATCATTAACCACAGCTTTCCCGTTGGCAAATACCACATGAAACTGGGCCGCCTGATCACCGGTCAGATCAAAAAGGTAGGTGGCGTTTAATCCACCAACCCCGGCTGGATCAGCATTAAATTTGTTTTGCAGCTCAATTAGAATATCCTTAAGCTCGGCCATCGTTCTTTAATCCCCCTCTTTTTCAATTATGAATGAATTGTCATTCACTAAGTATTAAAAAAAATTGCACCACAGACAATAAAAGCACGGCCGTAAGCGAGATTCTGTTTCGGTAGTCATCCATCTAGAAAATCCCGGCTTTCACCGGCATCTCCTCCCCTTTAACGGGGTGCCCCTACCCGCAGCAAAGCTGCCTATTTGGGTTGCACGCTGGCGGAGTTTACCCTTGCACTCACCGGTCACCCGGTGAAATGGTTTCTGTGGCACTTTATGGCTACTGGAAACTCCCAAGAGCCTCTTTGGCCGTCGTCAGGTCGCCCTGCCCCGGCTTGCGCCGGGCACCATTTTACACCGGCTTGTAAAGCCGCTGTGCGTGTCTCGACTTTCCTCTGCCTGCCGTTAACCAGCCCTGCAAAAAGCGCCTGATTCCAGCAAACAGCGACTACCCACCGTACTTTTAAACTGTGGCTGTAAGTACTTATTTTATACCATAAAAGCAATTCAGTCAATGGCAAATAGAGCCAGCGTCGGTGCCCAGGAGCAGCCGAATTTCACCCCGGGCCACCATTTTCTTCAGGTCGTCCCGGGAGGCGCTGGTGAATACGTTGTCGTGCATAATGCCCGAACACTGGCTGCCAGCATAGATGGCAATTTTCTCCTCAGGCAACTCCTGGGAAATGTTTTCAGCCAGCCAGAAAACGGAGTCGTAATATTGGGAGAAAACAATGCATCCCATTTCCAGCCAGCCCCTGTTCAGCAGGCAGTCCATGACTACATCATACTTGGGGTCCCGCTCATTAACCTTTAGGGAGGCTACAAACCTTTGCAGCACCAGCTGCTCTTCGGGGGTAAGGCTCTTCATTTCCGGGCTGATGGGCGCATCGTCCTCCTCATCATCTTCAACCACTACACACTGCCAGTCCCGCAGCATTTTTTCAGCCGTCAGGCGTCCGGCATAGATGGTGCTGCCCACCCGGCGCAGCAGCAGTGTTTTCAGGAAACCGGCCGCCTTTACCCGGTTGCCCAAAAGGCTGGGGTCAGACGGATGGCATCCTCTTCCCGCTCGCCTAACAATTCAACTTTCTTCAGGTAGGGCTCGTTTGGTGTTTTTTCAACAGGCCCAGCAGCTTGTAGGTGTCCCCGGTGGTTTGGGGATACTGTTCCCGCTTCCAGACAGCCGGCCGGGCACCGGGTCGAGTTCTTCGGGTTCGGGACCACCTCCCCCGCCACCGCGCCATCTAATCTCCAGCCGGTGCTCATCAGATATAAGACCGCCTTTTTCGGCCACCGCCAGCACCAGCAAGGTGCCCGGGGGCACCGCAAAGGGTCCGTCATAGCTGCCTCCGGACAGCTTGGGGCTTGAGCCGTCGGTGGTGTAGCGGATGGGTGCCGGGGGCGCAGAGCGAAGTTCTACCATCTTTTCACCGCCGGGGCCGTGGAAGGTCCTTGATTTAATGGTGATCCGGTTGCGCCAAACCACCGGGTCCCCGGCCTGGTGCTTGCCGGCGGAGTCAATGCACAGGAAGGATACCTCCAGTTCACTGGTTTTAAAGGCCCGGGCATCTGCCACCGGCAGCGATGCCGTCCGGGTGCAAACCTCCCTGGTAGGGCTCGTAAATCACCAGGGTTACCTTGTCGGCCACAACCCTTATTTCATCCAGGGCGGGCAGCACCTGCAGGTCCTGGTACTGAAAGGCTTCCAGTTTTTTCAAGACGCAGGTTTTACCGTAAATCATCAACTAGTGACCCTTTAAAAACTGGGGCTTGTCCACATACACGCATCTTTGGATAACTGATGTTTTTATAAAGGCTTACCTTTTGAAATGATTTCATCATAAAGAAACTGGCCTTGTTTAACATTTTTATATTCGTCCAGGGAATAGGGCCTTGGAGAAATATCCAGGTCAATATCTTCACTAATTTCTTTGAGCAATATTGCTTCTTCCAGGTAATCCCGGCCAAAGTCAGGGGAAATGATAGCAATATCAATGTCGCTGTCTTCAGTTACAGTCCCTTTGGCGCAGGATCCAAACAGGATGGCCTTCTCAACACGAATGTTTCTATTCCTCAGGGCCTGTATGTACTTACTCACGATTACTTCAACATACCTTTTAGCCATATCACAGCCTCCTTTGACCGCTCTAATATCTCCTTTGTATGCTCCTGGTTGCACTTGGCCTCCAGGTCAGCCCGCTTGTCTGGATATCTGGTTTCGATATAGTATAGCGAAAGGCGGCGCAGTAAGTCCTTCGTATCTTTTGCACACTGGTCAAGGATGCCGGCACTGCCTGCCAGCGAAATTAAATCATGCTTTTTTGGTGGAGTCATACCGGTATTTTCGTAGTGCACAGCTTTTATAGCTTTCTCTACCGCCTGTTGACACATAAACATTGACCATAAAAACCTTTTTCCTATGAAACAATGCTCAGCGGCCTCCAAATCATCATCGGCAATGTCCATCCACACAGATGATTGAGCCCTCATGACTGCGCCCACATCCTTCCATACTTTACCTGATTGCTGTTAAAAAGATAAACCTGACGTTTAAAATGAAAAATGCATCCGTGAGTAATGTACAAATTATACTTCTAATTCTATCCGCATTGAATTAAAGAGTCAAAAAATAACTAAAGAGCCTTAATCCCAGCCATTGAATTAAGATGTTTGATAAAGGCATCAGCTTGCTCTATTAATGCAGGTGGATTTGTTCCAAAAGGTGGTTTAGAACTCTCCCTGCACGGTGACAGTGGTTAAATGAGGAGCTATAATGATGATAGGGAGTATCAGCGTGGGCATTGGCCAGGTATTATATCTACGCCCTTTGAACGAGACTTCATTCAGAGGGGGGTAATATCCGAGATACTCTCCCGGCTCTGGATAATCCAGTTGTTCAAGATTTTTTACAGGATGTCATTAGCTATATTGAGGTAGCCGATGGCAAAGTAACAAAGATTGCCTTCAATTCTTCCCAGGGAGAAGTTATTCACAGGTTCGTTTACAAGTGATTTAAAAAGCATTGACACGTATATAAATACGTGTTATTATACTGTCATGAGAGGGGAAAAGTATTGAAAAGTTACTCGTCCAGAGAAATAATACAAATTATAACAAGAGATGGATGGTATCACGTCGAAACAGTTGGTGACCATCACCATTTCAAGCATCCAACTAAAAAAGGCAAGGTTACAGTAACCCACCCGATCAAAGATATACCCATAAAAACAGTAAAAAGCATATTCAAACAGGAGGGGATTACCCTAAAATAATTCCCGCCCAACAGTGAAAGGAGATTTAAAGATGTTTAAAGACAGGTATATTTTCCCCGCGGTCTTTGACTATGCCGATGACGGTATATCAATTGAGTTTCCGGACCTGCCCGGTTGCTTACCCTGTGCCCACACTACAGAAGAGGCCTTTAAAAATGCCAGGGAAGCTATCGGCTTACATCTCTACAGCATGGAAAAAGATAAAGATAAAATACCTGAACCAACACCTGTAGAAAAAATTCTTTTGGAACCAACCCAAGTCGTTGTTCTCGTTGAAGTTTGGATGCCTCTCATTAGAGATGCAATCGAAAACAGAGCAGTTAAGAAAACTCTTACTATACCTAAGTGGCTTAATGACCTGGCCGAAGAAAAGCGCGTGAATTTCTCACACATTCTCCAAGAAGCCTTAAAAAACCATCTTGGCGTAAATGCTTTTAAATAGGAGAAACAAATTAACCCCCTCCGACATAGCTGACATAAAAAAACTGCACCGCAGTATCAATTACTACGGTGCAGTTTTTTTGGTGGGCGATGACGGGATTGAACCGCCGACATCCTGCTTGTAAGGCAGGCGCTCTCCCAGCTGAGCTAATCGCCCTTATGGTGACCCCTACGGGATTCGAACCCGTGTTACCGCCGTGAAAGGGCGGTGTCTTAGACCGCTTGACCAAGGGGCCTCTTATTAGAGGTTGGAGATTTGAGATTGGAAGTTGGATTTTTTATTGGAATTCGCCAGGGCGAATTCCTTCTAATCTAACCTCTAGCTTCCAACTTCAAACTTCCAGTGAGTGGTGGGCCCACCAGGATTCGAACCTGGAGCCAGCCGGTTATGAGCCGGATGCTCTACCGTTGAGCTATGGGCCCATATTGGCTCCTCGAGTAGGATTCGAACCTACAACCTACCGGTTAACAGCCGGTTGCTCTACCGTTGAGCTATCGAGGAGCGATGCAAGATTTATTATACACAATCAACATGTACTGGTCAAGGGTTTTACATCGAACAATTTGTACCAGTTAAAAATCTCGTTCAACCAGCCCGGCATTTATCTTCGCACAGCCTGTAAACTCGAAATAAGTGCGACCAAGGTTTAGCGGTCAGGGGACACATCTCCTTCGGAGGAATGTCCCCAACGTATGGGTTAAAACCCCACCTGAACCTTGGTCTTCTTTATTATAACAGAAATGACTAAATTGAACACCCGGTGTTTTTGGATACACCGGGTTGCTACTTACTCAAGATAATCTTTCAGCTTTTTACTGCGACTGGGGTGGCGCAGCTTGCGCAGTGTTTTGGCCTCTATTTGCCTGATGCGCTCCCTGGTAACACCAAAGCGCTGGCCCACTTCTTCCAGGGTCCGGGCCCGGCCGTCATCCAGCCCGAAACGCAGCCGTAAAACCTTCTGCTCCCTGTCCGTCAGGGTTTTCAGGACTTCATCCAGCTGTTCCCGCAGCAGGGTAAATGATGCTTCCTCCGCCGGGGCCCTGGCGTCATGGTCTTCAATGAAATCCCCCAGGTGCGAATCTTCTTCCTCACCAATGGGAGTCTCCAGGGAAACCGGTTCCTGGGCAATTTTCATTATTTCCCGCACCTTTTCCTCGGAAATGCCCATTTCCTTGGCAATTTCCTCGGGCATCGGGTCGCGGCCCAGTTCCTGTAACAGCTGCCGGCTGATCCGAATCAGCTTGTTGATGGTTTCCACCATGTGCACCGGAATCCTAATCGTCCTGGCCTGATCGGCAATGGCCCTGGTAATGGCCTGCCTGATCCACCAGGTGGCGTAGGTGCTGAATTTATAGCCCTTACGGTAATCAAATTTTTCAACTGCCTTAATCAGGCCCAGGTTGCCTTCCTGAATCAGGTCAAGGAACAACATGCCCCGCCCCACGTACCTTTTAGCTATACTTACCACCAGGCGCAGGTTGGCCTCGGCCAGACGGCGCTTGGCCTCCTCATCGCCATCTTCCATTCTCTTGGCCAGTTCCACTTCATTCTCGGAGGTCAACAAGGGCACGCGGCCAATTTCTTTCAGGTACATCCGCACCGGATCATCAATGCCTACACCCTCGGGAACTGTCAGGTCCACTTCTACTTCATCAGGGCCCGGTTCCATCGCATTTCCATCCAGGGAATCCAAATCAGGGGTTTCGGCAACCACCTCGATGCCCATGCCGGCCAGTTTTTCGTAGATATCATCAATTTGCTCCGGAGTGATCTCTGTTCCCTGCAAAGAATCCATAATCTCGTTATAAGACAACACACCATTTTTTTTGCCCTTTTCAATTAAATCCTTCACATTTTCCAACCTGGGGTCTTCCCTCATATCGCTATCCCCCTCTCAATAAGGGTAGTAATATTCCACATTAATAGGTTTGCTGAAGCAGACGCTGCAACTTATAGACCAGGTCCCAGTCACCGGCTCTCTCAGCCTCAGCAAGCTGGTTCATCAATTCCTCCCGGCTGTCCTTTCTTTGCCAATTCATAATGGTGTTCATGTAGCCGGTGAGTATTTCAACGGGGTTATCCCCGGGAATTGTCTCCGTCAGCACGGAGGTTAACAACTGCTGGTCTTCTTCACTTAGGTGGTGGTATAGATCGTCAAGTCTTTCCTGCTGCTGCTCCATCTTATTCAGTAACAGCTTAAAAATCCTATTGCAGCCCGGATATTTAAAAAACCCCGGGCCCAGTTTCCTTTGAACAGCTTCTGCCAGGTCAGGGTTTTCCATGATCAGGTGAAGCAGGCCCCTTTCAGCCTTGAACCTGGGATCGGCATCCCCCCGGTTAACAAATATATTATGCATACTTTTAACAGTATTATCCGGATTTGGCCAATTTTTTCGATTTTTTATTAAAAATCTCTTTAATTCTCCGGCAACTGCATTCCAGGTAGTATGCAGGCGTGAGGCCACCAACTGGATGGCGTCCACCCGCTCAACCTCATCAGTAATTAAGGCCAGGTTGGGCAGTACCGCATCCAGGATGGCTGACTTGCCCCCGGCGGATGAATCAGGTCGCAGGGCCGCCTGCCTTATTTTAAACTCCAAAAGCTGCTCTGCGTTATTAAGCAGGGTTTGCCACCCTTCAGGGCCATTGTTTCTGATGAAATCATCAGGGTCCTCGCCCGGCGGAATATTAACCACCTTTACCCGGCAGCCCAATTCCTGCAGCAGATCAAGGCCCCTGACTGTTGCCGCCACCCCGGCCGTATCGGCATCATAGGCGATGAACACATTTTTGGTGAATTTAAGCAGCAGCCGGCCCTGATCCCGGGTAAGGCTGGTTCCCAGCGAGGCCACGGCATTGTTGATCCCGCAGCGGTGGGCCGTGATTACATCCAGGTACCCCTCCATTACAACGGCGCAACCCTTTTCCAGGATGCCCCGCTTTGCCAGGTCCAGGCCGAACAGCACGCGGCTCTTATTGAAAACAGAGGTTTCCGGGGAGTTTAGGTATTTCGGATGACTGCTGTCCAGCACCCGTCCCCCGAAACCGACCACCCGCCCCCGTTCATCCCGAATGGGAAACATAATCCTGCCCCGAAACCGGTCGTAAACTCTTTTATCACCGTCCGATACCAGGCCTGCCTCCACCAGTTCCCGGGCCTTGTAGCCTCTGGTCCCGAGGTGCTTGAGCAAGCCGTCCCAGCTGTTGGGCGCATAACCAAGACTGAAAGTATCCTTTACTGCGGAACTGATTCCCCTTCGGGTTAGATAATTACCGGCCTCGGGGTAATTCTCCAGGCAACGCTGAAAATAAGCGACCGCCTCGGCGTTAATCTCCCTGGCCCTGCTCTCCTGCCGCACCCTTGCTTCCTGGCGGCCTGCAGATTCCGGAATACTTATTCCGGCCCTTTCCGCCAGCGCGCGCACCGCCTCGGGAAATTCAAGATTATCCCGCAACATCAGAAACTTAAAGATATTACCGCCGGCATGACAGCCAAAGCAATAGAAAATCTGCTTTTCCGGGCTAACGGTGAAGGATGGATCCTTATCCTGATGAAAGGGGCAGTTTCCTATATAGTTTCTGCCCTTTTTCTCAAGGCGTACAGACTCTGAGATTATTTCGAGGATATCTATCTTGAAGCGGACAACCTCAATTAATTCTTCCGGAATGAACCCCCCCATCTGGATCACCTTCAATTTCAGTGCAACTATTGTTTACATTTTCTACAATTATTGCTGAATTCCTCTTTTGCAAATCTGTTTTTTATATGCGGCGGCTCGTTTTACATCTACTCGCTATTGTCTATTCGCTATTGCTGATAATTATCCTCCCTTCATTCGACAACATTTTATTTCAGCCCTATTTATCTTCGCACAGCCTGTAAGACCCCGCCCTCGCATAAGGAAAGGGGACACACCTGCTGAAGCTTGGGTATTTCTCTGGGGACAGGAATGTCCCTAACTAATGGGATTAACAGGCTGTAAACTCGAAATAAGTGCTACTAAGGTTTAGCGGATAGGGGACACACCTCCTTCGGAGGAATGTCCCCAACGTATGGGTTAAAACCCCACCTGAACCAAGTCTTCTTTATCATTGCCATTATCTGTAAGCAATAAACCATTTCAGCCCTGGGTTGTAAAGGCCCGGGGTATAAAAAGGCGCTCAAACTGGGCAATGGCATAACGGTCGGTCATGCCGGCTATATAATCACTTACAGCCCGCTCCACCCCAATCCGCCCGGCCCGGCGCATGTGCTCCGGAGGCATCAGCCCGGGGTGCTCTTTCAGGTGCCGGAAAAGATACTGCACTACGTGGCGGGCCTTTTGCTCCTCCCGCTTGGCCTCCGAACCAATGTAAACATGCCGGAAAAGATATTCGCGCAAATCATCAGTTGCCTGCTGCACCCCCGGGCTCATTCGAATTACCTCCTGCCCCTGGCTGGAGCGAATCAGGTCCATGATCATATTGTTAATGCGTTCCCGGTGCTCACGCCCCAGCAGGGCCAGACATTCCGCCGGCAGTTGCTCCAACTGGATAATACCGCCCCTTAAGGCATCATCAATATCATGGTTGATATAGGCCACCCGGTCGGCAATCTTAACCACCTGCCCCTCCAGGGTAACCGGCCTTACCGGGCCGGTGTGGTTAAGAATGCCGTCCCGCACCTCCCAGGTCAGATTCAGCCCGCCGGCGCCCTCAAGCTCGTCAACCACCCGCAGGCTTTGCCGGTTGTGCTTAAACCCGCCCGCCACCACCTCATTCAAGGCCTGCTCACCGGCATGGCCAAAGGGTGTATGACCCAGGTCATGGCCCAGGGCAATGGCCTCGGTCAGGTCTTCGTTCAACCGCAGGGCCCTGGCTATGGTGCGGGCTATTTGGGCTACTTCCAGGGTATGAGTCAGCCGGGTGCGGTAGTGATCACCCTCGGGGATGATAAACACCTGGGTTTTGTGTTTTAGGCGCCGAAAGCTCTTGGAGTGAATAATCCTGTCCCGGTCCCTCTGAAAGGAGGTGCGCACAAGGCAGGGTTCCTCATACCTGGCCCTCCCCCGGCTGGAGGCGCTGCGGCAGGCCACAGGTAAAAGCCAGCGGTCTTCCAGCATTTCCGTGTTAAGGCGAAGGTCCATAGACCTCGACTCCCTTCCCGGGTTGGTTAATTCTGGCTGAAGCAGGAACTATATTCGACAGCCATAAAGGCAAATCCTCCTGAACTCCTGACATTCATGCGGCACCAGATGGACAAAAATACCCCCGGGGGTAACATGCCCGCCGGGGGTATTAAGCATACCCAACCTGCCTAACCGCCGCGGTGTAGCCGCAGGGCCGCCGTTGCCCCGGCCACCTCTAAAACCCTTCTGGCCAGAATACGGCTGCGTTTCAGAGCATCCGCATCCTCCAAGGCCGGTTGCTGGGAACAGACGCCCTGATGGCCGGCGTCGTCGGCTGCGAACCCGTCACCAACCACTGTCATTCCCTGGCATAGCATCATGTCATGGATTGCCCGCAGGGTGGTTTCCTGCCCACCAAAACGTGCCCCGCCCACGGCCAGGGCGCCCCCCACCACATTAACCAGCGCCTTGTCTTTGCGCAAGACCCTGGTCATATCCCACAAGATCTTGAGTTGGGCCGACACAGTGCTGAAATAAACAGGGCTTCCCACCAGGAGCCCGTCAGCCCTGCGGAAGAGATCAAAAACTCCCGCCAGGGGTGTGTCCGCATAGCACTTCCCACCGCAGGGATTGGAGCAGGCCTGGCAGTACGGTGTTTTAAGATGGGTCAGCAACTCGGAAACCTGTATAAAAACCCCGTCGGCGCCGGCGCCCTGCACTTCCGCCAGGGCCTCCCGCAGTATAACGGAAGTACTGCCATCTTTCCGGGGACTTCCGTTAATGGCAAGGATCAACATGACAATCCCTCATTTCAAATATTATGAGTGCTTATAATTCAAATCGTTTTGTCATCATTAGTAAAAAATATGTTCCAGCTTCATTTTTTAGACCTAATCCGATTATTTGAGGCCTATTTTATCTAAAACAGTATATACCGGCCCCTGGCTGGTCAGCTTGCTTTCCATCAGATCCAGCTCTTTTACCACCACCGGCCCCCAGGCTGTCCCGACGGCCAGCTGCCCGGCCAGCCCGGTTAATTCCTCCGTCCCCCTGACCGACCTGAACCGGGCCAGGGTTAAGTGGGGTAAAAAACGCTTGTCCTCCGGAGCAAAGCCCAGTGGTACCAGGCTGCCCTCAACTTGGCGGCGCAGTTTCTTCAGCTTGTCCAGATCACCGGTCAGGCCGGCCCACATGACCCTGGGGCGGCTGGCCGCAGGGAAAAAGCCCAGTCCCTGTATGCTCAGACTAAACCGCTCTGCACCTGACGCCGCATCTTTTACCGCGGCAGTAAGCAGCGCAATCCGGTTGGCCGGCACATCACCCAAAAATTTTACCGTAAGGTGCAGGTTTTGCTCCTCCACCCACTTGACATCGGCCGGCACGGACCTGAGCCGGCTGATCATATCGCCCAGGTAGGCTCTGGCCGGGACCGGCAGGTTGATGGCCCAGAACAGGCGCAGATTGGTCATATACATCCCCCGACGCTATATTTCGCTATTTTATCTGAAAACTCCTTCAACACAAGCTAAATTATCACCATGTGCTAAGGGGGCAGATTATAATGGACCCATAAAATGAGACACGATTTGACAGGGTGAAAGCGACACCTACGTCGAAGTGGTATATAACCTTAAACCGCACAGGTCTGTATCGTAAAGCTAAAGAGCCTACGGAACTGGAGGTTAAGATTAAGCACCTGATCGACAGAATACACACAAAGCATCCATTTAAAGGAGCCAGGCGCATCAGGGATGACATCAATGCCATGAATTTGGGCTTTAAGGTAAATCGCAAGCGTATCCAGCGCTATATGAGGGATATGGGCATTCAGGTCTTCTGCCCGGGCCCGTTACACGAGGTACCTGTCCCCCTGTCCCTGTCCCCCCCTAGCTTGTTGTGTTGCGTGTCACAATTGTATATAATAAAGTATATCGACTTTGGAGGTGAAAAAATGAAATTTATAACGATAAGGGATCTAAAATTTAAATCACCAGAAGTCTGGCGCCGGTTGGAAGCAGAAAAAGATCTGGTTGTCACGTCCAACGGAAGACCGATTGCCATTTTAACAGGTATAAACGAAAACAACCTGGAAGAGTCACTGGCGGCTTTACGCCGCAGTCGAGCTGTCTTAGCAGTGAATAAACTCCAGTTGCAGTCGGTAGAAAAGGGTAAGGACAAGTTTTCAATGGACGAAATCGAGACGGAAATAGATGAAGTACGCCGGGGCCGTAGTATATGAAGATAGTGCTCGATACAAATGTTCTGATTTCGGGTCTCTTAAAGCCTTTTAGTACTTCCGGCTTGATCGTTAGGCAGGTTGCTGAAGGAACGATCAAGATAGTATTTGATTCTCGTATTCTGGCGGAGTATCGGGAAGTATTGAGAAGGGAAAAATTTGATTTTGACACTGAATTAGTCGATATACTGTTAAACCAGATCGAAACGGAAGGGCTATTAGTTTCAGGAAAACCAATTAAAAATAAGCTTCCCGACCCAAATGACGGCCCTTTTTTGGAAGTAGCACTTGCTATGGAAAGAATCATTATTGTTACTGGAAATAAAAAACACTTTCCTGAAGTTTGTGGCAAGATTATCGTTATGGACCCAACGCAGTTTATTGATTATCTGTCCGAACATTGTGACTAACCCAAACTATGTGATATTCGTACTGGAAAGACCGGGCCGCGCATCTTGAGGCTGAGAATGCAGACTTGGTGGCCTGAAGCAAACCGGCATTGTCCACAATGTGGTTTACCGTATGATCCATTTCCAGGCGACGAGACCTCGGAAGAAATCGACTGGCAAGTAAAAGCGGAACGGGTAGTACATAGACGCAAACGCTATCACAAAACCTGCCGGTGTCTTGGAGTTCAGACTATCATTACTGCTCCCCCGCCTCCCAAAGTTATTGCCAAAGGACTATTTACTGCCGGTTGCATTGCCCGTCTATTAATAGAGAAGTACGTACTGGGCTTGTCATGGATCCTTCCCGCAGCGCCGACGTACCCAAGAGGTTCTTCGGTTTAACAGGGCCCGGCGTATTCAACTCCTGACTCCTGAGTAGTTACATTATAACACCTCTAGTTCGTATCTATCATAGAAAACATTGTGTCTCATGAACTGTTGTGGTGCAAAGAAAAATAAGTATTCTCTGTCTACATCACTTGAAAAGAACGGAACTTCCAGGTATAATTCTTCTGATTTGAACCATTTGTTCATATATTGTGAACCTATAAATTTATAGTCTAATATTGCGGCAAGTTGCACTAATCTCTTATATTCAATTTCAGAGTATTCTTCTTTCTTTTTTACTTCATAATTATATAAGTCAGCATATTTTTCAAAGTCATTATATTTTATCGCATGAAGTAACTCACTTATTTTTAAGTTGAATATTTCCAAGTTATCTAGCTTAATTATATCCTCCATGATTAATTTATTATTTAACATGCTAACACCCTCTCTCGTATAGTTCTTTTAATTTCTCGATTACTGCCCTTCTAAAGCGTCCTATTATATTACCATGCGACTTGTTTCTTTCCCTGATTTTATTAAGTATAAAATACTGTTTTAATATTATGTCCAACTGCATTTCATTAGTAATTCCAATCTTTTTTGCTAACATTACAGCATCATTTAAGTCTTTAGACATTCTTGCTGAATACAACTTCATAGCCAGCAACTGGTCAATTCTAGGAAAATTAATCATCATGTTAGTTAACCCTAAATTAATTAATGTCAGGTCCTCTTTTATCATATCTTGAAAAACAACGTCTTTTACTGCTGAATTTAGCCAGTTCCCTTCTATTTTACGTCTCTTAGATACTAATTTTATAGCATCTTCAACTTCTTCTTCTGACTGCATAAATACCGCGTCTATATCCTCTGTTGCATATCTTAATGCATAAGCGCACATTACAAAACCACCATAAATGTTAAGTGTTACATACTTATTTTTTGCTTTAAATACATCGTTTAGCTCTTTTAATAGTTCTAGCAACTGATTATATGTATATTGCATTTAATCCCACACCCCCAATTATTTGTTTTCTCTTTTTCCCTTGATTTAATTAATTCTAGATGTTTTTGCTCCATAATACAAGAAATAAAAAAGGTATTGTCCTTAAAATTATTAAGGATAATACCCTTTCTTTATTTTCTCTCAAACCTTTGATATAAAGCTTTGGGGTTAACCAACCTATTTTAAGCCTTACTTCGATTGGTCTTTGTTGATTACAGCGGCCTGGGCGGCCGCCAGCCTGGCTATGGGTACCCGGTACGGCGAGCAGCTTACATAATCCAGTCCTATCAGGTGGCAAAACTCAATGGAGGAGGGCTCGCCGCCATGCTCGCCGCAAATCCCCACGAGCAGATCCGGCCTGGTCTGACGTCCCAGGTCCACCGCCATTTTCATAAGCTTGCCCACACCGGCCCGGTCCAGCACCACAAAGGGATTGTCCTTGATTATTTTTTTATCCAGGTAGTCGTGCATAAACTTGGCCTCGGCGTCATCCCGGCTAAAGCCCAGGGTGGTCTGGGTCAGGTCGTTGGTGCCGAAGGAGAAGAAATCCGCCTCTTTGGCCACCTCGTCGGCCAGCAGGGCCGCCCTTGGCACTTCGATCATGGTGCCCACCAGATACTCCAGCTCAACCCCCGTCTCCTGCTGCACTTCCTCCGCCACACCCACCACCGTCCGGCGCAGGTAGGCCAGCTCATTGACATCTATAATCAGCGGTATCTCAACCTCCAGGACAATGTGGCAGCCCTCTTTAACCAACTGGGCAGCTGCCTGGAAAATAGCCCTGGCCTGCATGGCATATACCTCGGGATAGCTGATGCCCAGCCGGCAACCCCGGTGGCCCAGCATGGGGTTGAACTCCGACAGTGACCGCACCTTTTTCAATAATTCTTCCTTACCATGCAGGGTATTAGCATCGCCGCCGGTGAGGCGCAGTCTGGTGATTTCCACCATCAATTCCTCGGCGTTGGGCAAAAACTCGTGCAGGGGCGGGTCAAGAAGGCGAATGGTTACCGGCAGTCCCTGCATGGCCTTGAGAATGCCATAAAAGTCACCCTGTTGCATGGGCAGCAGTTTGGCCAGGGCAACTTCCCGCTCCTCCAGACCGCCGGCTAAAATCATCTCCTGCACTAGGGGCAGGCGGTCCTGGGCCATAAACATGTGCTCGGTGCGCACCAGGCCAATGCCCTCGGCCCCGAATTCCCTGGCCTTGGCGGAATCCTCCGGCGTGTCGGCATTGGTACGCACGCCCAGGGTGCGAATTTCATCGGCCCATACCAGCAGATGCAGCAGTTCGGGGCTTAGCTCCGGCTCAATCATGGGCACCTCGCCCACTATTACGCTGCCGCTGCCGCCGTCAATGGAAATAAGGTCTCCTTTTTTTATGATCAAATCGCCAACTGTAAACAGCTGTCTGTCGTAATCGATGCGGATGCTCTCGCAGCCGCATACGCAGGGCTTGCCCATACCCCGGGCCACCACCGCGGCGTGGCTGGTCATCCCGCCCCGGGAGGTAAGAATACCCTCGGCGGCGACAATACCGTGGATGTCGTCGGGGGTAGTTTCCGTGCGCACCAGGATTATCTTGATCCCGTCATGAGCCATGTTTTCCGCCTCATCGGCATCAAAAACCACCACGCCGCCGGCTGCCCCCGGTGAGGCCGGCAGGCCCCTGGCGATTACATCCAATTGGGCAGCGGGATCAATGCGCCGGTGCAGCAAATTATCCAGGTGGGTGGCGTCCACCCGCAGCATGGCCTCTTCCTTACTAATCAGCCCCTCATTTACCATATCCACCGCGATTTTGATGGCGGCCTGGGCGGTGCGCTTGCCGTTCCTGGTCTGAAGCATGTAAAGCCGGCCCCGCTCGATGGTAAACTCAATATCCTGCATATTCCGGTAGTGTTTCTCCAGCAGCTGGCAAGTTTCCGCAAACTGGCGGTAAACCTCCGGCATTTCACCGGCCAGGGTGGCGATGGGCTGGGGCGTCCGGATTCCGGCCACCACATCCTCCCCCTGGGCGTTAATCAGGTATTCACCGTACAGTACCGGCGCCCCGGTGGACGGGTCCCGGGTAAAGGCGACACCGGTTCCGGAGTCATTGCCCATGTTGCCGAACACCATGGTTTGGATGTTCACGGCCGTGCCCAGGTCGTCGGGAATCTTGTTCACCCGGCGGTAAACAATGGCCCGGTCACTGTCCCAGGAATTAAACACCGCATAAATGGCGCTGAAAAGCTGTTCCATGGGGTCCTGGGGGAAAGATTTGCCGGTTTCCCTTTCAATCAGGAACTTATAATCCCTGATCACGGCGCGCCAGTCTTTATCAGTCAACTGGCTATCAAAATCAACACCGCTTTTATTCTTCTGACCCTCCAGGATCCGCTCAAACTTGTGGTGCTCAATGCCCAGCACCACGTCACCAAACATGTTCAAAAAGCGGCGGTAACAATCCAGGGCAAAGCGGTAATCGCCTGTTTCCACGGCCACGCCTTCCATTGTCGCGTCATTCAACCCCAGATTCAGGACTGTGTCCATCATCCCGGGCATGGAGATGGCCGCCCCGGAGCGAACGCTTACCAGCAGCGGCCGTTCCGGGTCACCAAACTTCTTGCCTGTCTTTTGCTCCAGAGCCCGCATAACTTCTCTTACCTGGTCTTCCATGCCGGCGGGGAATTGCCTGTCCTGAACGTAGAACTCGTTGCAGGCCTCGGTGGTTACAATAAATCCCGGCGGAACGGTCAAGCCGATGTTGGTCATTTCTGCCAGATTGGCGCCCTTGCCCCCCAGCAGTCCCTTCATTTCAGCACTGCCTTCCTCAAACAGATAAACGTATTTTTGATCAGCCATTCCTTTCCCCCCTGTAGTATATTTCCAGAACCCGGCTGGCCGTTTCCTCAACCGCCTTGTTGCTAACGTCGATTATTGAGCAGCCGGCCCTGTGCATGATTCCGTGGGCGTAGTCCAGTTCTTTGAGAATCCTTTCCATGCTGGCATAGTCGGCATTGGAGGTAAGCCCCAGGGTCTTCAGTCGCTCCCGTCTGATTTCATTCAGCTGCTGGGGCTTGATGGTCAAGCCGATAATGCGGTGGGACGACAGGCCGTAGATTTCCTCCGGCGGTGAAACCTCGGGCACCAACGGCACATTGGCCGCCTTGACCCGCTTATGGGCCAAATACATGCACAAGGGTGTCTTGGAGGTGCGGCTAACCCCGATAACTACCAGATCCGCCCTCAGAATGCCCCGGGGATCCTTGCCGTCATCGTATTTGACCGCGAACTCAATGGCCTCCACCTTGCGAAAATACTCCTGGTCCATCTTCCTGACCAGACCCGGCTCCAGTTTCGGCGGCCGGCCTTCCAGATTGGTCAGGGCATCCAGCATGGGGGTCATGATGTCCACCGTGGGGATGTCCCGCTTTGTAGCCTCTTTGATTAAAGCCTCCCTGAGTTCCGGCAGCACCAGGGTATAGGCAATCAAAGCTTTAAATTTTCCTGCCTCCTCAAGGAGTTCCGTTATTTCTTCCGGGCTGTTGACATAGGGTACCCGCCGGATGTCTATCCCGCCGTGGTTAAATTGGCTGGCCGCGGCCCTGGCAACCAGTTCGGCGGTTTCTCCAATGGAATCAGAAATAATGAATATAACAGGCCGGTTTTTATCTATGTGAATAATGGGTAACCCCTCCTTAACTACCTTCCCCTAACTCCACAAACAGCCTGGTGATATTGGTCTTGCTCAGGCGCCCGACAACCTCCGGGCCGGCATCACTGCCGCCTTCCAGGGGCCTGACCACAGGCATGGCGTCTATTTCGTGGGTTATCAGCTTGCGGGCCGCCAGCCAGACGGATTCCCCCGGACTGACCGTGATTACGTTGGGCATCCGGGTCATAAACACCCCCACCGGCAGCTTGTGAATATCCTGACCGCCCAGGGTTGATTTTAAAAAGTCTTTCCTGGAAATAACGCCTTCCAGGATGCCGCCCTCACTGACCACAAAAAGGGTGCCGACATCTTCAATAAACATGTTTACGATAGCATCATAAACCGAGCACTGCTCCGGCACTACAATGGGTACAGACTTAATCTCCCCCACCGTAACCCGGTGCAGCTTTTCTGCAAAAACCCGGCCGGTCGTCTTGCCGCTATAGAAATACCCCACCCGGGGCCGGGCTTCCAGCAAGCCGGACATGGTTAAGATGGCCATATCCGGCCTCAGAGTGGCCCTGGTCAGATTCAGGCGCTCAGCCACCTGCTCCCCTGTAATCGGCCCCTCTTTTTTTACAATGTCCAGAATTATCTCCTGCCTCCTGGTAAGTTCCAAATTTATCGCCCCTCACAGAGCATATATGATATACTATTTGCCAATTGCAGTTTAATAATATATATTATATGCCCGTTCAAAATTCCCTCCTTAGCCAAAAAATAATTTTTTAGTTACTATTCAGGTATTCAGAATTCAGGAGTCAGGAGTCAGAATGCCCTGAGAATATGCTTCCAGCAATTAGAGAAGTTTTGTTTCGTAAATATCACCGTATCCAAGATCCTTCGTAAGTATCAAGTAATATCAGCATTCTTCAACAGAACCTTGGTTTTCTCATTCTGACTTCTGACTTCTGGCTCCTGACTCCTGAGTAGTTATATTTTTTATTTTAATTGATATATCTCTATGTCTGGCTTCAGCCTCCCTGGGTCACCACAATTTTATCGAAGTCAGCCACTGAGCTGATAAAAGTGGTAATCTGCCGCAGCAGGGCCAGCCGGTTCTCCCTTACCCGGGCATCTTCGGCCATCACCAGCACGGAGTCAAAAAAGCGGGCCACCGGCTGCTGCAAGGCGGCAATTTCCCGCAACGCCGTCTGGTACTCCCGGCCGGCCAGCAAGGCTTCAGCCTTCTGCCTGGCCTCTACCAGCAGGTCGTACAGCTCCCGCTCCGCCGGGTCCTCCAGCAGCCCGGGACGAACCTCGGAGGACACAGCCTTTTTGCTCAGGTTATGGGCCCGGGTAAATACCGTAATCAGATCGGCAAAGGCCGGGTCACGCCGGAACTCCTCCACGGCGCCGGCCCGCTGCCAGACATCCGAAAAGTTATCGTAACCCGCGGCCAGGGACGCGTCAACGGTGTCGTAGGCAAGGCCCCGGTCAATGAAAATGCCCCGCAGGCGCTGCCGGAAGAACTCGGCCAGGTCCCCCGCCACCTGCTCCTGCCCCACCTGGAGCTTGATTTGACCGGCATAGCCGGCATAGGTTTGGGACAGCGCCTCACTGAGGGATAAATCCAGACCCGCATCCAGAATGATGTAGCATACACCCAGGGCCTGACGGCGCAAGGCATAGGGGTCCTGGGAGCCCGTGGGCTGAATGCCTATGCCGAAGCAACCCACCAGGGTGTCCAGCTTGTCGGCCAGGCTCAGGGCGCGGCCGGGCAAGGTAGACGGCAGTTCATCACCGGCGTGCCGGGGCAGGTAGTGCTCAAAAACAGCCTCCGCCACCGCCGGCTCCTCACCCGAGCGGGAAGCATACTCCCGGCCCATAACACCCTGCAGCTCGGGAAACTCAAACACCATGTTCGTAACCAGGTCGGCCTTGGCCAGCCGGGCCGCCCGGGCGGTTTGGGCCACCACTTCCGGAACCGCCCCCAGGGCCGCGGCCAGGTAGGAGGACAGGGCCTTGATCCTTTCCACTTTGTCATAAACGGCGCCCAGGCTTTCCTGGTAGACAACTTTTTTCAGGTCCTCCACCCGCTGCGCCAGGGGTATTTTTAAATCCTCGTGCCAGAAGAAGGCGGCATCCGCCAGCCGCGCCCGGAGCACCTTTTCGTTGCCCGCCCGGACAATGTCCAGGTAATCGGCGCCGCCATTGCGCACGGCTACGAACTTGGGCAGCAGCTTGTGATCACCCCCCACCACCGGAAAGTACCTCTGGTGCTCGCGCATGGGGGTGACCAGCACCTCGCCGGGCAGATCCAGGTATTTCTCCTCAAAGCTGCCGCACAAGGCAGTGGGGTATTCCACCAGGTTGTTCACCTCATCCAGCAAGTCATCGTCCGGTTCCACCCGTCCGCCCTCCCGGGCGGCCGCTGACTGGACCTGCTGCCAGATGATTGACCGGCGCTCCCGGGGGTCAACCAGCACAAAGTTATCCTTCATTATCCCTTGATAATCATCCGGACTGGCGATTTCCAGCGGCCCGGAGCTTAAAAACCGGTGCCCGTAACTAACCCGGCCTGCCGTCAGGCCGGCATAGGCAAAGGGAATGATGCTTTTGCCCAGCAAGGCCACCAACCAGCGTATAGGCCGGGCAAAGCGCACCTCCAGGTGACCCCAGCGCATGGGCCGGGGAAAGTGCAGGCCCTCCACCAGCCGGGGGCAGATTTCGGCCAGGACACCGGCCACCGGGCGGCCTGCCTCTTCCTTTACCGCAAACACATATTCAACTGTACCCAGTGTTTTAACCTTTAAATCCTTTACCTGGACCTTTTGGCTTTTGGCAAATCCCAGGGCCGCCGGCGCAGGCTCCCCGGCCTGGTTAAAGGCCACCTTTACGGCCGGGCCCTTAACCTCCTGCAGCAAGGACTCCTGTCTGTCCGCCAGACCCCGCACAAGCAGGGCCAGCCGCCTGGGGGTACTATACGTCTTTAATTCAGTATAAGCCAGGCGCTGCTCCCCCAGGGCCGCGGCGGCCAGATCCTTGAGTTGCTCTGTGGCCGGGTTTAGAAAACGGGCGGGCATTTCCTCAAATCCGATTTCCAGCAGGAAGTTGTTACCCATATTTATGCCCCCTCCTTTTTCAGCAGCGGATAGCCCATTTGCTCCCTCTGCTCCACATATTTGCCGGCGCAAGCCCGGGCCAGATTCCTTACCCGGGCGATGAAGCCGGTGCGCTCCGTTACGCTGATGGCGCCCCGGGCATCCAGCAGGTTGAAGGTGTGGGAGCACTTGAGCACATAATCGTAGGCCGGCAGCACCAGTCCTTTTTCTACGACCCGCTGAGCCTCGGCTTCGTACATTTCGAACAGGTTAAACAGCATGCCGGTGTCGGCAGCCTCAAAGTTGTAGTGGGAATGCTCCACCTCGCCCCAGTGATGCACATCCCCGTAAGTTATGTTATCCACCCAGCAAATGTCAAACACATTGTTCTTTTCCTGAATAAACATGGCCAGGCGCTCCAGGCCGTAAGTTATTTCAGCGCACACCGGGTGGCAGTCAATGCCCCCGCACTGCTGAAAGTAGGTGAACTGGGTGATTTCCATGCCGTCCAGCCATACTTCCCAGCCCAGCCCCCAGGCCCCCAGGGTGGGGGACTCCCAGTTGTCCTCCACGAAGCGAATATCATGTTTGAGGGGATCTATGCCCATGGCCCGCAGGCTGTCCAGATAAACTTCCAGCACATCGTCCGGTGAGGGCTTCAGGATCACCTGGTACTGGTAGTAATGCTGCAGGCGGTTGGGGTTCTCCCCGTAGCGCCCGTCGGTGGGCCGCCGGGAGGGCTCAACATAGGCCACCCGCCACGGCTCCGGACCCAGTGCCCGCAAGAAGGTGGCCGGATTCATGGTGCCGGCGCCCTTCTCTGTATCGTAAGGCTGCTGGATAATACAGTTCCGGTCGGCCCAAAACTTATCCAGGGTAAGTATCAGCTCTTGAAAATTCAACTCTTGAACCTCCTTATTTGGTTATAGTATATATTCAGTGAAACCGGTGTTAAGGCACGGCATTATCATCGCTCACTCCAGTGCTCCGCGCCGACAGCACCTCGGCTTGTTTCGGACCGGACTAGCGACGCTGCAAAGGCGGCGATTGATTTATCTTC
Source organism: Bacillota bacterium (assembly GCA_040753155.1). GTDB lineage: Bacteria > Bacillota > Desulfotomaculia > Desulfotomaculales > JBFMEU01 > JBFMEU01. Next base: position 33,580 of record JBFMEU010000003.1, read on the forward strand.
GGAAGGTGCCTGCTCTCCTCAAAGCACCTTGTTCTCAAACCCGTCGCCTTAGCAGTCCGCTGGTTTCGCGCCGCAGTCCGGTTACCCTCACTGCGCCGGGTGCTGTTACCGGCGCTCCGCAAGTCGTTCGCTAACGATAATGCCGTGCCTCCACCTGGTTTGCTGAATACTTACTGGTTATTTACCCTGCGCGGCCCAAACGCAAAACAACCCCCCGTCCCGGCAATTGCCAGGGACGGGAGGCATCTCCCGCGGTTCCACCCTGATTGACCGTCACGCGGCCCACCTTCATCGGCGCAGGTTTTACTAATTCCGCCGGCAAATCGGCGCAACTTTCCTCCTGCGGCTCAGGAACCCCTTTCGAGCGGACTTATTTTACCGGCTTGCACCTGGCCCGGCTCTCTGCAAAAACTACCCCGCCTACTATCTCCCTCATCGCCTATATATCTTATAATTTACCAAATATAGCGCCTAAAGTCAATCAGAACAGAATTATGATGTTTTAATGGGTAACTCCGGGCTCAGCATAACTGGTGTTCCGGATCATCTCATCTTCCCCCTCCGGCCAGTCCACCTCCAGGGTGTACCCCCTGGTCATGGCCATGACGGCACCGGCCACCATCAGGAGTGCAATTTCGTTGCTGAGCAAGGTTCCAATCAATCCTGCGGCCACTACTGATCCCGGCGCCTCGGCGACAGAACGGTCCCCGTCCATCAATCTGACCCTGGTGGCGTGGCTTTTACGCACCATGCCGCGCAGGCTGTTAGTCAGGTCAGCCCTCCTGTCCCGGAGCCTTTCGCCCATGTTCCCGGTTTTATCCTCCAGCCGGATCAGTGCCCGGGTAACGTCACCGCCGGCAGCTTCAAGTGCCCGGCGGGCCTCCTTATAACTTACGCCCATACGCATCCTTATAAAATCCACCTTTTCCAGTTCCCCGGTCAAACCAAACACACCTCCTGTAAAGAGAGCATCTTTTAATATTTAACCCCCAAAAGGCGCTCTTTTATACAGGCTATTTCCCCTCCGGGCTGTAAAACGGACCTATAACTTCAAGAAAGCGCAGAGAGCGGGACTTTCGCTCCAGGTAATACTGGAGGTAGCCCTGCAGCACCTGGCGCAGCCGGTGCCCCATATCCGGCCCCGGCCTGATTCTGACCGCCTTGGCCGGGTCCCAGACCTGCAACTTCCGCAAGATCTCCAGGGCGCCCCGGTCCAGGTGTATGCCGTCGGCCCAGACGTCCCGGCAGCTCTGGCAGATGATCCCCCCTGCCTTGGAGCTGAAGGCCACCTGGCCGGCAACAGCCCCCTGGCAGTGTACGCAGGCGTCCAGCCGGGGCTCGTAGCCCAGCAGGCCCGCCAGCCTGATCTCAAAAGACCGGGCCACCAGCTCGCTGTCGGCCGGCAGCCTGGCCAGCAGGCTGAAGCAGGTCAGCAGCAGGTGAAACACACCCCGGTTGGCCTCCTCCTCCGCCGTGAGGCTGTCCACCAACTCGGCCAGGTAGCTGGCATAAGTCAGCCTGCTCAAATCCTCCCGCAGGGGCGCAAACATCTCCAGACCCTGACACTGGCTGACGGAATCAAGCTCCCGGCCCCGGTGGAGCAAAAAATCAGTGAGGCAGAAAGGCTGAACCGAGCCGCGCTTGCGGCTGGAAGGCTTGTTGACCCCGTGGGCCACGGCCCGCAGCTTGCCCCGCTCCAGAGTGTAAAGGGTCAGCATCCGGTCCGCCTCCCGCATTTCCCTGGACTTTAGTACAATGCCTTTAACTTTATATAGCTTCATACTTTTGTTCCCGCCCTGAATGAAGTAAAATTAGAGCATTAATATCTCGGAGGTTGCCATGCGTATTATTGTCGGCATTACCGGGGCCAGCGGCGCCGTTTACGGCCTCAGGCTGGTGGAGCAGCTCAAGCTGCTGGAGGTGGAAACCCACCTGGTGCTTAGCGACTGGGCCCGCCGCACCATTAAGCTGGAAACCGGGCTGGACCCGGACGAAGTGGCCCGGGCCGCTGACGTCTGCTACGAGGCCGGCAACCTGGCCGCGCCGCCTGCCAGCGGCTCCTTTATCCGCCACGGCATGGTCGTCGCCCCCTGCAGCATGAAAACTCTGGCCGCCATAGCCTGCGGCTTCACGGACAACCTGATCGTCCGGGCGGCCGACGTGACCCTCAAGGAGGGGCGCCAACTGATTCTGCTGCCCCGGGAAACGCCCTTAAACCCCATCCACCTGGAGAACATGCTCAAGCTGGCCCGCACCGGGACCGTCATCATGCCCCCCGTACCGGCTTTTTACCACCAGCCCCGGAGTATCGACGACATCGTGCTGCACACCGTGGGGCGGGTACTGGACAGGTTCGGCCTGGAGCACAGCCTGGTCAAAAGGTGGACCGGCTACGGGGAAGGGGAGTAATCAGCATCTACAGTACGATAAAATCTTTGGGCTACTCACTGTATACAAAATGTACATAGGGCCGGCGGGCATTTTTCCCGACAGGCGATGTAGCGTAGCGCCGCTAAAAAGACTTGGTGCAGGAGTTTAGCGGGGCTAAGGCCCGAAACGTGCCGGCATAACTACCTTAGTTATATATTAATTCGAAATCCCATATAACTTTTGTAAGCAGTGAAGTATATCGCGCACAATTTGCAGGGCCTGTAGCCCCGCTTAACGACAAGCCCTAGTCTTTTCGGCGCGAAGCTCTCTGAGCCTGGAGGGATAATGACTGCCGGCACATCGTTTACATTGAACGAGACTTCATTCAGAGTGGGATTCAACCCCCTCTGAATGTTAGCCGAGTCCATACTGGACTTAACCGCCCTTTGAAACCCGCCGCCTACAGAGGCGGGGTCTTAGGGTGGATTAGTTCAGTGGTAAATCTTCAAATGTTTTCGCTGGTTTTTTCATTCTGACTCCTGACCCCTGACTCCTGAGTAGTTGCGAATACTTAGCAGTAAAGGGAGGCACGCAGTCCTCCCTTCCATTTTATCACGTTTAGAATCAGGGGCAACTGCCCTGATAATGACCGCACCCTTCAGCGCAGGAGGATTATCGTGGCCAGGGTAAAGTAGATGAGCATGCTGGTCACATCCATGACCGTGGTGATAAAGGGACCGGAGGCCAGGGCCGGGTCAATGCCCAGCCGGTTGATCACCAGGGGGAACAGGCTGCCCAGCATGGTGGCCATCACCATATTGATGGCCAGGGTCAGACCCACCACCAAACCCAGCAGAGGGCTACCCTGCCAGGCAAAGCCAATGATCGCCAGCGCCAGGCCGCATACCGCGCCCAACAAAAAGCCCACCCGCACTTCCTTCCAGACGACGGAGAGAATACTCAGGGAATTAACCTCTCCCGTGGCCAGGCCCCGCACCACCACGGCCATGGACTGGGTGGCCACGTTGCCGGGACCGCCGGCCAGGACTGTTATGAATATCGCCAGAACTGCAAGCTGCTCCAGGACACCCAGAAAGCCTTCAATGACGTTGCCGGCCAGCAGTGAGCCGCACATTAAAACCAGCAGCCAGGGCAGGCGCAGCATGGCCCTTCTAAGGGGACCGGCGTCAAGGTCCCGGGCCTCCCCGTCGATGTTGGCGGTCATGCGCAGAATGTCCTCGGTGGCCTCCTCCTGGATAACGTCCAAGACATCGTCAACGGTTACAATGCCCAGCAATTCACGGTCGTCGTTGACCACCGGGATGGCCAGGAAGTCATACTTGGCCACCAGTTTGGCCACCTCTTCCTGGTCGGTGCGCACGTGCACGGTTATAAAATTGGTGCGCATGATGTCTTCAATTAAAGTAGTTGGTCCGGCAATAATTAATTCCCGCAGGGAAATAACGCCCACCAGCTGGTTTTCCGCATTCACCACGTAAACATAGTACACTGTCTCGGCGTCCGGCGCCGTTTTGCGCAGCACCTGGATAGCCTGCTCCACAGTGATACCCTGACGGATGGCCACGTATTCCGTGGTCATGATTCCGCCGGCCGTCTCCTCGCCATACTCCAAAAGCTCTTTGACGTCCTTGGCGTCGGCGGCCTGCATCAGACCCAGCAAGAGCTCCTTCTTGTCCCCGGGCATCTCACCCAGCAGATCGGCAGCGTCATCAGTGAACATTTCGGCCAGAATTTCAGCCGTCCGGTGTCTGCCCAGTCCCTCCAGCAGGGGCGGGACAAGATCCCGGTCCAGTTCCATAATTACCATGGCCGCCCTGTCGCTGTCCATAACCTTGAGCACCTTAACCCGCTGGGCCAGATTGATCCCGGGCATAACCTCGGCAATATCCACCGGGTGCAGGTCCTGCAGACACTGCCGCAGTTTTTCGGTAGCCACTTCCTCCAGGCAGCTTTGCACCGTCCGGAGGGTCTCCTTGCTATACATGGGGCACACCTCCCTATTTAGGGACGGCCCCGCCCTCCATTGAACGAGACTTCATTCAGAGGGGGATTCAACCCCCTCTGAATGTTAGCCGAGTCCATACTGGACTTAACCGCCCTTTGAAACCCGCCGCCTACAGAGGCGGGGGTCTTAGGGCGGATTAGTTCAGTGATAAATGGCGCCGCCGGACCGCCCCTGTGAGTTATACAATTATACGCGCGACTACTTGGGCCCGCGTCCACAACACCACCTCCATTCGACAATACGGTGATATTTACAATCACCCTAACAAATTTACCAATAAACCACCCTTTGTGTCAAGTTGTCAAGGAAACGGGCACATCAGGACCCGGTGTTTACTCATCGGCATAGCCAAAATTCTTAATGTCCGCCGGCCTGTTGCGCCAGTCTTTTTTTACCTTTACCCAGAGCTCCAGGAAAATCTTTGAGCCCAGCAGAGCCTCGGCCTCAACCCGGGCCAGCCTGCCAATCTCCTTTAGCATTTGCCCCTTTTTGCCAATGAGGATGCCTTTTTGGGAGTCCCGCTCCACATAAATAACGGCCTCCACCACCACCAGCCCGTTGGCCTGCTCCTCCATGCGCTCCACCACCACCGTCACCGCGTGGGGCACTTCCTGCCCGGTAAGGTGCAGCACCTTTTCCCGGATGATCTCGGCCACAATAAACCGCTCCGGCTTGTCCGTAACCATATCGTCAGGGTAGTACCTGGGGCCCGGGGGCAGGCTGGAGATGATTAAATCCACCAGACGGCCCACATTATCCCCGGTTAAAGCCGACAATGGTATGACTTCGGCAAACTTGCCCCGGCCGGCAAACCCTGCGATGACAGGCAAAAGATTATCTTTGGAGGCCAGATCAACCTTGTTGATGACCAGAAAAACCGGGCAGTCCACCTGCCTTAGCTGATCCATTATAAACAGGTCCCCGGCGCCCGGCAGCTCCGGCTCCACCAGAAACAAAACCAGGTCCACCTCCCGCAGGGCCTTTAAGGCGGTTTCCACCAGCTGCTCCCCCAGCCGGTGTTTGGGTTTGTGCACGCCGGGGGTGTCCAAAAACACCACCTGGGCATTCTCTGTCGTTACTACGGCTGATATTTTATGCCGGGTGGTCTGGGGCTTATCGGACATGATGGCCACCTTTTGACCCACCAGGCGGTTCACCAGGGTTGACTTGCCCACGTTGGGCCGCCCCACAACGGCCGCAAAACCGGATCTGAATGCTTGCTCCTCCACAGTACACCATCCTTTGGCAACCAGGAATCATTTTATTTGCTAAAGAACTATTACCGGCTATTTTAACTGGAAGGTTTCCGGCAACAGCTCGGCGATAGTCCTGACCTTATATTCTCCCCGCCGGTTGGCCATGATTACCCTGATCTGCGGACCAAACTCAGCTATAACCTGCCGGCAGGCGCCGCAGGGTGAGCAGTAACTGTCGGTGTCCGCATATACCGCGATGGCCGCAAATTCCCTTTGGCCCTCACTTACAGCCTTATAGACAGCAGTACGCTCGGCGCAAATGGTCAGGCCGTAGGAGGCGTTTTCCACATTGCAGCCGGTTACCACGCTGCCGTCCGCCAGCAGCAGGGCGGCGCCCACGGAAAAGTTGGAATAGGGGGCATAGGCATTTTTGCCGGCCTGGCGGGCCTGCTCAATCAGCTGTTCGTCCAGCCTGGTCATAGCCTGTCGCCCCCCCGGCCCGGGCCGTCCCGGGCCCTGTCGATCATTAATAGCCTGACGGCGCCAAAGGCGGCGGTCAGCAGAAAAGTAAAGCTCCAGTCAATGGTACCCCTGATGACAAACTGGGCAATTATGGCCGCAGCCATAATCGCCGCCATAAAAAAGATATTGAAAATAACAGAGTCCATCATATCCCCCTTGCTAGTGCCCCCAAAGCCGCTGTATATATTCAGTGAAACCGGTGTTAAGGCACGGCGTTATCACCGCTCACTCCAGTGCTCCGCGCCGGCAGCGCCCCGGCTTGTTTCGGACCGGACTAGCGGCGCTGCAAAGGCGGCGATAGATTTGTAATGGAAGGCGCCTGCTCTCATCAAAGCACCTTGTTCTCAAACCCGTCGCCTTAGTAGTCCGCTGGTTTCGCGCCGCAGTCCGGTTACCCTCACTGCGCCGGGTGCTGTTACCGGCGCTCCGCAAGTCGTTCGCTAACGATAACGCCGTGCCTCCACCTGGTTTACTGAATACTTACAAGTCGCTGCAGGTGCGGGCCAAAGATCAGCGCCCCGGCCACCACAGCATGCAGAGCGGCCAGCAGTACGGCCCCGGCAGCTATATCCTTGGCCCGCCCGGCCAGGGGGTTTGGTCCCGGAGAAACCAGGTCCACCACTGTTTCCACGGCGGTATTCAGCGCCTCGGCCACCAGGACCAGAAATATGGCCAGGAGTAAAAAAAGCCACTCCTCCCTGCTCAGTTCCAGCAAGCCGGCCAGCGCCAGCACAGCAGCCGTTGCCAGCAGGTGAATTTTCATGTTGCGCTGGGTAGTCACCGTCCTGGCCAGGCCGGATCCCGCCCGGTAAAAAGCCTTCCAAAAGTTTCCCCGCCACTCCACGCCCGGCATCTACTTATCCCCGCGGGCGAGCCCGGCCCCGGCCAGGGCCGCCTCTTCCTTATCCCTCATCTCCCGGCGCCCGGCTTCCGTTGCATGGTCATAGCCCAGCAGGTGCAGCACCCCGTGCACCGTCAGGTAGGCCACCTCCCGGGCGAAAGAGTGGCCGTATTCTTCGGCCTGCCTTTGGGCGGCGGGCAGGGAAATCACCACATCTCCCAGTACAGCCTCCTCCCCCGGCATGCCGGCCAGAGGCTCGCCCTCCTCCATGGCAAAGCTCAGCACGTCGGTGGGGGCGTCAATGCCCCTGTACTCCAGGTTAAGCTGCCGGATATACTCATCATCAACAAAGACCAAGCCGGCCTCCGCCCCTTCCGGACGCCCCTCTCCGGCCAAGAGTCTGTCCGCCAGCGCTGCGAGGGAGTCGATTAAATCATCATTTACCGTTATTCTTTCTTGCAAATTGCTTACGTAAACCGCCACCGCTACTTTTTCTCCTTTCCATGTCCCGGGCGTCGGGATATTCTATGCGGGAGTGATAAATCCCTGATAAAACCCGCAAAAAGGAGTTGGCAATGGTGTCCAGGTCCTTCAGGGTCAGATCACACTCATCCAACTGGCCGTCCATGAGCTTGTCCTTGATAATTTTCCGCACCAGGCCTTCGATCCGGCCCTGGTTTGGACTCTGCAAGGAGCGCACCGCAGCCTCCACCGAATCGGCCAGCATAACAATGGCCGCCTCCTTGGTCTGGGGACGGGGGCCTTCGTAGCGGAACTCATCTTCAGTCAAGTTATCGTTACGTCCGTTTTCGATGGCTTTGTGATAGAAGAAGGAGCAAACGCTGGAGCCGTGATGCTGCTCAATGATATCGATTACCGCCTGGGGCAATTTGTTCTCCCTGGCCATTTCCACCCCGTCCTTGACGTGGGAGGTCAAGATCAGCGTGCTCAAAGACGGAGCAATTTTATCATGGGGGTTGTCGGACGCCATCTGGTTCTCTATAAAAAAGTAGGGCCTTTTAATTTTACCGATGTCATGGTAATACGCCCCCACCCGTACCAGCAACGGCTCTCCCCCCACCGCCTCGGCGGCGGTTTCCGCCAGGTTGCCCACAATGATGCTGTGGTGGTAGGTGCCCGGGGCCTCGGTGAGCAGCTGCTTGAGCAGCGGGTTGCTGGGGTGGGAGATTTCCAGCAGCCTTACCGACGAGGTAATACTGAAGGTGCTTTCCAGGTAGGGCAGCGCCCCGTTGGTGAGAATGGAGGAAAGCAGGCCGTTCAAGAGCCCCAGAAACAGGCTGGAGATAATCAGCAGGCTCCAGGGGGTGTTGGTAATCAGCCCCATGGTAAAGATAGCGGCCATGGTGGACAGGCCTGTATAAAAGCCGGCCCGGGCCAGATCACCCCGCTGGCTGAGCTTGCTGACAGAGTAGATACCCGTAATCCCGCTGATTAGCCCCACAACACCAAAACGTGTTTCGCCGCCGGTCATCAGGCCCAGCATGAAGCTCATCACCGCCACCACCAGCACCGCCAGACGGGAATCCAGCAGGATGGCAATCAGCATCCCGGCCGCCGCCATGGGGACGGCATAGCCGAACAAAGCCCCCAGCTCCGGCCACTGGCTTACATTGATGGCAATCACCGCCTTGCCCACCGCCAGCACACCGGCCACAATCAGGCCGATGAGATACAGGTGCCCGGCATTGCGGTAAATCTCCCGGTTCTGCTGGTAAAGGTAAAACAGCACCACCATCATTAAGAGGGCCACCAGCATCCCGGCCCCCACCAGTCCCGAAAAGGCCGTACCGGGCCTGATCAGCCCCAGGGCCTCCAGCTTGGCCAGATGCTCCTCGGTAACGATTTCACCTTCACCGATAATTTTTTCCTTTTCCTGAATCGAGCGCTGCACCGGCGGCACCGACTCCCGGGCGATATTCTGCAGCAGGCGTGTTTTTTCCTGGTCGTAAAACATGTTGGGCCGAATGAAATTGGTAATCAGGCCCTGGCCCAGATTCTTATAGGCGGCGGGCAGGTCCAAATCCCGCACCCGGCCGGCCAGATTCTCTTTGACCGCTTCTTCATCACCCGAAGGGATGCCCTTTTCCGCCTCCATAGCCTGCTGTACCAGACCGGCCAGGTTTTCCTGGAGGCTGCGCGCATCCTGGGGGTTGTCCCTGGATAAAAATTGCAGGTCAGCCCGGGACAGGGTAAAGGGTATTACCTCCTGCAGCCTGTCCACCCGCTGGGCCTCATTCAGGTTCTCATCAGTCTGAACGGCCCGGACCTGGCCCAGGGTCTCGTTTATTTCAGTCTGCACAGCGCTGCTCACCCGAGGGTCCTTGCTGTACTGCCGGTCAACTTCCTCCGCCGCCTTGCGCCTGACTTCCTCGGTTTTTGCCCGGTCCTCATAAACAACACTGCGCGGCGCAAATATAGACGCGGGGGAAACCTGCCCGGGCTGGAGATCCACCTTGGGCGGCACTACGTCCACCGCAATGATCAGTGTTATCAACACAAAGAACAGCACCGCAGCGCTGCCTCGCCGGAATTTTCTCTTTTTCAGCAAGTTGCCCACACCGGCAACCGCCTTACCCCTGAATTGCTTTAGGGGAAGCATTTTGTTCACTCCTCGGTAGCGGCTGTTATCTCCCGTTCATAGGCCGTTATAATCTTCTGAACCAGGGGGTGCCGCACAATGTCATCACCAGTGAGGTATTGAAATGACAGGCCGCCAACCCCTTGCAAAACCTCGCTGGCATGGACCAATCCCGAAACCTGGCCCCTGGGCAGATCGACCTGGGTAATGTCCCCGGTAATAACCGCTCTGGAGCCGAAGCCCAGGCGGGTAAGAAACATCTTCATTTGCTCCGGGGTGGTATTTTGGGCCTCATCCAGGATGATGAAGGCATCGTCCAGGGTACGGCCGCGCATGTAGGCCAGGGGCGCAACCTCAATGGTTTGGCGCTCCAGGTACTTCTGGGTGGTTTCAAAGCCCAGCACGTCATACAAGCTGTCGTAAATTGGGCGCATATAAGGATTAACCTTCTCCTGCAAGTCACCGGGCAAAAAGCCCAGTTTTTCCCCGGCCTCCACCGCCGGCCTGGTCAGCACCAGCCGGTTAACCTCCTTGTTGCGCAGCGCCCTGATGGCCATAACCACCGCCAGGTAGGTCTTGCCTGTACCGGCAGGCCCAATGGCAAATACAATATCATGCTTGCGCATGGCCCCAAGATAATTTTTCTGGCCAAAGGTTTTGGGCTTGATTTGCTTGCCCCGGGCGGCCACCAGGGTAATATCCCGGGCCAGTTCCTTCAAAACATCGGACATACCGGCGTTAACCGCCTTGACTGCATAATTTATCTCGTGCAGCGTCAGCCGGTTGCCGGCCTGGTAGTATTCCTGCAACAGCTCCAAAACCCGGCCGGCCCGGGCCACCTGCTCCGGCGGTCCGATGATTACCAACTCCTGACCCCGGGCCACGATGCGCACGTTCAGAGACTTTTCCAACAGGGACAGATGCTCATCATGCCGGCCGAATATTTCAGCCACCGCCCCTATATCTTCAAGAAGCAATTTCGACTCCGTATAGTCTGTCAATTCGCTGCAATTCCTCCTTCAGGTTTAAAAGGCTCGATTGCCCCTATGTCCTCCAGGGTCTCCACAAAGGCTTTGACCCTGATGATGCCCTCGGGCCGGCCGGCATTAACTTCCTCCACCCGCTCTTCCAGTACTTTGGCATCCCGGGGCAAATGCTCCCGAATACCCGCCAGGGCTTTTCCCCGGGCCAGGACGAGAGCCTCGGCGCGGCTGTGCTCAGTTCTGAAATCAACCAGCTCATAGTGTTTCCTGGTAATCAGTTCGACGGGCAGATTAATATTCCTCCATTGAAGCGTTCTTTTAGCAACGGTCTCCGATTGAAAAGCTTCAAAGGGAACTTTTCCGGGACCTATTACAATTATTTCCTTACCCTGCAATTTAATACAAAATGCGCTGGCCAGGCGGCCGGAGCGCTTCTGTCCCGTTTCCACCAGGCTTATCTCGCCATAGCCGTCATACCACACCCTGGCCCGGACAATGCCCTTGGCCCTTACATATTCCGGTCCCGGCAAAGGCTCCGCCAGTTCCGGCACACCGATACCCGGATTTTCCTCCTGAACCGGGGGCGGGATTTCCCCGGAAATGAGCACCTGACCCTTGAGCACCGTATCCCCCTCCTTGACCAGAGGATTGCCGCTGAGGACCAGCATCTCCTTGATCAGCCCCTCCTTGGAGGCCACAAGGTGGGCCGGGCCGGTGCCGTCATCATCAGGCAAAGTTTTTTCCGCAATCTCAATAATCACCCTGGTTCCCTCGACGTACACAGCCGCCCAGGAAACAGCCGGCAACTGATCCCTGATGGCTTCCTCCACCGCTGTTTGACTCAACGTCCATTTCATGGCGCCCTTATGCAGGCCGGCCCGCTGGGCGGCGGAAAGAATTTCCGCCCCGGAAACATCCTGGTTACCCCTGACCTCAATGAACCAGACCATCGATGAGAGCAGGTAAAGGGACACTGCAAACAACACCGCGCCAGCCACCAGGGCCTTGCGCCGGCGCAGCCTGGACAAAACAAAAGGCAGACCCTCCCGCTCCTGAAAATAAAAGCGGCAGCGGGCCCGGCGGCCAATATGCCTGAGCGGCCTGACGGCGCTGAGGCGAACCTTGACCAGAATTTCATTATCGGCCACCCAGGTTATGTCCCACAAATAGATACCCCGGCTTACGGCCAGGTTGATAAATTTTTCAATATCCCCGCCCCGCACCAGAACAGTAACATAACCAATAATATATGACATGAGCCTGGTAAGAAACAATGCCGGGCCCTCCTTTCGCGGCTGCCTTGCTAAGGCTGCTGGTCCAGATTTACGAAATTAAGGGATAGGATCTTCCCCTCCACCAGAATCTCGTCTGTTATAATGGTTCTTAGCACCAGGTCCTCGCCGGTCAGCTCAAGCATACCCTTGCCAATGCTGATACGGACCAGGCGGGGTGTGTACTCCTGAATGCCCCGGTGGTTCTCAATCTGAACCTGGAGGTTGCCCATGAGCACAATCCGGGGCAAGTCCAACAACACATCGCCGGGAATCTCCAACAGATCGGAGAATTGCTTTTTTAATTTACGTCTCATATCGTCCCAAGCCATAAAAAAACCCCTCCCTTGCATAAATTTTTATGCATCAGGGAGAGGAAACATTACACAATACTGGTTAAACCTGGCTTTTGCTAGTTTTGAACCTGACCGGCCTTGATTTCTTTAATCGCATCGGCAATCATGTCCATCGACAGCCCGCCGTGAAACCGGGGCTGTCCGTTAATAGCTGTTAAAGGCAACCTTACCCGGCTCAGTATGCCTGATATATCAGGATACTTCTCCAAATCCGGGGTCATGACATCAACAAACACAAGTTCCACGTCATCGCCAAAGCTATCCCTTAAAGCTATACCCAGCTCCTCAGCCTCTTCCTTCATTGTCTTGGAAGACCCGCAGCCTGCGGGGTCCGGGGCAGGACCTCAGCCACCGCCGCAGGAAGGCGCCGGCGCATTTATACCAAATACGGCTACAGTAATAGATTGGTCTGCCATGTTAAACCTCCTTCTGGTACATTATTTACCGTGATTGCCGTTTTATATTTTATCACAACTATAGTTGAAAAGTCTAACTATAAAAGTACACCTGATTCCACTGCAAAAAACCCCATAGAATAACCGGTTTAAACCGGGATAATATTTTTGTTTTTAATTCTCATAATGCCCTTTACAGGCAATAATTAAAAGGTTATGTTTGCGGTAGGCGAAAAAATTATATTCATCATTCGTATTCTCTTAATTCGTCACTATAACTATTTTTTTTGCCCGGGGGAGTTTCCATAAATTAAATTTATAGCATTTATAAAGGAAACCGTCTATCAAAACCAGAAAACCTGGTATTATAAGTAATGTTGAAAGGGGGCGTCACCTTTGGAATTCAAGTTGACGGAAATGACCAAAACCTCCGGGTGAGCGGCCAAGGTGGGTCCCCAGACCCTGTCGCAGGTTCTGCGACACCTTCCCCCCATACAGGACGCCAATTTACTGGTGGGGCTTGACAAATCGGATGACGCCGCGGTGTACAAGCTGGGGCCGGACCTGGCCCTGATCCAGACCGTAGACTTTTTTACCCCGGTGGTTGATGACCCTTATTTATTTGGCCAAATTGCGGCGGCCAACGCCCTCAGTGATGTCTATGCCATGGGGGGCAGGCCCCTTTTGGCGCTGAATATTGTGTGCTATCCCTCCTGCCTGCCTCCGGAGATCCTGGGCGCCATCCTCAGGGGCGGGGCGGACAAAGTTATTGAGGCCGGGGCTGTAATCGCCGGGGGGCATACCGTCCAGGACGATGAGCCCAAGTACGGCCTGGCTGTGGCCGGGCTGGTTCACCCGGACCGGATCTTTACCAATGCCGGGGCCCGGCCCGGGGACCGGCTGGTGTTAACCAAGCCCCTGGGAACCGGCATTATTAATACCGGGATTAAGGCCAGGCTGGTTTCCGAAGAGGCTGCCCAAAAGGCTGTGGAAACCATGGCCGGGCTGAACCGCGGGGCCGCCCGGGCCATGGCTGAGGCCGGCGCCCACGCCTGTACCGATATAACCGGCTTCGGGCTGCTGGGCCACGCCGCCGAAATGGCCGAAGCCAGCGGGATAAGCCTGGCCATCAACTGGGCCTCCGTACCCCTGCTGCCGGAAACAATGGACACCGCCGCCCTGGGATTGATTCCGGGCGGGGCCTATAGCAACAGGGACTATCTGGGTGACCGGGTAAGCTTTGCCGGCGGCATCACACCCACCCAGCAGGCCGTGCTGTTTGACCCCCAGACCTCGGGGGGACTGTTAATCGCCGTGGGCGAGGAAAGGCTGGGCCTGCTGCTGGACCTGCTGCAACGCTCCGGAATTGACGCCGCAGTAATTGGCAGAGTTTTGCCCGTCGCCGGGGCGCAAATAGCAGTCACTGTTTAGAATCATTAAAGGATATATCCCCATCCTAAAAAAATGAATTATGGAGGAGTTTAGCTTGAGTAATATAACAATCCTTGACTGCAGGGGCCTGGCCTGCCCCCAGCCGGTGCTTAAAACCAAGGGGGAGCTTGACCGGCCCGGAGCCGGAAAGCTGCAGGTAATCGTGGATAATCCCACGGCCAGGGAAAATGTTACCCTGCTGGCACGGAACCTGGGCCACCAGGTAGAGGCGGAGGAAAGGGGCGGGCTGCATTACATTAACATTACCCGGGCCGGGGCGGCGGGGGCCGGCGCAAACATCAGCGTTCAGGAAACCGCCCCGGCAAGAGCCGCCTCAACTTCGGCTGTGGACACCGTGTACTTTATAACCACCAGCACCCTGGGCCAGGGCTCCCCCGACCTGGGCCAGGTTTTGATGAAGAGTTTATTTGTAACCCTGGCCGAACAGCCGGCCCCGGCGGCCATTTTACTCCTGAACACCGGTGTCCACCTGGCGCTGGAGGGCTCTCCGGTGCTGGAGTTCCTGGCCCGCCTGGCTGAAGGCGGCGCCGAGGTGCTGGCCTGCGGTACCTGCCTGGACTACTACCGGGTGCGGGAAAAGTTGGCCCTGGGCGCGGTGTCCAATATGTACGAGATCCACAGCCGCCTGGACCGGGCCGCCAAGGTGATCACCGTGGCCTGACCGGACACAGGCAAGGGGACAAAGCAGAAGAGCGAAAAGCGCCTCCTGCCCTCGTTCTGGCAGGAGGCGCTTTTTTCATTCGGCAATAGGCAATAAGTTAACAAGTGAGGTGCCTGGCACCACTAGTATCTATTACGTTTCCTGGCCGCCTCGGACTTTTTCTTTCTTCTTACACTCGGTTTTTCATAATGCTCGTGCTTTCTTGCCTCAGCAAGCACACCAGCTTTTTGACATGTCCTTTTAAAACGACGGAGGGCACTGTCCAGTGTTTCGTTTTTTCCAACCTTAACTTCTGCCACTGCTTCTTCCCTCCCTCCGCTTTACCATAACACAGTTCAAGACCAACTAAAACGAACCCCCACTAACTTTTTGTCATACCTTTTTAGTATACAGGAATACTTTAATTTGCGTCAACTATCCCGGCGGCCACTGGAGGGGCCTTCCGGCCAAAAAATGATAATGGATGTGGAAGACCAGCTGGCCGGCATCCTTGTTGCAATTGGAGACCAACCGGAAACCCTTTTCATTCAGGCCGTACCGGCGGCCGAGATCAGCGGCGGCCTTTTGCACCTGGCCCATAATTACAAGGTCATCTTCCTGTATATCAAAAAAGGTAGGAATGTGTTTTTTCGGAATAAGAAGGAGATGTATGGGCGCAGCCGGGCGAATGTCCTTAAAGGCCAGAACACTGTCGTTTTCATAAACTATTTCGGCCGGGATCTCCCTCTTAATGATCTTGCAAAAAATACAATCCTGCACTGGAACACCTCCTCCCAGCTGCAAATTGACCAGGGTTCACGCATACAGCATATTCCTATTCAACATAACCTGCGTTAAATCCTGCTTAACTCTAAATTATTCTGCCTTCCAGGCGTTCGTCAACTTGGCGCCCGGCCAGCACATTTACCAGGGTATTGCGCAGGCTGATGTCTCCGGGAAAAATAACGCGCAGGTAATTGCCGGTGTGTCCCTCCAGCCAGCCCTTCCTTTCCCGGGCCGGCTGCTCCACCAACACCTCCAGCTGCCGGCCGACATGCCTTGAGACGTATGACCGGGCCAGCTCCCGCCCAATATTGATCAGCTCCCGGCTGCGCTCCTCCTTTTCAGCAGGGTCCACCTGGTCCGGCCAGCCGGCGGCCGGGGTGCCCCGGCGGGGGGAATATTTGAACACGTGCAGGCCGGCAAAGGCCACCTTGTTTACCAGGCGGCGGGTATTGGCAAACTGCTCCCGGGTTTCTCCGGGAAACCCCACAATAACGTCACCAGTTATAGCAATTCCGGGAATGCTGGCCCTGATCACCTGCGCCAGACGGGCAAATTCCCCGGCGGTGTAATTCCTGCCCATACGCCGTAAAACAGTGTCATCGCCGCTTTGCAAGGGTATATGCAGGTGGGGGCAGGCCACCTTGGAGCCGGACAGAATATAGATTAATTCAGGGGTGATGTCATTGGGCTCAACGGAGCTCAGACGCAGGCGCAGCAGGCCCGGCAGGGTCAACAATTGCTCCACCAACCCCGCCAATCCCGGATCACCCGGGAGGTCCCGCCCGTAGGCGCCAGTATGAATGCCGGTCAGCACAATTTCCCGGTAGCCCCGGCCCAGCAGGAAGCGGGCTTCGGCCAGCACACCTGCGGGCGGGCGGCTTCTCAGGGGCCCCCTGGCATGAGGTACAATGCAGTAGGCGCAATAGCTGTCACACCCCTCCTGAATTTTCAGAAAGGCGCGCACCCGCCCCTGCTCCACCGGCGGCGGCAACTCTTCGAACTCCCGTGCCCCGCTGATATCCCGCACCAGGACTTCAGACCCCGGCCCTTTAACGGCGGACTCCACCAAATCCACCAGATGGCCCCTGTCTCCCAAACCCACCACCAGGTCAACCTCCGGCAGGGCCGCCACCTCACCGGGAGAAGTTTGGGCATAGCACCCGGTAACCACCACCAGGGCCCCGGGATTAGTCCGGGCCGCCCGGCGGATAAGCTGGCGTGACTTGCGGTCGCCCAGGTGAGTGACCGTGCAGGTGTTGATCAGGTAAACGTCCGCCGCATCGCTGAAATCCACCACCTGATAGCCCCGCTCCCGGAACATGCCCTCCAGGGCCGCCGACTCATACTGGTTGACCTTGCAGCCCAGGGTATGCACCGCAACTTTCTTACCCCTCATCTTTATCCGATCCCCCCAGGTCGCCCCACAAATACATGAGCACAGCCAGAAGCGCAGGGCCTGCGGTTTCCGTGCGCAAAATCCTGGGTCCCAGGGATACGGTCACCGCCCCCCTGGACCTGGCCAACTCCACCTCCGCCGGCTCAAAGCCCCCTTCGGGGCCAATTAATATGTATACAACAACTTCCCCGCCCGCGACTCCCGGGCATTGTTCCAGAACCTGCCGGAGTGAGCGGACTGTTTCGCCCTCCCAGGGCATCAATACCAGGCTGCCCGGCGGCAGGCTGTCCATCACCCCGGCCCAGGGGCGGGGCGCCTCAACCCGGGGCGCCACGGCCCGCCGGCACTGCTTGGCGGCCTCCAGGGCCACCCGCTGCCAGCGCTCCCGCCTCTCCAGGGCCTTGCGGCCCTCCAGGCGCACCACCGACCGGGCGCACTGGGCCGGCATCAGACCGGCCAGGCCCAGCTCGGTGCCCTTTTGAATAATGGCCTCCATCTTGTCCCCCTTGGGCAGGCCCTGCACCAGGATGACCTTTAGCGGTGGCTCGCCCCCGGCCGGTTCCCGGGACAGTACCCGGCACTGCGCCCTCCCGCCGGAAAACCCGCTGATGGCGGCCTGATAAGCATTACCTTGCCCATCAAGAATCGTTATTATGTCACCCGGCCGCAGGCGCAGCACCTGCCGCAGATGCCTGACCTCCGGGCCTGCAAGCTCAATGAAGTCACCCCGGATTTGTTCCGGGTCAACAAAAAAGCGCGCCATAGTCAACCCCCGCTAAAAAGGCGCGCTAAAACCGGTTCTCCATAGGCGCGCCTGCAACTATCTTTTTGTTACTATTCAGGTATTCAGAATGGACCGTATAGCTCATACTTCGGAAACGCCATAGATAAACGATAAATCGCAAGTACGAACAGGTGCGCCTTCTGCCATACCAGTAATCTTCAAACGCTTTCGCTGGTTTTCTCATTCTGACTCCTGACTTCTGACTCCTGACTCCTGAGTAGTTACATCTTTTTTATAATTAAAAACGCCAGGTTTCCTTGCCGGCCACCAGGGCCAGCCACTGGCCGTCCATACACACCTGCTCGACATCCAGCCCAGCCGCATGGATTGCCCGCCTGACCTCCCCGCCACGATTTTTTATTATGCCCGAGGCGATAAACCTGCCCCCGGGCGCCAAAACCCGGCCAACCTCCGGGACCATGGTGATAACTACATCGGCCAGGATATTGGCCACAACCAGGTCAGCCCGGCCAAAAACCATGTCCAGAAGGTTGCCCCGGGCAACTTGAACTACATCCTCCAGGCCGTTGCGGGCCACATTTTCCCGGGCCGCCTGCACCGCCAGCTCATCCAGGTCCACGGCCAGCACCCGCCGGGCTCCCAGGTGGGCGGCGGCAACGGCCAGTATGCCCGAACCCGTGCCCACATCGCAAACCATCTCGCCACCCCGGATATACTCCTCCAGCAGGCGCAGGCACATGGAGGTGGTGGGATGGGCGCCGCAGCCAAAGGCCAGGCCGGGATCCAGGGTGATCACCAGTTCATTGGCGACGGGGCCGTACTCCTCCCAGACCGGCCGCACCACCAGACGCCGGCCCACCTTTACCGGCTTATAGTATGCCCGCCAGACCGCATTCCAGTCCTGCCGGGCCACCTGCCTGGTTTTCAGATTATAGTCCCCGGACTGCATAATCCTCCCCAGGGCCTGCCGGATTTCCTCCAGCACCCCGGGCAGTGACCCGTCCACCGGAAAATAAGCCTTTACGGCAGGCGCAATGGCTGCCTGCTCCGGCTGCAGGGCCACGGTTTCAACCGACCCCCGATCTATCAGGTCAGCAAGCAGGGCAGGGTCTTCCAGCACCACCCCGCCGGCGCCGGATTCGATTAAAATAATACTAACCAGATCCATACTTTGCCGGTATTCCTCAACCGGCAAAGTTATTTCCACTTCCAGCCAGTGTTCCATTACTTCCTCCTGCGATCTCCGGCCCTGCGCTTCTTATACCTGATGCGGGAGCCAAGGTTGGTCATTACCCTGTGAAGGCGTCCCGCACCTTCTCGAAAAAACCCTTTTCCACCCCGGGAACTTTTTTGTCCCCGCCGCTCTCGGCAAACTCCCGCAGCAGTTCCTTTTGGCGCTCGTTGAGCTTAACCGGAGTTACCACTTTAACCCGCACATGCTGGTCCCCGCGGCCATAGCCGCTAACGTCGGTGACACCCCGGCCCCGCAGCCTGAACACGGTACCGCTCTGGGTGCCTTCCGGCACCTTCAGGCTGATATTGCCCTCCAGGGTGGGAACTTCTATCTCATCCCCCAGCGCAGCCTGCACAAAGGTAACGGGTATTTCGCAAATAAGGTCGTTCCCCTGCCTGGCAAAATCCTTGTGGGGACGCACATGAATATATACATAAAGGTCGCCCCGGGGTCCTCCCCGCAGGCCGGCCTCACCTTCCCCGGATACCCGCAGGCGGGTGCCGTTATCCACCCCGGCGGGAATTTTAACATCAATGCTCCGGGTGCGGCGCACCTGGCCGCTGCCATGACACGTGGCGCAGGGTTTTTCTATAACCTTGCCCTTGCCCCGGCAGCGGTCACAGGCGCGGGACTGCACAATACGGCCAAAAGGGGTGCTCTGGGCGAACTGGACCTGGCCGGTCCCCGCGCAAGCAACACAGGATTGGGGGCTGGTCCCCGGCGCGGCGCCATTTCCGCCGCAGGTACCGCAATTTTCGGTACGGGGCACCTTAACCTCTTTCTCCAGGCCAAACACAGCCTCCTCCAGAGTCAGCTCCAGATCCACCCGCAGGGCGGCACCCCGCTCGGGGCCGCGGCGCTGCCGCCCGGTGCTGAAAAACATTTCGAAAATATCCTCGAAACCGCCAAAATTGCCGGCGCTACCGCCAAAGCCGCCGAAGCCCTGGCCGTTGCCGGCGTGGCCGAACCTGTCGTACCGGGCCCGCTTTTCCTGGTCCACCAGCACCTCGTACGCCTCATTGATTTCTTTTATTTTAGCGTCTGCATCCTGCGAGCCGGGGTTGGCGTCCGGGTGATATTTCCGGGCCAGTTTGCGGTAAGCCTTTTTAATTTCTTCCGTACCGGCATCCCGGGAAACCCCCAGCACCTCATAGTAGTCCCGCTTCGCCATGGTCGCACCACCCCTTTAGCCTGTTCAAAAGTTACTATTCAGGTATTCAGAATTCAGGATTCAGAATGGACCTGTTTTCGCTGGTTTTCTCATTCTGACTTCTGACTCCTGACTTCTGACTCCTGACTTCTGAGTAGTTACGTTCAAAACACCATTAGGAGGGCAGCCTCCGCATCTGGTGCGGCACGGCGCCCTCCTGCCGTGTTCTGGATTAATCGGTACTCAACTGTCTTGCCTGACCTCTATTTATTTTATTAAGGTTTGGCTATTCTGTCACCTATTTTTTATTATTCAGTGGAACCAGTGTTAAGGCACAGCGTTATCACCGCTCACTCCAGTGCTCCGCGCCGACAACACCACGGCTTGTTTCGGACCGGACTAGCGGCGCTGCAAAGGCGGTGATAGATTTATACTGGAAGGCGCCTGCTCTCCTCAAAACACCTTGTTCTCAAACCCGTCGCCTTACTAGTCCGCTGGTTTCGCGCCGCAGTCCGGTTACCCTCACTGCGCCGGGTGCTGTTACCGGCGCTCCGCAAGTCGTTCGCTAACGATAACGCCGTGCCTCCACCTGGTTTACTGAATGTTTACCCTATTTTTTATTCCCTTCATCCTTGACCTCGTAGTCGGCATCCACTACGTTGTCCTGCCGGGTGCCCTGGCCTTGATCCTGGCCATGTTCGTGGCTGCAGGTTCCGGCGCCGCAGCCGCCCCCCTGCTGCCCCGGCTGCTGGTAAATGACTGCCGAGAACTCATGCAGCAGCCTGGTGGCGGCCTCCAGTTTGGCCTTGATCATTTCGATGTCGTTGCCCTTAAGGGCCTCTTTAAGTTCATCCACCGCCTGCTGGACCTTTTGAGCCAGGGCCGGGTCAACCTTATCCTTGTTCTCGCCAAGGGTTTTCTCCGCCTGGTACACCATGCTGTCAGCCTGGTTGCGGACCTCCACCTCTTCCTTGCGCCTTTTGTCGGCCTCGGCATTTTTTTCGGCTTCCTTCACCATTTTGTCAATTTCATCGTCTTTAAGGTTGGAGCTGCCGCTTATGGTGATGCTTTGCTCCTTGCCGGTGCCCAGGTCCTTAGCCGAGACATTGACAATGCCGTTAACGTCAATGTCAAATTTCACTTCGATTTGCGGAATACCCCGGGGCGCCGGGGCAATACCGCTCAACTGAAACCGGCCCAGGGTCTTGTTGTCCGCCGCCATGGGCCGCTCACCCTGCAGCACGTGAATGTCCACCGTGGTCTGGCCGTCCGCCGCCGTTGAAAAGATCTGGCTCTTGGATGTGGGGATGGTGGTATTGCGCTCAATGAGCACGGTATTAACACCGCCCAGGGTTTCAATGCCCAGGGAAAGGGGCGTTACGTCCAGCAGCAGGACATCCTTAACCTCGCCGGCCAGCACGCCGGCCTGAATGGCCGCGCCCAGAGCAACACACTCATCCGGGTTAATCCCCTTATGAGGCTCTTTGCCCAGATACTTTTTAATTGCCTCGTAAACCGCCGGGATCCTGGTGGAGCCCCCCACCAGCAGAATCCGGTCAATATCCTTGGGCTCAAGTCCGGCGTCGGCCATGGCCTGCTTGGTGGGCCCCATGGTTTTATCCACCAGATCCGAGGTCAGCTCATCAAATTTGGCCCGGGTCAGGTTAATATCCAGGTGCTTGGGCCCCTCGGCGTCCGCCGTAATGAAGGGCAGGTTGATGTTGGTGGTATGCACGCCGCTCAGCTCGATTTTGGCCTTTTCCGCCGCTTCTTTCAGCCGCTGCATGGCCATGCGGTCCTTGCTCAGGTCAATGCCGGCATCTTTTTTAAACTCCGCCACCAGGTGATTAATCACCCGCTGGTCAAAATCGTCCCCACCCAGGCGGTTGTTGCCGCTGGTGGCCTTAACCTCAAACACGCCGTCACCCAGCTCCAGGATGGAAACGTCGAAGGTGCCGCCCCCCAGATCGAACACCAGGATGGTCTGGTCGTTGGCTTTGTCCAGGCCGTAGGCCAGAGCCGCGGCTGTGGGCTCATTGATAATCCGCAGTACCTCCAGGCCGGCAATCCGCCCGGCGTCCTTGGTGGCCTGACGCTGGGAGTCGGTGAAGTAGGCGGGTACGGTAATAACCGCTTTTTCGACCCTGGCCCCCAGGTAGGCCTCGGCGTCGGCCTTCATTTTTTGCAGGATCATGGCCGAGATTTCCTGGGGCGTATAGTCTTTGCCGTCTATGTTAACCTTGTGGTCCGTGCCCATGTAGCGTTTGATCGACTGCACGGTACGGTCGGGGTTGCTGACCGCCTGCCGCTTGGCCACCTGGCCCACCAGGCGCTCCCCGGTTTTGGAGAAGCCGACCACCGAGGGCGTGGTGCGCCCCCCCTCGGCATTGGGAATAACCACTGCCTCACCGCCCTCCATTACCGCCACACAGGAGTTGGTTGTTCCCAGGTCAATTCCTATAACTTTAGACACATCTATTCCCTCCAATTTTTTTGGTTTGTTTTCTCTTGCTTAACAATTACGGGCCACCTTGACCATAGCTGGCCGGATTACCTTATCCTTTAAATAATAACCCTTTTGCAATTCTTCCAGCACCGTGTTATCCGGGTGCTCCCCGCTTTCCTGCTGCAGCATGGCCTCGTGGCAGGCCGGATCAAAAATTTCCCCCCGGGCCGGAATGGGCTTCAGCCCCTCCCGGGTAAGCACCTCCTGCAGCTGGCGGTAAATCATCCCGACACCTTCAATTACCCTGGCCGGGTCATTATCCCCGGCCGCCAGGGCCCGCTCAAAATTGTCCAATACCGGCAGCAGGGCTACAATTATCTGCTCCGAGGCGTACTTCCACAACTCTTCCTTTTCCTTCCGGGTTCGCCGGCGATAGTTTTCAAAGTCTGCCTGGAGCCGGGCCAGGCGCCCGTATAATTCATCCGCCCTGGCCAGGGCCTCATCAACCTTCTGCCGCCACTCCTCCGGGGTCGGTTCATCTGCTGTTTCGGATGCCTCCTCCGCTGCGACGCCGGTATCCGGCTCGTTGTCAACGATATCCTGTTCGTCCCGACGCAGTTTATCATCCACTGGGATCACCTCACAAATAACTTATCGTTAATGCCGTTTGGACACTTGTTTTCTCACTAAAAACTTTTCCCGACATGCTCCGGGGCCGGCTGAGATTTTTCTTCGCGTTTTTTAATGATGGTATCTATCCTTAGAATGGCCTCGGCAATTTCACCCGCCGCCTTCAAAGCATATATCTTAACCGGGGCCGGGTCGACAACCCCCGCCTCCAACATATCCGCTATATTTCCGGTGTCACAGTCCACGGCCAGGCTTTCCCGCCCGGTTTCCGCCTGGGCCGAAATTACGTCGCCTATTTTCTCCAGGGGATTGAACCCGGCGTTGGCCACAATCTGGGACATGGGCCGCTTCAGGGCCTCAATGGCACAGTCCACCCCGTAGGCCGCCATGCCCCTGATCCCGGCCCGGGTTTGCTCCACCTCCCTGACCACCGCCAGTTCCATGGCACCGCCCCCGGGCACAATGCCGCCCCTTACCGCAGCCTGCACCGAGGCCGCCGCATCTTTGGCAATGCGCTCCCGCTCACCAACCACTTCCGCCGTGGAGGCGCCCACCAGCACTGTGGCCATGGGCTTGCCGCCGCCGTCCAGCACCCAGACCTGCTCCAGCTTCTCATCGTTGTATACCCTGTCCGCCCGGCCCAGCCAGCCCCGGATTACTTCCAGGTCCCTCTTCAGGCCGGTGCGCTTGATCATCCTGGCACCGGTGTGCTCGGCAGCCTTTTGCAGCTCCCGGTGGGCCACCCGCTGCACAACCATGATGCCGGCGTCGGTGAGCATCTCCTCGGCTGTGTCATCAACACCGCGGTCCACCAGCACCAGGGCGGCGCCCAGGTCAATAATTTTTTGCACGTTCTTCCGAAACTGTCCCTGCAACTCCATGTAGCGGTTAAAACCGGCCTCGGTGGCCAGGGCCTCTTCCTCAATTTCCTCGGGCTCCAGGGCGTCATCAATCACCAGCACCCCTGCTTTCAGTACTTCCCCGGGCATCTGGCGGTTCATGCGCTCCTTATTAATAATCACGCCCCTGAATACCAGGTTTTCGGCGCCCTCCTCGGCCAGCACGGTGTCGGAAAACTTGAAGGACTGCTCAATCAGCTTTTCCCTGCCAATCAGCCGGGCCGCCTCAACCACCAGATCAGCTATATCATGGTGCTCACGCCCGGCCACCAGGGCCACCTGGCGCAGTACCGGATCAGTCATGTCCTCAACTGGGCGGGTCTTGGCCCGAATAACCTCCAGACCTCGCTGCACCCCCGCCTTAAGGCCCTCGATGACTCTGGCCACCGGCACCCCCCGGGCCACCTGCTCCACCCCGGCGCTCACCATGGCCCCGGCCATAACGGTAGCCGTGGTGGTTCCATCGCCAATTTCATCCTGCTGGGCCCGGGCAACGTTAATCAGCATTTTGGCCGCCGGGTGGTTGGCCTCCATCATGGTCAGAATGGTAACCCCGTCATTGGTGATCACAACTTCACCAAACCGGTCCACCAGCATGGTATCCAGGCCCTTGGGCCCCAAAGTCCCCTCCACGGCGGCGGAAACCGCCCGGACGGCATTGGCGTTGGTCACCAGGGCCGCCATTTTCTCGTCGATATCAGCGCCGGCGCCGGTCTGCTGCTTCAGGCTCAAATCTCATATCCTCCTTATTTGCCGCAACCCCGGAGAAATCTTTCCAGGGCCAGGGAAAGGTTCTTGGTCATATAGTCCACCACGGTAACCATCCTGGCGTAGTCCATCCGGGTGGGTCCCAGCACACCCACAGAGCCCTGGGGCCTGCCGTCCACCGTGTAGGTTGCCATGACCATACTACATTCCCGCATCTGGTCATGGCTGATTTCGCCGCCAATGCGCACCGTAACGCCACTGACGCGGCAGCCGTCGGACATGATGTTGGAAACCAACTTTTCTTGCTCCAGGAGGCTAAGTAAAGTTTTAACTTTCTCCACATTGTGAAATTCTGGCTGGTTTAGGATATTAAATACCCCGCCTAGATAGATTTTATCCTTAATATCCGGGGCCAGGCTGTCACTGACCAGTTCCAGAGCCATATTCAATATCTGATCGTGTTTGGCCAACTCAAAATAGATTTCCTTAAGCAGGGTCATCTTGATGCTTTCCATGGTCCGCCCCTGCAATTTAGCGTTTAGCACAGTAGAAATGGTATCTAGATCCCCCTGGGTGATACTTTCGGAAATCTCAATCATCCGGTGGTGAACGGTGCTGTTGTCCATCACTACAATCAACAACGCCTTTTCCGTCGTCATTTGCACCAACTGGATATGCCTGAAGGCGGTGTTTCCCGTCTGAGTTGACAGTACCACCGCGGCGCAGTTGGTGAGCTGGGCCAGGAGTTGCCCTGTATATTGAATAATTTCCCCGACGCCTTTAACCTTGGCCTCATACCTCTGACGGACCAACTCCTGCTCATCGTTGGTAAGCTCTTCCCGCTGCATTAAATAGTCCACGTAATAGCGGTAGCCCCGCTCCGAGGGTATCCGGCCGGCCGATGTGTGAGGCTGCTCAATATAGCCCGTTTCCTCCAGGTCGGCCATTTCATTGCGTATAGTTGCCGGGCTGATCCCCAAACTGTATTTCCGCGCTATGGTCCGTGAACCAACCGGCTCAGCAGTAGCAATATAGTCGTGGATAATGGCCATGAGAATCTGCTGCTTCCGGCTGTCCATCTTCATCCCTGAGCACCCCCCTTTGTTAGCACTCTCTTTAATTGAGTGCTAATACCCTAGCTAAAAAATAGCACTTATTATGCCGTTTGTCAAGGGAAATCAATGCTTAACACAGCCATGAAGGCTTCTTGGGGAATTTCCACGTTCCCCACCTGCTTCATCCGCTTTTTACCTTCCTTCTGCTTCTCCAAAAGCTTGCGCTTACGGGTGATGTCGCCGCCGTAGCACTTGGCCAGCACATCCTTGCGCCGGGCTTTGACGGTTTCCCGGGCAATGATTTTATTGCCGACAGCCGCCTGGATGGGTATTTCAAACAAGTGCCTGGGGATCAATTCCCTGAGCTTTTCGGCCAGGGCCCGGCCCCGCTGCTCCGCTTTGTTCCGGTGCACTATGCTGGACAGGGCGTCCATTACCTCCCGACCGATGAAGATGTCCATTTTCACCAGCTTTGAGCGGCGGTAACCGGTCACCTCGTAGTCCAGGGAGGCGTAGCCCCGGGTGCGGGACTTCAGGTGGTCGAAAAAGTCGTAGATTATTTCGCTCAAAGGCAGGTCATAAGTCAGCATAACCCGGTTTTCACCCAGGTACTCCATATTGTTAAAGACACCCCGCCGGTTCTGGCATAACTCCATGACAGGTCCGACATAGTCCTTGGGCGCCATGACGGTGGCCCGGACATAGGGCTCCTCCATGAATTCAATTTTGCCTGAGGGCGGCAGCTTGGAGGGATTTTCAACCATCAGCACATCACCGCCGGTGGTGGTAACCCGGTACACCACGTTGGGGGCGGTAGTGATCAGGCTCAGGTTGTACTCCCGCTCCAGGCGCTCCTGGACGATTTCCATGTGCAACAGCCCCAAAAACCCGCAACGAAAACCAAAGCCAAGGGCCTCGGAGGTTTCCGCCTCGTAAACCAGGGCGGGGTCGTTTAGCTTGAGCTTGTCCAGGGCGTCCCTCAGGTCCTCATAATCCATGGTTTCCACAGGGTATAGGCCGCAGTAAACCATGGGGGTGATTTTTCGATAGCCCGGCAAAGGCTCTTTAGCTTGCCGGCGGGCATCGGTGATGGTGTCCCCCACCCGGGTGTCCTTGACATTTTTCATACTGGCGGACACAAAGCCCACCTGCCCCGCCCGCAGTTCGTCGGTCAGGGTCATGGCCGGGCGAAAAATGCCCACCTCATTAACCTCAAACTCCTTGCCCGTGGACATCATCCTGATAGGCAGGCCCTTTTTCAGGACCCCTTCCATCACCCGGACATAAGCAATGACCCCCTTGTAGGAATCATAGTGGGAGTCAAAAATCAGCGCCCGCAAGGGGGCCTGCTCATCACCCCGGGGAGGCGGGATCTTGCTGACAATTTGCTCCAAGATCTCCTCCACACCGGCGCCGTCCTTGGCCGAGGCCATAACCGCACCGGACATATCCAGGCCAATAACGTCCTCAATCTCTTTTTTAACCCGTTGGGGATCGGCCGCGGGCAGGTCAATTTTATTAATTACCGGAATGATTTCCAGGTTGTGGTCCAGGGCCAGGTAGACGTTGGCCAGGGTCTGGGCCTCAATGCCCTGGGCGGCGTCCACCACCAAAAGCGCCCCCTCACAGGCGGCCAGACTCCGGGACACCTCGTAGGTAAAGTCAACATGGCCCGGTGTGTCAATCAGGTTAAGCTGGTATTCCCGGCCGTCCCTGGCCCGGTAGATCAGACGCACCGCCTGGGCCTTAATGGTAATACCCCGCTCCCGCTCCAGATCCATCTGGTCCAGCACCTGCTCGGACATCTCCCGCTCGGTGAGAGTACCGGTAAACTCCAGCAAGCGGTCGGCCAGGGTCGACTTGCCGTGATCTATGTGGGCAATAATACAAAAATTGCGTATCCGTTCTTGCATATTCTCAAAAAGGCCTCCTTATTGGCGCAACAACTCATACCTTGTAACTACTCAGGTATTCAGAATTCAGGAGTCAGGAGTCAGAATACCCCGAAACTATGCTTCCAGCAATTTACTAACCTCTTGCAAGAGAAGTTTTGTTTCGTAAGTATCACCATATCCAAGATCCTTCGTAAGTATCAAGTAATATCGGCATTCTTCAACAGAACCTTGTGCAATGTTTAAAAAACGCGAGTAGTTACCATACCTTTGCATTATAACACTTTGGGCAGGCCTCCGAAAAGGTATATATTCAGTGAAACCGGTGTTAAGGCACGGCGTTATCACCGCTCAAAAGAATCAATCTCTTACCTGACCGGTTTCCGCCAGATACACGGCCAGCACTTTTGCCAGCAAACGGGCGCTGGCCACGGCCTCCCCGGTTGAATTGGCCACGGTGCCCATCTCCAGCAGGATGGCGCCCGGGTGCAAGTACTGGTTGTAACGGCCCTCCTTAACCCGGACCCCCAGGGAAAGCCCCGGGTACATACTATCCATTTTGTCCGACAGGCCCCGGGCAAAGTTGTAATTTTGCCGCCATTCGGGGTGGGAGGCCCGGGCGTCGGAGCCGATGACAATTAAAATGGGGGCCACTTCCCGGCCGTTTACGGTAACCAGGCTGTTCTGCCTGGACTTGCCGGCATCCCGGTGGATATCCAGCACAGTCACCAGGTGCGGGTGCTGGGCCAGCAGTTCCCGCGCCACTTTTTCCGACTCGGCATAAGAGGTGCTGTAAACGGCGTCGCAAATCTGGTCCGATCTGGCCACCCGGATGCCGTAGCGGGTTTCCAGTTCCTCCTGCAGGGCGGCGGCCACGGTGACCACTCCCCCCCGCTTGCCGTCAAGACGTTCCATGCCGTCGGTGAGAGCATAGGTCTCCCCGGTGTGGGTGTTGTAAATGGCCACCAGGCAGTGCTTGGAAAGCTCCGGCGGCCCTGCTGCCTCCTCTAATTCCTCAGGCTCTTCCGCCGGCGGCGGGGAAGCGCCGGCGGAAGACACCGGCCCCTGCTCGGTGGCCAGGGCCAGCAGGGATATTTCGCTGTGCAACAAATCCAGGGGCTCACTGAAGCGCAGCTGAAAAGCAGTAAGCGCCCCGGTGACGGCATAACGGGGGGTCACGGCCGAGGGCGCATCATCCGCCGCCCCGGACCGGGCCAGCAGCGGCATGGCCAGTAGCAGCACACCCCGGGGATCCTGCTCATCCATAACCAGAGACTGCCAAACGATTCTTGGTACGCTGTCTTTAAGCGCCATTGCCGGGTGGCCTAACTGGTTGATGATAATAAAGACCAGGCCCGGGATAATAATTATAAGCTTAAGCAAGATGGCCGGCCGAAACTTATTAGCTCTTCTGATGTTCCCCGTACAGGCCCGCTGCATGAAAATACCCCCCATAATGGCAAAATACTGTCCATAGTACAAGTATATATGCCTTTACTGCGGGGGGTATTCCTTTGTTATTACTCTGCCCTTAGCGCAGCACGGTAGGTACAACGGCATCAATAATGCCAATTACGAACGCCGCAATAAGCGCTCCCACCAGGGTAACTGTAAGCAGACCGGGAATAATAAACTGGGCCACATAAATAACTACCGCGGCTGTGATAAAGCCAACCAGGCCCCGGCTCTGGGGAGTAATCCGATCCCCCAGCAGGGCCTCGGCCACATAACCCAGCAGCGCAATGACAGCAGCGGCAATGAGCGCCCCGATAAAACCGCCCTGCACCACAAATCCCGGGGCCAGCCAACTAACAACAATCAATACAAGAGCAGAAACAACAAACCTGATGGCCAGTCCAATCCATTGCATTAACGATGTCACCTCCTTAATATAAAATCATTCAATATATTTGACCAAATTATCCATCTGTATACAACGCCCTTGCTTTTTTTTACTGTGCGTGATAAAATTGTTGCTGCCGGGGGAGGTGAAAACGCAATGGCCAACATAAAATCCGCAGTTAAAAGGGTTAAAATAGCTCAAAAGCGGAGACTTCGCAACGCCCGCATCAAGTCCACCGTCCGGACCTCCATTCGCAAATTCGAGGATGCCTTGACCGCAGCCGGCCGGGAAGAGGCCCAGACAAGTTTGCGCAAGGCTCTGATCATGCTTGATAAAGCTGTTACCAAGGGTGTTTTACATAAAAACACCGCAGCCCGCAAGAAATCCCGCCTGACCAAAAGATTCAACAAAACGGCGGGGTAACAAAAAGTTTCCCTGGCAAACCATTTTTGAATACAGACTAAATAAAGTGTTGCCCGCAAAAAAGGGACAGGCAACTTTTTCGCAAAGCGAAAATAGTAGCCTGTCTTTTTGGTCTAAGCCACCTGAATTACGCTGGTTTTCTCATTCTGACTCCTGACTTCTGACTCCTGACTCCTGAGATTGGCAGAGCTTTAAAACCAGCATTTCCATGGCCGGGTAGAAGTCCAGGCGTCCGGTCTTGGTCTTGACATCAATTTCCCCCAGGCTGTCCAGTAACTCCAAAAGCTGGGCAGTTGTGAAGTTGCGCCCCTGCTCCTGAACCTTTTTGGCCACAAAGGGGTGCGCCCCCAGCCGGGCGGCCAGTTCGGGCCCGGAACAGCCCTCCCGCCGCAGCTCCCCGGCCAGTAAAATAAGCCGGAACTGCCTGACCACCATAGCCAGGATGTAGTGGGGCTGCACCCGGCATAAAAGTAAATCCCTGATCCCCTGCAACGCTCTGGCGCACTGCTTCTCCCCGATGGCGTCAACCACCGCAAAGATACTGTCCTCCAGCTTTTCCGGCACCAGGTCCCTGACCTCCCGGGGCGTGATGGTTGTACCGGGAGCTGTATAGTTAATCAACTTCTCCATTTCCTGATACAAGCTGATCAGGCTTTTTCCGCGCCGGCGCAGCATTTCTTCCGAGGCCTCCCGCTGGATGCCCCGGCCCTCCTGCCGGGCCCGCTGCTCCAGCCAGCGGTAGATCTCCGTTGGCTTTAACAGACTGAACTCCACCACCCGGCCCTTAGCGGCCACCAATTTGTAAATTTTCCGGCGCTTGTCCACGGCTTCCCCGGCATCGAAAACCAGGCAGGTTTCTGCCGCCGGCTGCTCCAAATAGCTCCGCAGCAAGGCCTCCCCGGGCCTTTCCCCGGACTCCCCGGCCCCGGCCCTGGCAGGGCGAAACAGCCCGGCCTGGCGGACAATGACCAGGCGCCTGGCGGCCAGCAGCGGCGGAAGGCCGGCAGCAGCCACAATGGCGTCCGGGCCGGTGCCTTCCCCGTCCAGGAGGTCCAGATTAAATTCCGCTGTGGCCGGTTCCAGCAAGATCTCCTTAAAACGGGCCAGGGCCTGTTCCCGCAGGTACACCTCAGGGCCGTAAAAGAGATACACGGGGGCAATATTCCCCCGCTTTAAGCTGTCCAGTAAATCAAGATAGTACTTCAAATGGCAACCCCACCATCTATAGCTTTTGCTCCACCGCCGCCACCTTGCCCGCCATGGTTACGGGCCGATCCCGCCGGTCGTCAACCTTGATGGTAGTCAGCACCCGGACCACCCCGGCCTTGAAGGGCTCCTCGTGCATTTGCCGCGCCAGTTCCAGCACCCGGTCAAGATCGCCCTCAATGATGGTTCCCATGGGAGTTAACTGATAGCTAACACCCTCCGCCCCCTGCAGTAACCTGACACAGCCGGCCACATAATCGCTGAGCCCGGCGCCCGTGGTACCCAGGGGCACTACACTAACTTCAACCACCGCCATACTGCAACCCCCCTTATTATGGATTCCAAAGCTCCTCGCCCTCCCGCCTGTACTCACCGCTCCGGCCGCCGGATTTGCTGACCAGCCGTATTTTTTCCACCCGCATACCCTTATCCACAGCCTTACACATATCATAAACGGTCAGGGCTGCCACGGAGACCGCCGTCAGCGCTTCCATTTCCACCCCGGTCTTGCCGGTGGTACGCACCCTGGCTTCAATTTCTACCGTGTCGGGCTGCCGCAGCCGGAAATTTACGTTAACCCCGGTCAGATTGATGGGATGGGCCATGGGAATCAGACGTCCGGTTTCCTTGGCCGCCATAATGCCGGCCACCCGGGCCACCCCCAGTACATCACCCTTGGTCATACCACCGGACGCCACCAGGGTCAAGGTCTCCGGCTGCATGATAATCTCGCCCCGGGCCACGGCCTCCCGCAGGGTCTCCCCTTTTTCGCTAATGTCCACCATGCGGGCCCGGCCGCCGGCATCAAAATGGCTAAGCCCGCTAAAACTATCATTTTCCATGGCTCTTACCCCCTACAGAAGATCCTGTCTTTATGGTCCCAAGGCCCGGCGATATTATGCCTTAACTATTCGTTGCCAGAAATGCAAAATCCTTTTCCGCAAAACAGGGCGACATAATTTTCAATAACCCTTGCCTGGCTGACCCGGCAGGATTTCAAGGCCTAGGGTAGAAGTATTTAGAAGTTATCCCGGGAAATGGCCCCGGAAGGGTAATTGTTCAATCCACGAAGATAAAACACTGTGGTGGTGTTTTAGAGCCACTTCAGGGGACACTACCAGATGAGCATAAGGAGCGATGTATTAAATGTCCCAGATGAAGGAACTGCCCCGGGGCAACCGGATCATCATCAGCGTACTGGGTCCCGACCGGGTGGGCATTATCGCCGGCGTTGCCAACGTGCTGGCCGCCAACAACATTAACATCCTGGATATCAGCCAGACCATTTTGCAGGAATTTCTGGTCATGGTACTCATTGCCGACATGGAAGGAAGCAAAATAGACCTGGCCACCGTCAAGGAACTGCTCAACGCCAGGGGCCGGGAACTGGGTGTGCGCATCGACGCCCAACACGAGGACGCTTTTAGTTTCATGCACCGCATTTAATATGCGCTAAAACGATGGGCAGGCAGGCAACATCCCACCGGGCCAAAAGGTTTCACGCCGAAAGGACCATGACCGGGAGGCATAAGCCACTACCGGCCACTCAGGATTTTAACGGAACTGAAATTGGAGGTTGAATCCGCAATGCTGACCATGCAGGAAATACTTGAAACAATAAAAATGGTTCAGGAGGAAAACCTGGACATCCGCACCATCACCATGGGTATCAGCCTGCGGGACTGCAGTCACCCGGACGCTGACATCGCCTGCCGCAAAATTTATGACAAGGTCACCCGCCTGGCCGGCAATCTAGTCCGGGTGGGGGAGGATATTGCCCGGGAATACGGCGTTCCCATTGTGAACAAGCGCATTTCCGTGACCCCCATGGCTCTGGTGGCCGAGCCCAGTTCTCCCGCAAACTATTTTAAATTTGCCCAAACCATGGACCGGGCGGCGGAAACTGTGGGGGTCAACTTCATTGGGGGCTTTTCCGCCCTGGTACATAAGGGCTTTACCACCGGTGACGGCAACTTAATTGAAGTTATTCCCGCCGCCCTGGCGGAAACGGAAAGGGTCTGCGCCTCGGTAAACGTGGCCACCACCAAGGCGGGCATCAATATGGACGCAGTTTACCGGATGGGCCGGGTGATCAAGGAGACCGCCCGGCTCACCGCGGACCGGGACGGGCTGGGCTGCGCCAAACTGGTTGTATTTGCCAACGTCCCCGAGGATAATCCCTTCATGGCCGGGGCCTTCCACGGTGTGGGGGAGCCCGAGTGCGTCGTCAACGTGGGAGTTAGCGGCCCGGGGGTGGTCAAAAATGCCGTGGAGCGGGTCAGGGGGGCTGATTTTGGCGCCCTGGCGGAAACGGTAAAAAAGACCGCTTTCAAGATCACCCGCATGGGCGAGCTGGTGGGCCGCACAGCGGCCGGCCGGCTGGGTGTGCCCTTTGGGATTGTGGACATTTCCCTGGCCCCCACCCCGGCGGTGGGCGACAGTGTGGCCGAAATTTTGGAGGCCATGGGCCTGGAGCGCTGCGGCGCCCACGGCACCACCGCCGCCCTGGCGCTGCTAAATGACGCCGTTAAAAAGGGCGGGGCCATGGCCTCATCTTACGTGGGCGGGCTGTCCGGGGCCTTTATCCCCGTCAGCGAGGACGCCGGCATGATCCGGGCGGTGGAGGAGGGTGCCCTGAACATCGCTAAACTGGAAGCCATGACCTGCGTTTGCTCCGTGGGCCTGGACATGATCGCGGTGCCGGGGGACACCCCGGTGGAAACCCTGGCCGCCATCATTGCCGATGAGGCCGCCATCGGGGTGATCAATCAAAAAACAACCGCTGTAAGAATTATCCCCGCCCCGGGTAAAGTGGTGGGGGATTTCGTGGAATACGGCGGGCTCTTGGGGCGGGCCCCGGTAATGGCGGTAAATCCCTTTTCAGCCGTTGACTTCGTGCGCCGGGGCGGGCGGATTCCCGCCCCCATCCACAGCTTGAGCAACTAAGGCCACCTGAATAGTAACACCAGTTGCAATTACACCGGCAGGAGGTTCAAATAAATGTTATACCGGAGTACCAGGGGAGAGGACCTGTCCGTGTCATCTTCCGAAGCCATCAAAATGGGCCTTGCCCCTGACGGGGGCCTGTTTGTGCCCGCCAGCCCGGTTACCGTCAGCAGTGATTTCCTGGCCGGCCTGGTTAAAGCAAGCTACCACCACCGGGCCAGGGCCATCCTGGAGCTTTTCCTGACGGATTTCACCCCGGAAGAACTGGACGGCTGTGTTGCCGGGGCATACAGCAGCGAAAAATTTAACCATCCGGACATTGCGCCGGTGGTCATGCTAAACAACCGGGAGTATATCCTGGAACTCTGGCACGGCCCCACCTGCGCCTTTAAGGACATGGCCCTGCAAATACTGCCCCGGCTGATGCCCCTGGCGGCAACCAAAACCGGCGAGCAGGACGAGATCGTGATTCTGGTGGCCACCTCAGGAGATACGGGCAAGGCAGCCCTGGAGGGCTTTATGGATGTGCCCGGGACCCGGATCATCGTATTCTACCCGGAAGAAGGAGTAAGCCAGGTTCAAAAAACACAAATGGTGACTCAGGAGGGCCGCAATGTCAGCGTGGTGGCTGTAAGGGGAAACTTTGACGACGCCCAGACCGGGGTTAAGGAAATTTTCAGCGACCGGGCTCTCAGCCGGTCCCTCAAACAGTCCGGCTACCGCTTTTCTTCGGCCAACTCCATCAACTGGGGACGCCTGGTGCCGCAGATTGTTTATTACTTTTCCGCCTACCTGGACCTGATCAGGGACGGGGAAATAACCGCCGGCCAGCCGGTTAACTTTGTGGTGCCCACGGGCAATTTCGGCAATATTCTGGCCGGCTGCTATGCCCGCCGCATGGGCCTGCCGGTGGGACGCCTGATCTGCGCCGCCAACCGCAACAACGTGCTTACGGATTTTATCCGCACCGGCGTCTATGACCGGAACCGCGCCTTCCACCGGACCACCTCACCGTCCATGGACATTCTAATCTCCAGCAACCTGGAGCGGCTCCTTTTTGAAATAACCCGCAGCCCCGGCCAGGTGGGTGATTGGATGCGGCAACTGCGGGAA
Source organism: Bacillota bacterium (assembly GCA_040753155.1). GTDB lineage: Bacteria > Bacillota > Desulfotomaculia > Desulfotomaculales > JBFMEU01 > JBFMEU01. The sequence goes on from JBFMEU010000003.1 coordinate 68,703, forward strand.
ACCGGCCGCTATACAGTTGACCCGGCCACCCGCCAGGAAATTCAGGACATTTTCTGGTCGGACTTTGCCGATGATTTGGAAACTGCCCGGACCATCAGGGAAACCTACCTCAAGCACGGTTATGTCATGGACACTCACACCGCCGTGGGCCGCAACGTTTATACCAAATACCGGCAGGAAACCGCGGACGGCGCCAGAACCATCCTGGTTTCCACAGCCAGTCCCTTTAAGTTTAATGAGAGTGTGGTCAGGGCCATTCTGGGGCCGGCAGCCATAAGCGGCAAAACTGAGTTTCAGCTGCTGGAAGTGTTATCCCGGACCACCGGCCTGACCATCCCCCGGGGTTTGCTAGACCTGGACAAAAGACCTGTCCTGCATTCCCGCAGCGTGACCGGGGAGGAAATGAAGCAAACAGTAATCAGCATTCTTGGCTAACAGGGCAAAGAAAAAAGACCAAAAGGGTACAGGCTATTATTTCCGCATAGCGAAAATAATAGCCTGTACCCTTTTGGTCGCCAAACTACGGCCCCCAAAGATATAAAGTTTGTAACTACTCAGGAGTCAGGAGTCAGAAGTCAGAAGAATGAGAAAACCAGCGAAAACATTTGAAAATTTACTGGTATGACAGAAAGCGCACCTGTTCGTACTTGCGGTTTATCGTTTATCCATGGCGTTTCCGAAGCATGAGATATACGGTCCATTCTGAATCCTAACTCCTGAATTCTGAATACCTGAATAGTAACTAAAGTTTTGAACTCTCACTGCCGATATAGAATAGTAGTGTGATTGGTCGAGTAGAAGTGCGCCTCTTTAGCCTTAGGAGCAGGTTTGTTTTCTCCGTTTACTCCCCGTTTCCTCTGGGAGTGCCACAATATTTGCTCCATATCCAAATTGAACGCACAGCCCTCCCAG
>JBFMEU010000004.1:0-65082 GCA_040753155.1 Bacillota bacterium
ACGACCTGCTGGGCCACCAAACCCAAATGAAAGACGCCCGGGGAGTCACCAGCTACGAATACGACAGCTTAAGCCGCCTGAGCAAAATCCGGCAGGACAACGGTATCTCCCTGGCCTACGCCTATGATATACTGGACCGCAAAGTGGGCATGACCTTAAGCCAGTCGGCCGACAAACTGCTGGACATCCAATACTCCTACAACAACCTGGGCTTACTGACCCAGGTCCGGGAACAGGGACGAACCCTCCGGTACAGTTACGACCCCACCAGCCGTTTGACCACAGCCATTAATGAAGTCACCGGGGTGACAACCGATTACAATTATAACGACGGTGGTATGCTGACGGACCTGATCAACCGGCAAGGAGACAACCTCCTCTCCAGTTTCACCTATACCTACGACCTAAGAGGCAACCAGATCAGCAAAGTCGACCAGAACGGGACCAGCCTATATCAGCAGAGAACCAGGGGGACGTCTCCTGTGAGTCGTTTCAGTCCCCATGGGCTGAAACTCCCCCAGCCTTCGGGCTGCACTGCCGGGAGTTTCTCTTTCGCGTCCTGGTGAAGTAGGGTATTTGGCCCAAAAAAAGAATCTGGTATAATACGGGTAACGTGAACACACCGGAGGGGGTGATGGCTTGCCGGAAATCAGGGTATCAACCGTACCAACGACTACGCCTTCAAGAGGATCTTCGGGTCGGAGGAAGGGAAGGATGCGCTGCTGGGTTCCTTAACGCGGTACTGAAGCCGCCTGCCGGCAGGGAGTTGGTCCACGTGGATCTGCTGGACCGGGAGCTGAATCCGAAATACCTGCTGGACCGCGGGGCCAGGCTTGACGTGCTGGCCCGGACGGAAGACGGCGCTCTGATAAACATAGAGGTCCAGGTGGCCAACCAATACAATATCGACAAGCGGACCATGTACTACTGGGCCGGGCTTTATCACGGCCAACTGACCGAAGGTAAAAAATTCAGCGACCTGCGCAAGACCGTGACCATCAATATACTGGGCTTCAACTGGTTCAAGGACAACAAGCGCTACCACCACGCCTTCCACATCCGGGAGGACAACACCGGAGAACTATTGAGCGAAGATTTGGAGATCCACTTCCTGGAACCGGAGAAAATAAAGAAACTGAAGCGCAGGCCCAAGGACGATATCGAAGCCTGGATGCTGTACCTTGGTAATCTTCAAGGAGAGGAAATGGAGGCGATAGCCATGGATAACCCCGGGATCAGGAAGGCCTTGACCATCGAACAGGCATTCATGCGCAACAAGCAGGAGCGCCGGATGTATGAGCTGAGGGAGAAGGCCATGAAAGACGAGATTTCCATGATAGTCGGCGCCATGGCCGAGGGCGAGGTCAGAGGCAAAGTCACGATGGCCCAGGAGGCGATCTGCAAGTACCTGGAGGCCAGGTTCGGGGATGCCTCACGAGCCTTGCAAGGGAGAGTCCGAGAGATCGGTAAAGTAGAAACCCTGGACAAGGTCATCAACAAGATCTACACCGTAGGCTCGCTGGAAGAAGCCGGCGCTCTCATAGAAGGCGCAGTGAACTAAACCGGGGGCGAACAAAAAAAGGGCCAGTCACCGAAAACGGGTGGATGGTCCTTTACGTTTTACCATGACCCAGGTAAGCTCCCGCAGGGGATGGTCGTTGCAGAGGGAATGGTTGCAGCTTTTGTACTTAAAATACACTTTCAGGCCGTCGTGCTTGGCGATTCCGGTATAAAGAAGACTTGGTTCAGGTGGGGGTTTTAACCCCATCTGAACCTTAGTCGCACTTATTTCGAGTTTACAGCCTGTAAGACCCCGACCTAAGAGGGCGGGGTCTTACAGGCTGTGCGAAGATAAAGCCGACCAGGTCCCGGACGACTACCGCTACGAAACACTGACCCTAAACAGCAAGGGATTGACCACATTGTCGAAAACCACCCCACCAATGCCGCTGAATATACCTCTGGGGAACGCCAGGTCTTTTACACCTACGACGCCAGGTACAACCGGTTAATCAGCACCAGGACCAAACAGGATGCCGCTACCGACATCGAGGTAAAATTCACCCTTACCCCCGACGGCAAAGAAGTGGCCTCCCAGGCCACCTATGCCAACAGCCGGCTGTTAAGCCAACAAAGCTACAGTTACGATAACTACGGCAATGTAATCTCTAGCACCGCCAGGAAAACGGATTCCGAAAACGTAACCATGAATTTTGCATATGGCCCGGAGTACGGCCACGCCTACCTGACGGCGAAAAGTATCGTTAACAGGGATGCCGACGGTAATGAGTCCGTCATTGACCTTCGTTATGGATACGACTTTGCCTCCGGCAGCAAAACCAGTGAATCTGACGGCAACGGCAATGTCACCGCCTTCAAATATGATCTGCTGAACAGACTGGCGGAAATAACTAACCCTGACAAAACCACCCGGCACTATGAATACGACGACGCCGGGAATATCGCTTACTTTACCGATGAAAACAAAAACCGGACCATTTACCACTTCGACAGCCTGGGCAAGCTTACCAGGGTCAGGGACAACCAGCAAAACATCGACCTGATCAACCTCAAATATGACGACCAGTATAACCTGCTGCAAAAAACTGACCCCAACGGTAACTACATCGAATACTCCTATGACCAGTTCAACCGGTTGCTTAAAGTCAACCACCGGGACAGCCGGGGCAAGAAACTGGCTGAAACCGGCGTGCAATACCACGAGGCAATCCAGGACAGGTCGGGTACTTTGCAAAAGATTACCGTCAGCAAAGAAGCAGGCCCGGGCAAAAAAGACCTGGTGGTCAACTACTACTATGATGCCCGGGAACAACTGGTAAAACAGGGCCGGCTGCAGGACGGCGAAGAATATTTTGCTGCCTACTCCTATGATTATCTTGACAACCTCACTGAAGAAGCGGACTATAAAGGTAACCGGACAAAATACACCCTGGACGGACTGGGCCGGCTGATCCGGCGAACAAACAGCCTGGGCCAAAGCAAAGAATACGCCTACGACTACCTGGGCAACCGGGTGGCCGAAACCGACGAACTGGGCCACACCATCCGGACGGAGTACGACGCCCTGGGACGGGTCATGGTCAGCAGGGCGCCCTTTGCGGCGGGGAAAGAGCGGGTAACCCGAAACTATTACGACGCCGCCGGCAATATAACCCGCACGGTAGACCCCGAAGGTGGCGTAACCAATTACCAGTACAACAGCCGCAACCTTTTAACCCTGGTGGAAAAGGTCATCAGCTCCTGGTCATCCGACTTCGTGCAGTATGACTACGACGCCAAAGGAAACCGCACTAAAGTCGCTGCGGGACTTAGTTCCCCCCAGGCTTCGGCCAGGGCCGAAACCATGTTCGCATACGATTCCCTGGACAGAATCATCTCTTTTACCGACCCCTCGGGCAAAAAGGAAACCTACCGCTACGACCCCAACGGCAACCTGCTCACCTCAACAGACCGCAACGGCAGGACCTGCCAATACGCCTACGACGGGCTGAACCGGATCGTCAAAAAACAAATCATCTATAACGGCCGCCCGGAGACGGTGGAGTACAGCTACGACCTGCTGGGCCACCAAACCCAAATGAAAGACGCCCGGGGAGTCACCAGCTACGAATACGACAGCTTAAGCCGCCTGAGCAAAATCCGGCAGGACAACGGTATCTCCCTGTCCTACGCCTATGATATACTGGACCGCAAAGTGGGCATGACCTCATCTAATCGGCTCGTTGCCTTCCTGTTGGGTCGGTGACTTTAGTTGAACTAAACTAATTACATTGTTACCATTATCCACCACACACAAAAAAGTGTAAGGACTCAATCACGCCCCCACACTTCCGGTTGCTTTGTTATTCTTTTATAACGGCTTTAAAAAATCCGGCAGCTTTTTAATTGGCTTATCTTTAGCAATACTTTCAGGATGTTTTTTATCTTCCTCACGAATATGTTTCAAAAATTTTTTCAAATCAAAATCAAATTTCTTACGCCTCTATCTCATAAAAGGGCACGAGTTCTTCTTCTCAGTCGACGGTCTGTAAATCGGCCAGAGGGGCCGCTTGTCGACATATGCACAGTCAAAAACTCTCCTGTTATATCCTTGTATTACACCGCCACGCCCTTAATCCACCTATTAGCCTTGGCGTCTTATGTCAATACATCCCTCAAAAATACTTGCAATTCTTGACAAACCCGAATTCGGGTTATCACCATTTCCTCAAAACATCGTGATGCCCAATTGCATGGAGTACGAACGTATCGCTTTTACGTTCAAATATAATCCGGATATCGATATTAACGTAAGCTTCCCAAAACGGTGTGCCTTTGATTCGGTGTATTTGAAGAGAAGGGTGTTTGGGATTATTCAAAATCAAACGTAACGATTTTCTTGCCTGTTTTTGCTCCGTTTGTGATAGTTTGCGAAATTGAACCGCAAAAGGTTCAGTTAGAATTATCGTCGGCATTCTCTTCACCAAGCTCTTTCAGTAAGTCATCGGTATTAGTGAATGTTTTGTATTTTCCATTTTGTATTGCTTCAGCGCTACGCTTCATTTTTTCCTGCCATTCTGCAGACCAAAAATATTCCTGCTTCTTATCGTGCCATGAAACGGGACGAATAAAAATTCCACCATCCCTTTCTTCCATCGCCACATAATCACCTTCACTGATATTAATAGATTTTGCAATTTGGGCTAAACTAATTAACATCCGCTTCTGTACTTGCTGAATTTTTTCAGGCATACCGTACCCCTCTTTCTGCTATACTGCAATTACAGTATAGCAGAATAATGCTGCTGATTCAAGGTTAATTCCTTAATCACCCCCCTACAAGTATCTGATTTTTTTCGGATAACTGACATCCTCCCACGGGTGAACCTGCGGGAGGATGTCAGAGAGTTCACCTTTTAACTTTCCCGCCGTGAAGCCCCGTCCTGAGCAAAGCGAAGGGAGGGGTAGTTCACTAAACGGGACTAGTTATCTAGGTTCGTTTTATGTGATAAGTTGACGTTTTACAGCCTATCTCATACTTCGGAAACGCCATGGATAAATGATAAATCGCAAGTACGAACAGGTGTGCCTTCTGCCATGCCAGTAAATCTTCAAATGTTTTCGCTGGTTTTCTCATTCTGACTCCTGACTCCTGAGTAGTTACCAAGTAATAGAGCAGGCCAAATTTCAATCTTTTGCCCGTCGAGCAAGCTCTTTCTCAAACCAGATGGATAATTCGTTTTTAACCCAGGGCGGCGCCAGTAAATATATTGTGACAGCATAACAACAACATACGGCAAGAATCATAACCAGCGCCATTATGCCTGTGTCGAGGTTGAAAAGGTATAATAATGCTTTTTTTATAGCAAGGCCACTGACCACAGTAATAAACCCGGCCAGAAAAATCCAGCAGCCTTCAGCCAGAAGGCGCAGATAATTACGCCCGGCCAGATACAAAAGCAGCGCCAGCAGCAGGATGTTGACAACCAGGTTGGAAACCGCCACGCCGTTATACCCCAGCAGGGATAAAAGAGCTATTGAGGACAGCCAGTAAGTAAGGGCGCGTAATGATGTTATCCAGTTAACCAGGCTAAGGCGGGCCCGGGCGTTAAGGCTTACGGCCACCAGCCAGATGAAGCTGTGAAAAGGTATTGCTGCGGAGAATATTATTAAGGCCGGTACGGCGTCGAGCCATTTTGCGGTGTAGATTATTTCCACCAGCTCCCGGGCTGAGCAGATAATAACTGCCGCCCACAGGACATTTACCAGATTAACCCAGGTAAGATAGCGGGTTAGGGCCTTATCCAGTGCCCCTTGCTCATGCTGTAACCTCGAGAACATGGGAAAACTAACTCTACTGATAATATCCACCAGCATCAGGGGCTTGGTAGCCAGGGAAAGCGCCCAGGTTAACAGCCCCACGGCCGCGGAGCCGGTGAAGATGCCCACCAGGGCAGGGATAACGGCAGAGGTCAAATGATTGATAATAAGCTGGTATTGATAGGGCAAGCCAAAGCGCAGCAGCTTGCGACCGTCAAACCAGTTGAGGCGGAGGCGGAACGGCCAGGGGGCGAATACATAGGCCAGGGCGGCCCCTGCCGTGCTTCGCAGCAGGTAGGCCCAGATAAAGCTCCACACCCCGAAGCCTTTGAAGGCCAGTAATACGGCCAGGCACTGGTACAGAAGCGCTTCAACAGTCTCGATTAAGGCCGGCTTGCCGAAAACCAGCCGGCGTTCCATTTGGACGAAGGATATGGAACGCCAGGAGTTTAAAAGCAGGCTGACAGCCATCACCTTGATCATCAGCGGGAAATCAGGCGGCGTCCCGGGATAAAGAGCAGCGATACAGGGGGCCAGAGCTACCAAGGGGGCCATTAACAAAATAAATAGAATCAACTGCAGGGTAAAGGTTAACTGCAAATCGCCATCATTGATGGAGTCTTTACGCTGGATTAAGGAAGCCCCCAGTCCCAAATCCCCCAAAAAGCCAAATATTCCGATGATGAATGCCGCTATGGCAAATAAACCGATTTCTTCCGGGCTTAGAATACGGGCGAGAAATATCCCTCCCGCAAATGTAGCTATTTGAACCAGTACCTGGCGCATAAGAAGAAGGCGGTTTCCCTGAGCCGCGCGGGAGCGAATTTCTTGGGGATCGATATTATCCATAGGCTTACCTCGGATTACCCGGCCAGGCGATTTATCTTCGTACATCGTTCATAACTTTATCGATTTGGCTCAAGTCTCCTGCCAGCCGGTAAGAGGTATCGCTATAGGCCGGCTGCCTGGTAAGGTTGCCCCCGAACAGCAATCTGGCACCGATAAAGCTGATTCAAGGAATAGAACCAGGTCGTGGCGGTTAAAGGGAGCGCCGTTTCGAGCCGTAAGGGGAAATCCAAACCAGTAACCAGTAAATCAGCTGCGCAGGTATTCATTATAAATGCGCTCCTCATTTTTCATTCGCAGCAGGCCTTCAGTATGACTTAGCATATCCATGTCAAGAACTTTACCGGCCTTGTCAATGATCAGGCCGGCCCTTAAGGGCCGCTTGGCCGCCTGGCCGGCCTCATTGGTTGATACCGGTATGATAAGCAGGGGATTCAAGTTGAAGGCGCCGGCTAGCGCAACTGCAAATTCATACCTGCTTACATTAGCGGCGCCAGCCAGGTTAAATATCCCCGTATGCCTGTCCAGGGCGAGCTCCCGTGAGGCTTCGGCAAGGTTTGCCACATAGGTGGGATTTCCCATTTGATCAGCCGGTACCTTTACGCTATGACCACACCTTAGATTGTTAATGGCCCTGTGGGCAAAGTTCTTAACAGGGTATTCCCAGCCATAGACCACGGTAACCCGCAGTATTAAATAGTTAGTCATCTTCCGGATTATTTCGTCTTCAACTTCTAATTTTTGCAAGCCGTAAACATTGACCGGATTGGGCAGGTCATTTTCGGTGTAAGGCCCATTTTCCCCGTCAAAAACATAATCGGAGGAGTAATATACCAGCTTAATACCGGTCCCGGTCAAGGCGCTGATAACATTGCATGGCCCCTTAACATTGATTGCCGCTGAGTCCCCGGGGTGCCGCTCGCACCAGTCCACATGGGGCATGGCCGCGGGAAGATAGATTACATCCGGCCGCATGTTCGCGATTAGCCTTTTAACAGCCTCTGCATCGGTGAAATCCAGGGGTATAAGGCCCGGGCGGCGATTTTTATAATAGGTGCCGGCCGCTTCACTGCCTGTATTTAGCGACACCCGGTAGAGATAGCGCCCGATAAGCCCCGAAGCTCCGATAATAAGTTCTTTCATCCGTGTTTCAAGCTCCAATCATAGGGAAGGTAATTTTCAAAAGGGTCCAGGCGAATGATTTCTGCCGGATCATGGGGCAGTGTAGATGCATTGGCAACCAGGGCTGATAGCAGCCTGATTCGTGGACGGCAAGACGTTGCCGGGCATAAAAGACATTAAAAAAGGCACAATAATAAATATAGTATGAGCTTTTCAATCTAATGGTTACTTTCTGTTACTAATCAAAATCATATGGAGCAGAATTTGTCAGGCTGGTCGAGGCTGCCGATTGTTCTTGGGTCTTCACCGTTTCGGCTCTCCAGAGCCAACATGATGTATCGGATGAACACAATGGCAGTATGCGCCACCATAGAGTCATAGGAACGCCCCTGAAACTCTTGGGCCAGCCTGAGATAGGACTTGGACATTTTAAAGAAAACTTCGATGTTCCAACGCTTCCCGTAAATGCGGATCACTTCTTTGACCGTGGGCACCGACTTGAGCACGCAAATGGTGTGAAGATGTTGTTCTAATACCTTTCTGAGTACGCCGGGAGTGGCGGTCTGCTTGTTGTGGTAAGGTCACACTTTACAGCCCATTAGAATAGAATGCTAAACCGGATTGATCACTGAACCAATCCGCCCTAAGACCCCCGCCTCTGTAGGCGGCGGGTTTCAAAGGGCGGTTAAGTCCAGTATGGACTCGGCTAACATTCAGAGGGGGTTGAATCACCCTCTGAATGAAGTCTCGTTCAAACGCAATCCGGGCGCAGGTTAAAAATTCGGGGCATGTAAAGGGGAATAAAAATGCGGGTTGCCATCATGGGTGCAGGATATGTTGGGCTGACCACAGGGGTGGCGCTGGCTTATCTTGGTCATAAGGTTATCTGTATTGACAAAAATGAAGAATTAATAAGCCTTTTAAACAGTGGCACCCCCCCTATTTATGAGCAGGGTCTGAGAAGCATATTGCTTGAGGTCAGGGCTAACCTAACCTTTAAAACAACAATTAATGAGGACATTACCGAATCGGAAGTAATTATTCTTGCTGTGGGAACTCCCCCTAAAGCTGATGGTGATGCCGACCTGTCCCAGGTTGAGGAAGTTGTCAATACTCTGGCAGGCCTTTTAAAGCCCGGTACTCATCCAGTTATAGTCAACAAATCAACTGTACCGGTGGGTACCGCCAGACTGATCAAGACAATGCTGGGAAGCGGGGGTAGTTTTAGTGTGGTCGCGAATCCCGAGTTTTTAAGGGAAGGCACTGCGCTGAGGGATTTTTTATATCCCGACCGGATTGTCCTTGGTGCGGAAGATAATTTAGGCGTTGAGCGATTACGGGAGTTGTACGCCTCAATCATTAGTCAGGATTTTACCGCCCCCGGCTACCTTACCCGGCCGGCCGGCTATTTTCATCCTGAAATGTTGGTGACAGACTACAATAGTGCGGAGCTTATTAAATACTCAGCCAATGCCTTTCTGGCCATAAAAATATCCTTCATCAACGAGCTGTCCGGTCTGGCTGAAAGATTGGGTGTCAGTATAAGTGAGGTGGCCCGGGGTATTGGGTTGGACAGGAGAATTGGCGCCAGTTATCTAAATGCCGGAATTGGCTGGGGCGGGAGTTGCCTTGGTAAAGATATTGGCGCCCTGCGCCATATGGCCGCCCGCTATAATTATGCCATGCCGCTGGTAGAGGCCGGTGTAATCATTAACAACAAGCAAAGAGTGCTGGCCATGGCAAAGTTGCAAGAGGTCTTGAAAGATCTTGCCGGCAAAACCATCGGCGTTTTGGGGCTGGCCTTTAAACCTATGACGGATGATCTTCGAGATGCCCCGGCAATTGAGATCATCAGCATGCTATTGGAGCAGGGGGCCCGGGTTAAAGCTTATGATCCCCTGGCGGTAAATAAGTTTAAAAAAATTTACCATTACCTCCCTGTTGAATGTGCCACAGATGTGATGATGCTGGCAAAGAATTGTGATGCTATTATTATTGCAACGGATTGGCCTGAATTTAAAGAGTGCTCCTGGGAAAGGCTGGGTAATTTGATGCGGCAAAAAATTGTGATTGATGGCCGAAACATATTAAAACCCCGTGAAATGAGGAAAATAGGTTTTGTTTACCTGAGCATGGGTCAGTAAGGGGTACAAAAGCAGGTAATTTATGATCATAGGGATCAGAATTTGGTATGTAACTACTCAGGAGTCAGAAGCCAGAAGTCAGAAGCCAGAAGTCAGGAGTCAGGAGTCAGGAGTCAGAAGTCAGATCTGAATACTGACTCCTGAATTCTGAATACCTGAATAGTAACTTTGGTATAGCCCCGGATATAAATTGGTTTTATTTGGTTTTAACTGCTCCTTGATTTTTTTGGCCTGCCGTGTTACAATTACCGATGCAAATGCGGGTGTAGCTCAATGGTAGAGCATCAGCTTCCCAAGCTGAGGGTTGAGGGTTCGATCCCCTTCACCCGCTCCAATAACAATGCAAGGCTTTCCCGATGGGGAAGGCCCTTTTTATGCCTATCTTGCTGCCGGAGAGAGCAGCCGGTTTTCCATTGAAGTGGTAACTTGTAATAAAACCCCCGAATTGGGCATGGTAATTTTCCAGGGTTGCCAGGGGATAAACATAGGCTTATAATTTAAGAAACAACTGAAGGGAGACGGTTAAATAAATGGGCAAGCACATTAAGACCTTGAACCGGGGCTCATTGCAGTCTACGGTTAAGGATGACGGTTGCGGGCAGTGTCAGACATCCTGTCAGTCAGCCTGCAAAACATCCTGCACCGTGGGCAACCAGGTCTGTGAGAGGGAATCGTCGAAGTAAGCCGAGAGCCTGATCCCCTGCGGGATGGGGCTCTTTTTTTAATTTTCGGGGGTTGTTGTAATGATTCATAAGTTTACTTTTGACGGCGCGAACATTGTGCTTGATGTCAATAGCGGCGCCGTACATGTGTTTGATGATTTAGCGGCGGGGCTGCTGGAGGAGCTGCCTATAACGCCGGAAGGACGGGTTGAGTTCCCGCCGGGAAAAGCAGGCCGGCCCGCTGAGGCGCAAGCTGAAATTGAGGGACTGGTAAGGGAGGGCCTGTTATTCAGCCCCGAGCCCCTGCCCCGGGGTTACCATCCGGCTGACCGGGGTATTACCAAGGCCCTTTGCCTGCATCTGGCCCATGACTGCAACTTGCGCTGCCGCTATTGCTTTGCGGGGCAGGGCCATTTCGGCGGTCCCCGCGGCCTGATGTCAGTTGAGACTGGTAAAAAGGCACTGGATTTGCTGCTGTCAAGGTCGGGGCCAAGGCGCCGGGTTGAAGTGGACTTTTTTGGCGGGGAGCCCCTGCTTAACCTCGGGGTGCTCAAGGAATTGGTGCGGTATGGCCGGGATAAAGCAGTGGCCCTGGGTAAGGAAATCAAGTTTACGGTTACCACCAATGCGCTGCTGCTGACACCTGCCGTGGGCGATTACCTGAACCGGGAGCAGCTTAGTGCTGTGCTCAGCCTGGACGGACGGCCGGAAATCCATGACCGGATGCGCCCCTTTCCCGGTGGCGCCGGCTCATACCGGCAGGCGCTGGAAAACGCGGCTCGCTTTGTTGAGTCCAGGGCAGGCGCTGATTACTATGTTCGGGGTACTTTCACCCGTTACAACCTGGATTTTGCCGCAGATGTGCTGCACCTGGCCGGTCTTGGGTTTAACCGGGTCTCACTGGAGCCGGTTGTAGCCGGCCCGGAAGATGATTACTCCTTTCGCGAAGAGGACTTGCCGCGGCTATTGTCAGAATATGAAGTCCTGACCAGGGAACTTTTAACCTTATACCGCCGGGGCCGCCCGCTGGACTATTTTCACTTCAACATTGACCTGGCTGGCGGACCTTGTCTGGCCAAGCGGCTATCGGGCTGCGGGGCGGGCTATGAATATCTGGCCGTAACCCCGGAGGGAAGCATTTATCCCTGCCACCAGTTTGTGGGCCGGCCGGGCTTTAGCATGGGCAATGTGCGGTCAGGGCTGCAAGAAGGGCCAATTGCGCAGCAGTTTCAGCAGGCCCATGTTTACAATAAGGACGACTGCCGGTCTTGCTGGGCAAAATTCCTGTGCAGCGGCGGCTGTCATGCCAACGCGGTTTCCTTTAATAACAGCCTGGTCCAGCCCTACCGGACTGGATGCGTAATTACCCGCAAGCGGCTGGAGTGCGCCCTGTACCTAAAGGCGGCAGTGGCCGGGATAATAACCTGGTAAATCTAGCGGTACTGAATGTGCAAATGGGAGAAAATAGCCAAGCAAACCGGAATATAATAGATGTAGGGCGCCATTTTCAACAGCTGAGACCGGTTGGCGGCCGGGTCGAGTTTATGCTATAATTTGGTCAGGCTTCAACATGAAGCTGCCAATTTCTACTTATTGTGGCACGTTATTCATCACTGAACTAATCCGCCCTAAGACCCCCGCCTCTGTAGGCGGCGGGTTTCAAAGGGCGGTTAAGTCCAGTATGGACTCGGCTAACATTCAGAGGGGGTTGAATCCCCCTCTGAATGAAGTCTCGTTCAATAGTTGGTTAATTACTTGTTCCTGTACCAAAGACAGAAGGGAGATGACAGTTTGCCTCGTACCCGGCCTGAGAGGCCTGGCCAAGTTAATTTTTTCGGGTCAAAATGCTGGTGTTTAAATGGTTCGATGCGGTTATTGGTATTGGCGGGGCTGGCGTTATTATTAACGGCAACCTTGGCTTTTACAAATTATAAAGCTTGCGCGGTAATGGTGGATGGTAAAACGGTGGCTCTGGCCACCAGCAAGCGGGAAGCCGCCATGGTAATCGGGCAGCTTCAGGAACAGTATAACAACGGTACCGGACAACCCATGGAACTGAACGCCGGCCTGTCCTTGAAAACCGTATGGGTATTAAAAAGGGATGCCCTGGCTGGTGAGCCTTTGAAGGAACTCCTTGCGGAAGCCCCCATTTTCCAGAGCAACGGGATTGGGATAGCCGTGGACGGTAAAGTAATTGTCGCAGTGGAAGACGAGTCCACGGCCCGACAAGTTCTGGAGGCCTTGAAAGAGCGTTATAGTGTAGGCGGGGAGATGCAGGTTTCCTTTGCGGAAAAGGTGGAACTGGTGGATGTGCAGGTTCCCGGGGCAAGGCTGCTGGGTTTTGACACGGCCTTTGAGTACATATGTACCGGGGGAGAAGAGGTGCAATCATACGCCCTGCGGGAAGGGGACAACCTATGGGATTTGGCCCTCCGGACAGGAACTTCAATGGAGGAGCTGGAGGCGGCAAACCCGGGTGTCAGACACGATCAATTGCAAATTGGGCAAGTCATCAATTTAAGCCGGAGCACCCCGCTGATTACAGTGATTGCCAGCTGTGAAACAACTATCAAAGAGGATATACCTTTCCAGGTGCAGGAAAAGCAAGACAATAGCCTGTATGTTGGTGAGCGCAGGGTTATACAGGCAGGTCTGCCCGGTGAAAAGGAAGTGAAGTACCGGCTGGTGTACCGTAACGGCCTGGAGGCTGAGCGGGAAGTGTTGTCTGAAAAAGTTGTTAAAGAGCCGGAGCACCGTGTCGTGGCCAGGGGGGCCAGGATGCTGGTGGCATCCCGCTCCAGTGGCTCAAGTCTGTTGGCCTGGCCTGCCGGCGGCGGCATAAGCTCACCCTATGGTATGCGCAGTGGGCGGATGCACACCGGCGTGGATATTGCGGCCAACCATGGCGCGCCTGTAGTTGCCGCCGAGGCGGGCAGGGTTATGTCCGCCGCCTACCAGGGTGGCTATGGGCTGATGGTCCAGATAGATCACGGAGGCGGGGTTGTTACCCGCTATGCCCACCTGTCCAGTGCCGCTGTAAAGTCAGGTCAGCAGGTGAAGAGAGGCCAATTTATTGGTCGTGTCGGCAGTACTGGTAATTCCACAGGCCCCCACCTGCATTTTGAACTATTGATGAATGGTCAGCACAGAAACCCGATCAATTACATGTAGTTGGCTTGGCAAAAATGGCGTATACTATCCCGCATCCAGCAGGAATAAGCTGGTGCGGGATAATATTTTTCCAGCAGAATTTGCTTTAAATGAGCCTGGAAATGTTATAATATTGGAGACAGATTGGCTATCACGCGCACTTGCTTCTGAAAGAGAGGGATGTCAATGTCTGAAAAAAAATCCTTTGTCTCCCGCGCCAGGTATAAAAAACCCCAGCGCATAGCTTTTATAGTAATCATCGCGCTCATTTCCGTAGGCCTGGTGTTGCCTTCCATGATGTGGGCCTTTACCAGTTGGTGGGCCCCTGATGATGATGGACAGGCTATAAATGAGTACCTGCCCCCGGTTGAGCGGATCGCCAAACTTGAGGAGCAGGTAAAGGAGAACCCCGGGGATGCCCGGGCCTGGGCCGGCCTGGCCGAAGCATACTATAACAATCACCAGCTTGCTGAGTCGATTGACAAATATAAAAAGGCCCTGGAGCTGGAGCCCGGTAATAGCGTCTGGAGAACGGAACTGGCCCGGATCTGTTTTATTAACAGTAATTATGATGAGGCTATTGCTCAAATCGAAGAGGAATTATCAAAACATCCTCAGAATCACTTGGCCTATTACTACTATGGGCAATTCTTGGCTTACGGCAAGGCTGACTATGCAGGCGCCATTACCCAAATGGAGAAATATATTGAACTTGCCGGCTCCGGCGGGGAAGTGCCCAAGGCACGGCAGATGATTGAGGAATGGGCAAAGCATACTGAAAAATAAGGTAAGTATTCAGTAAACCCGGTAGAAGCACGACGTTATCGTTAGCGAACGACGCAGCAGAGCCGGTAACGTACCCGGCGCATATATGCAAAATAAGTTCACCTGCCCGCACAGGTGTAATTAATTACCGGTATTAACACCCGCCAATTTTTTTTATAATTGATTTGTTAACCGAATAAACCATGAGCAGCAGGTTGGCGGAGGTGCAAATGACTGGCGGTATTATTAATGAATCACGCCATAACAGGCGTTTGTGGGCCGGTTCGAAGCTTAAGCTGATTATTGGCCTGGCGGCGGCGGTAACCATGCTTGCCGCCCTGATATTTTCAAGGGCGCCGGGCGGCATTAAAGGACATGCCTACGACATATATCGCGAAGCGGCCAAAATTAATATAATGGTTCGCACTTGGGGCTGGGAAACCCTTGAGAGTGAGCATTTTTTAGTCCGCCACAAACCCGGGGGCAAGGAAGGCGCTCTTCTGGTACTGGCTGCCGCGGAAAAATTTTATTTTCCGGTGGCAGATGAGTTTGGTTATAGCGGTAGGGGCAAAATACCAATCATTGTTTATCCATCCAGAGAAGAATTAAACGCCAGTTTTGGCTGGCCTGCCAGTGAGAGTGCCATGGGCGTTTACTGGGGAGGTGTTATCCGGGTATTGTCCCCGGAGGTCTGGATTCCGGAGTCGGAGAATACAGCGGCGGTATTTATGGATTCCGGTCCGATGGCTCACGAGTTGACGCACTTGGTTGTTGATTATATAACTAAGGGCAACTATACCCGCTGGTTCACCGAAGGAGTTGCCCAGTACCACGAATATAAACTTACCGGATTCCTGTTTGCTGAGCCGGGAGGGGGTCTGGGGCAGGAGCTTTACCGGTTGCGGGAGATGAATCGCGGTTTTGATGCCCTGCCGAATCAAGCCCTGGCCTACCGCCAGTCATTATCCGCAGTTGAGTATATTGTTGAATTCTATGGGGAGGACAGTATGCATAGGATAATTAGAGAGCTGGGATTGGGGCGTGACCTGAACCAGGCATTCAGACAAGTATTAGGAATAGACCTGGCAGAATTCGAAAGGGAATGGCATCTTTGGTTAAGGGAAATTAATTAGTGTTCTTGTCAAAAAATGTTGCCTGCGGGAAGGAAATATTGGTTAATGTGCTGAATGTTAGCTTAAATAGTATAAACCAGGTGTCTGTCAGGGAGGATAAATGTAAAGTTATGGACAAAATATATATCGCCGGGGGCAAGCGGCTTCAGGGTCGCTTACGTATCAGCGGTTCAAAGAACGCCTCCCTGGCCATTCTTAGTGCCAGTATTATGGCCAGTGATGTTGTGGTGTTGGAAAACATACCTGATATCAGTGATATCAGGGTTTTAATTGAAATCCTTCAGCATCTCGGGGCGGATGTTGATTGGCTTGAACCAGGCATCTTGCAAGTATTGGCTCCGGAGCAGGTTATAGAGCAGGCGCCCTACCACCTGGTTAAAAAATTGCGGGCTTCCAACCTCCTGCTGGGACCAATGGTTGCCCGCTATGGATTGGCCTCAATAGCATTGCCCGGGGGTTGCAACATCGGGGTTCGTCCCATGGATCTCCACTTCAAGGGCCTGATTAGCATGGGCGCCGGGATGGAGTTGGAGCGGGGCTTTATCAAAGCCAACTCCAGGCGTTTAAAGGGTGCCAGAGTATACCTTGATTTCCCGAGCGTTGGCGCTACGGAAAACATTATGATGGCGGCATGTCTGGCAGAGGGACAAACGATTATCGAAAACGTGGCCAAAGAACCTGAGATAGTTGATTTGGCCAACTTTCTCAATTGTATCGGGGCCCGGGTAAGGGGGGCCGGAACCGACATTATAAAGGTGGATGGTGTTCCGGAGCTGAGTGGTTGCCGGTATGCGGTTATTCCAGACCGTATTGAAGCCGGTACGTACATGGTAGCTGCCGCCGCTACAGGCGGAGATGTTATTTTTGAGAATCTCATTCCTCTTCACATGGAGCCCCTTAGCGCCAAGTTGCGTGAAGCTGGTGTTTCCGTAACGGAGGGTGAAGGTATTTTGCACGTTAAGGTAACCGGGCCTCTTCAGCCTATTGATATCAGGACCCTGCCCTACCCTGGTTTTCCAACAGACATGCAGTCACAGGTAATGGCGATGTTATCAACAGTGCCTGGCACCAGTCTGGTGGTGGAAAATATTTTTGAAAATCGCTTCAGGGTAGCTGATGAGCTAAAGCGCATGGGCGCCCAAATCAAGGTAGAGGGCCGGATGGCTGTGATCGAGGGAGTAGAGGCCCTGCACGGCACCCAGGTTAAGGCTTCGGATTTGCGGGCCGGTGCGGCCCTGGTGGTGGCGGGCTTGATGGCTGACGGCAAAACGGAGATTGCTGACGCGGTGTATGTGGACAGGGGTTATCATGACCTGGAGGGTAAACTGCGCAGCATTGGAGCTGAGATATGGAGATAAGGAGTCAACGGCCCGGAGGGGCCGTTTTATTTTCGTTAAGGTGTTCTATTTTTATCACTGGACTCGGCTAACATTCAGAGGGGGTTGAATCCCCCTCTGAATGAAGTCTCGTTCAAGCTTTAGGCCAGCTTACTTTTACAGTTAACTTGCATTCCTCTTCATCTTCGTCAAATTTAATTTTATATTCCAGTTCAACGTCATCAGGCACATGGATTTCCTGACTCTCAATGTTCAGGCTGCCACCTCTTAAACCTCCCGCTACTTCCATGATAAATTTAATAAAGTCCTGCTTGCCGCCCGTAAATTTTTCTGAGAAATCCATAAAATCAGGCCTCCATATTGTTTTTTATATGATATGTGCGTTGATTTAAGAATGTGCCAAGGTTACTATTCAGGTATTCAGAATTCAGGAGTCAGAATTCAGAATGGACCGTATAGCTCATACTTCGGAAACGCCATGGATAAACGATAAACCGCAAATACGAACAGGCGCGCCTTCTGTCATACCAGTAATCTTCAAATGTTTTCGCTGGTTTTCTCATTCTGACTCCTGACTCCTGACTCCTGACTCCTGAGTAGTTACGTGCCAATGGGACAAGTATTTGGTGAACAGTTGGCTTAACACCATAGTACTGGTTGCTTCATAGTATAAAGGAATTAGACTTCGACGGGAGGTTTTAGAATGCAGGAAAATACGGACCGGCTGGCCCGGGAGGTGCTGCGCCGTTACCGTATCGAACCGGATTGGATACGACTGGTTCAGGGCGGCGGTATTAAAACCGTCTGGCAAGTTGCCGCCGGAAGCCGGTCTCTTTGTCTTAAGCGGCTCCGTCATACCCGGGACAGGGCTCTTTTTTCAGTGGGAGCCCAGGCGTATATGGCCGGTAAAGGGGCGGCGGTGAGTCCGGTACTGCTTCTCCCGGGTGGTGATTTGATGGTTGAACACGAGGGGTATAATTATGTCCTCTACCAGTGGTTCAAAGGCCGCGGCCTGAATTTGTCCCGCAAAGAGGATTTGGCCCGGGGCGTAAGGGGTTTGGCGGCCTTTCACCGGGATTCCGCCGGTTACAACCCTCCCCCCGGCGCCCGGGTTTCATCAAAACTAGGCAGGTTGGGGAACTACTACGCCTCGGTAACCAAACGTTTGCTGCAGTGGCAGGAGCAGGCGCTGGAGCTGGGACAAAACAGTTTAGCCCGGGCCTACCTGGGAGAAGTTGAGGCAGCCCTGGAAATGGCCGGCCGGGCTATGACGTTGTTGGATCAGTCAATTTACAGTTCCTGGAGCGACCAGTTTGCCGGCGACGCGGGTCTTTGTCATCAAGATTTTGGGGATGGCAATGCGCTCCTTGTTGATAACAAGCTGCACATCCTGGACCTGGACGGGGTAACCTTTGATTTGCCTGTCCGGGATTTGCGCAAGCTGCTCTTAAAGCAGATGTCCTCCAGGGGTAAATGGGACGAAGCATTGCTGCAGGATACTTTAAGTTGGTATAGTGAGATTTATCCTCTTAATCCCTCACAAATTCAGGTTTTGTTGATAGATTTGTTCTTTCCTCACGAGCTGCACGACAGTGCCAAGAACTATTTTAAAAAGGGCAAAAGTATAAAAGCCGCTGAAATACACCGGGCCGGAGGGGCTCTGCGCCGCAAGAAGGAATTCCTGGGCAATTATTTATCACTGAACTAATCCGCCCTAAGACCCCCGCCTCTGTAGGCGGCGGGTTTCAAAGGGCGGTTAAGTCCAGTATGGACTCGGCTAACATTCAGAGGGGGTTGAATCCCCCTCTGAATGAAGTCTCGTTCAACCTAGCCGAAGGGGAGAAAAGAATGTTTGCTGAACCAGGTCACCAGGCTACAATGGCGCAGCTGGTGGGGCCGGAAGAAATTTTGACGCAATATCACCTTGACGTAGCCGGCATCAGCCTGATCCGCGACAAAGGCAAGAAAAGGGTTTGGCGGATAACCACACCAGCCGGGGATATGGTTTTGAAAAAAATGCCCGGGACAGCGGGCCGCTCCCGATTTATCGCCCGGAGCATCCGCTATCTTGAGCAAGCCGGAGCAGGTGTGCCGAACCTGATATCCACCCGGAGCGGTGATGACGTAGCCGTTCTGGGCCAGGAGAATTATCTTCTGATGGAGTGGCTGTCCGGGAACCAGCCGGATTACCGGGCCCACTTTGGTTTAATTATGCAAGGTCTGGCCCAATACCACAAGGCTTCAGCAGGCTTTAAACCCTTTGCGGAGGGCGGAGCCAGGCAACACCTCAACAATTGGCCGGACGGATACGCGGCTAAAATGAATGAACTGATTCTTTTTAGGGAGCAGGCGGCCAGGGACAGGGGAGGCCGGTTCGAACAATTGTTTCTAGGCCAGGTGGATTACTTTTTAGCCCGCATAAAAACTGTACAAAGATTATTAAGCCAATCTTGCTACGCAGAATGGAACAGGGATTTTAGATCCCGGGGCGGGCTTTGTCATCAGGATTTCACTCCCAAGAACCTGCGGTTGCAAGGGGACGGCAGGTTGCGCATTCTTGATCCGGATTCAGTCACCATCGATATCCCGGCCCGGGACCTGCGCAAAATATTTAACAAAGTAATTAAAAAGTACAGGCCCGGGGATCCCTTAATGCTGCAGCGGATGGAAAGTTCTTATCAGGAGTATAACCCGCTTACCCGGGAGCAATGGGAGGTAGTTTTTACCGACCTTTATTTCCCGCACCTCTTTTGCGGGGCGGCGAACAAATATTTTACGAACCGGGCTCCGGATTGGCCCAAGGATAAACATGTGTCCAAACTGGCGGGAATTATTGAAACAGAACGCCATAAGGCGGAGATTCTGGCTGACCGGCTTAACATCAGGGAAGGTGATCTTTTTTGAGGGTAGCGCTTATCTGCAGCGAAAAACTGCCGGTGCCCCCGGTGCGGGGGGGTGCGATTCAGCAGTATATCGAAGGCATATTGCCCTATCTTGCCCAAGAGCATGAAATCACAGTATTGGGAATCGCTGACCGTGACCTGCCGGAACAGGAGAAGCAGGGGCGTATTACTTATTTAAGGTTCCGGACCGGGTCCCGGACAGATTACATAAAGTCTGTGGCCGGCGCCCTGGCCAATGGACAGCATGATGTAATCCACACCTTTAACCGGCCCCGGGCGTTAATCGAGTATTGCCGGGCCGCTCCCGAAGCCCGTCATATCTTAAGTGTCCATAATGATATGTTCGCGCCCGATAAAATAGGGCCGGAAGAGGCTGGTTTTTGTCTGGAACATACCGAAGTGGTGGTAACTGTCAGTGATTATATCCGCAAAAACATTGAAAATCTTTACCCCCGGGCTCGAGGCAAAGCGGTTACCGTTTATTCAGGTGTGGATCCTGAACGATTTCGGCCCGGGTGGACTCCGGAGGGGCTTAAGCTGACATCTTCGGTCAGGGAGCGTTATGGAATTGGCTATGCCAGAGTAATCTTACTGGTTACCCGGTTTTCTGAAAAGAAGGGCGCCCATGTGGTCATCAAAGCCATGGAGCAGGTGCTTCGGGAAGACCCCGGGGTAGTGCTGCTGGTGGTGGGCAGCCGATGGTACGGCAGCAATAAGGTTAATGATTACGTGGCCCAACTCTATAATCAGGCCCAGGTCCTGGGCAATCAGGTTATCTTTACAGGTTTTGTACCCCCGGTCCGGATGCCCGAATACTTTGCCTCCGGGGATATTTTTGTCTGCGCCTCCCAGTGGCAGGAGCCTCTGGCCCGGGTTCATTATGAAGCGATGGCGGCGGGACTGCCCATTATCACCACCAACCGGGGGGGCAATCCCGAGGTGGTGGCCGGTAAGGGTAACGGGATTATCCTGTGCGGGTATGATCAGCCGGAGGATTTTGCCTGGGCCATTAAACATCTCCTGGCCAACCCGGCAATTGCCCGGGAGATGGGCAAGAAAGGCCGGCAGTTGGCCGAGACTGTATATAGTTGGGCTAGAGTGGCCCGGGATATATTGAAGTTATATGCTAAGTAAATAAGCAAAAAGGGTGAACGCGTATCCTGGGTTTTCTGCGTACCGTATGGTATAATAATGCAAATTGTCTTCGGGGTGTATTTTATGCTGGACAATAAAATCAGGTCGGCCTTAAGGGAAATATTCGGCGCCTGCAAAGATGTTTTAGCAGTATACCTATTTGGCTCTTATTTAAAGGAAATATCCTGGTAACAGCATATTTTTAGCTTTTTTGGGACAAGTATGAAAGTATAATGTAGTTGCAATAAATCACCGGGTCCCGGCAGGGCTGGAGAAGAAGTAAGGAGCTAAAGAGAGATTATGAAGGTTACGGAACCAGAAAAGGGCAACTTGATGGATGCGCATGAAGAAGGTGAAGCAGAAAATAGAGCGGCCAGGGCCTCCAACTTTATTCAAAACATAATCAGCGAAGACTTTAAAACCAATAAGTATGGTGGCCGGGTCCATACCAGGTTCCCCCCGGAGCCCAACGGTTACCTGCATATCGGCCATGCCAAATCCATCTGCCTCAATTTTGGCCTGGCGGCTGCCAATAACGGGCTTTGCAACCTGCGATTCGATGACACCAATCCCAGTAAAGAGGATATAGAATTTGTCGAATCAATTAAATCAGATGTCAGGTGGCTTGGGTTTGACTGGGGGGATCGGGTGTTTTACGCCTCGGACTACTTCGAAGAGTTGTATGCGTACGCTGTCCGCCTGATCAAGGCCGGCAAGGCTTATGTCTGTGATCTGAGTCCGGAAGAAATCAGGGCCTATCGCGGCACGTTAACTGAGCCGGGTAAGAACAGCCCTTACCGGAACCGGCCGGCGGAGGAAAACCTCGACTTGTTTGAGCGTATGAGGGCAGGTGAATTTGAGGATGGCTCCCGGGTGCTCCGGGCTAAAATAGACATGACCTCACCCAACTTGAACCTGCGGGATCCGGTGCTCTACCGTATCTTAAGGGCGACCCATCACCGGACCGGGGATCAATGGCGCATTTATCCCATGTACGACTATGCCCACCCCCTGTCCGACTCCCTTGAGGGCATTACCCACTCCATTTGCACCATGGAATTTGAGGACCACCGGCCCCTTTACGATTGGGTGCTTGAGGTGCTGGGTTCCTACCGCCCGCAGCAAATTGAGTTCGCCCGGCTTAACCTCAGCCATACCGTGATGAGCAAGCGCAAGCTCAGAAGACTGGTGGAGGATGGTTATGTTAACGGCTGGGACGACCCCCGCATGCCCACCATCTCCGGCTTGCGCAGGCGGGGCTACACCCCCGGGGCCATCCGGGACTTTTGTGACCGCATCGGGGTGGCCAAGGCGTACAGCTTTGTCGACATAGCCATGCTGGAGCACTGTATCCGGGAGGACTTGAACCGCCAGGCGCCACGGGTCATGGCGGTGCTGCGGCCCCTCAAGGTAATCATTGACAATTACCCGGAAGGTCTGGTGGAGGAACTGGATGCCGGGATTAACCCGGAGAATCCCGAACTGGGCGTGCGGAAAGTTCCTTTCTCCCGGGTCGTGTATATTGAGCGGGATGACTTCCAGGAAGATCCCCCGAAAAAATTCTTTCGCCTGGCCCCGGGCCGGGAGGTGCGGCTAAAGCATGCCTATATCATCAAGTGTGAGCGGGTGGTCAAGGATGAGCAAACCGGCGAGGTGGTGGAGCTGCGCTGCTCCTATGACCCGGAGACACGCAGCGGCCTGGCCACGGATGTCCGCAAGGTAAAAGGGACACTGCACTGGGTTTCCGCAGACCATGCCCTGAAGGCGGAGGTAAGGTTGTATGACCACCTGTTCACCAAGGAAAATCCCGAGGAGGAAGAAGACTTTAGGGCCAACTTAAATCCAAGCTCCCTGAAGACCCTGACTTCGTGTCTGGTTGAGCCCGGCCTGGCCGGCGCCGCGCCGGAAACCCGCTATCAATTTCTCAGGCAGGGATATTTTAGCGTGGACCCTGATTCGGCAGGGGATAAGCTGGTGTTTAACCGGATTGTTTCGCTGAAGGACACCTGGGCCAAAATCCAGCAAAAAGCATAATCAAGGGACGGGCTGCTTTTTCGCTCTGCGAAAAAGCAGCCCGTCCCTTTTTGGTCATTGCTTAGACTACAACCAATTTTCTGCTTTTTTTAGAATGTCCTTTCGAGCTGAAACGAATCCCGTTTTGCGTCTGACAACACCTTTTTGAGAACCTCATCCACATAGGAAAAAACATGGCGGTAGGAGTGGTTGGGTTTGCCGGTCTGTCCTCAACAATGAGCGCCAACGTACTTGAGCGAACCCGGGAGTTCGGCGTGATGAGCGCAATTGGGGCGCCTCCATCCACTGTACGCCGCCTCGCCGTTCTTTGGGGTATGAAGTAACAGTTGATTCAAAAAGGTAATTAATGTATAATCTATTGCAAGAGTTGCTGGATCTGCAAATGGTTAAGTGAGGATAAACTGGCCCGGTATGATCGGCCATTAGTGAGGTGAAGACGGTGACCCCGGAAGTAATTATAACTGTTACCAAGGAGTATTTGGCAACACAGCCGGACGTGGCTGTGGCCTATATTTTTGGTTCAGTCGCCCGGGGACGCATGTGGGCTCACAGT
Organism: Bacillota bacterium; assembly: GCA_040753155.1. GTDB lineage: Bacteria > Bacillota > Desulfotomaculia > Desulfotomaculales > JBFMEU01 > JBFMEU01. The sequence continues at coordinate 23,604 of JBFMEU010000004.1, forward strand.
GACGTTGATGTTGCCGTGATCTTTACCCCGGAAGTGGGGGATAAGCCGGCCCGGTTTGATCGGCGTCTTGAGTTGGAAATGGCGCTCGGAGACCTGGTGCACAAGAATGTGCAAGTGGTCGATTTTGAAGCGGCCCCGGTGCTACTGCGCTATCAGATCCGAAAACACGGCCGGGTGATCGCAGATAAGGATCCGCCACGCCGCGTCAGGCTTGAAGCGGCCGCCATCGGTGAGTACCTTGATTTTCAATCCATACGCCAATTCTGCACCGCGGCGAAATTAAGAAGGTTGTAAGCATGGTTGATCGTGACTTCATCCAGCGAAAACTTGATCGGTTGGTCGAGTATATAACCGACCTCGAGGAGCAGCGGCATATCACTGTGGCGGATTGGGAAGCCAACAAGATGCTGCGCAATCACCTGGAGCGCACACTGCAAAAAACAGTGGAGAGTTGCCTGGACATTGGAAAGCACCTCATCGCCGATCTGAACCTGCGCACGCCGGAAGATTATAAAGACATAATTGTGATCCTGACTGAGGCTGGAATTCTACCACGGGAAAAACTGAGCAAATTCAAGAAAATGGCGCAGTTTCGCAACGTAATCGTCCATGATTATGAGAAGATTGATCCGCACGTAATCCTGGATATTCTACGCAAAGATCTGGATGACCTGCGACTCTTTGCGCGGGCCGTCCGAGACTGGATCGGTCCTTGAGTTCTGACATATAGTACCACGAATAGTACCATCTCAATCGCCTTGGCCCTGTCGATACGAAATATGTTATTTTTTCATGGTTTATTTGGGAAAGCCCTCTCGGTTTGACTCAGGTCTTAAATGTCGAGAGGGCTTTAATTTGTTTTTCAAATTTATTTCTGTATTCTCTATGTCGTCCTGAGCGATGGTGATTTTTTTCCTTTGGTTCCCGGTAGTCCCGCCAGCATGTCGGCCGGGATGGTGATGCTGCCCGCGCCGGTGGAGAAGGTCAGAGCGCCCGTCCCTTTTTAAGGGGCGAATATGAGCCGCATTGTAAGCCCACAGGTCGCCGAAGGCGAATTTGTTCTTTCTAGAATATGCAGGGGGTGATTTTTTTTGTTTTTGTGTTATATAATGCGGGTATGGAAAAAGGACTATATTACCCCTTGAATCAGCAACCTGGAAGCTATACCCTACAGCCAACCACCCGGCTGGACTTTTTCAGGGGACACTAATATGCAGCAGATACAGGAGGAGTATATTCTTGAAGACACTGGGTTTGTGCATCGGGGCCTCCAATATCAGCCTGGTTCTGGCGGCCGGAGACGAAAAAGGCGGGGTCGTAGTGGCGCAGGCCGGGACGATACCTCACGAGGGCAATCCCCGGCAAGTCATAGCCGGTATGATTGACGACGATTTGCTGCGGTCCGTGGACGGCTTTGCCGTAACCGGGCGGAAGTTGAAAAACATGCTCAAGGCGCCCTCCCTGGCCGAGCCGGAGGCGGTTGAATACGCCTATCGTTACCTGCGGGAGACCTGCCCGGATGCGGAGGCCATCGTCAGCGCCGGGGGAGAAACCTTCATGGCCTACGGGCTTGACCGGAGCGGGCAGATCATTAATGTCCACACAGGCAACAAATGCGCTTCCGGAACCGGGGAGTTTTTTTTGCAGCAAATCAAAAGGATGGATTTAAGTGTTCAGGAGGCCGTGGTCGTCGCCGACCTGGATCAGCCCTATATAGTTGCGGGGCGGTGCTCGGTTTTCTGCAAAAGTGATTGCACCCATGCCCTGAATAAAGGCGCCTCCAAGGGCCGGGTGGTGGCCGGGCTGTGCCGGATGATGGCGGTTAAAATTACGGAGCTGCTGAAAAAAACCCGGCCCCGGAAGGTGCTTCTGGTGGGCGGCGCCTCGGCCAACACAGCCATGCTCAGCTATCTCCGGCAGGAAATCAAGGAGTTATATATACCTGCCTACGCCACCTGCTTTGAGGCCCTGGGGGCGGCCCTCTGGGCACGGGAAAGGCCGGTGAGGCCCGCGGGGGGCTGCGGGGACTTGTTTGCGCGGGGGGCAAGTTCTTTTTCCTTTTTGCCCCCCCTGAAGGACTTCTTGCCCCGGGTGACCTTCAAGGAGGCCGCCCGGGGGGCTGCCAGGGCGGGGGACAACTGCATCGTGGGGCTGGATGTGGGCTCCACCACCACCAAGGCGGTGGTGCTGAGAACCTCCGACAACGCTGTCCTGGCGGGCTGTTATCTGCGCACCAGCGGGGACCCGGTCCAGGCCGCCAGGAACTGCTACCGGGAACTGACCAATCAGCTGCCGGAGCAAATAAACATTAGCGGGCTGGGGGTAACGGGCTCGGGCCGGCAAATCGCCGGACTGCATGCCTTGACTCCGGCCGTGATTAACGAAATCATTGCCCATGCGGCGGCGGCGGTGTACTACGACCCCCGGGTGGACACAATTTTTGAAATCGGGGGCCAGGACGCAAAATATACTTACTTGACCAACGGAGTTGCGGCGGACTATGCCATGAATGAGGCTTGCTCGGCCGGAACGGGCTCTTTTCTGGAGGAAGCGGCCGGGGAATCTCTGGACATCCTTACCGAAGATATCGGGGAGGTTGCCCTGGGCAGTGCCAGGCCGCCCAATTTCAGTGACCAGTGTGCGGCCTTCATCTGCAGTGACATCAAAAGCGCCATCCAGGAAGGTATTGAGATTGAGGATTTGGCAGCGGGCCTGGTGTATTCCATTGGCCTTAACTACATCAACCGGGTTAAGGGGAACAGGGCCGTAGGGCGCAAGGTGTTTATGCAGGGGGGCGTGTGTTATAACAGGGCAGTCCCGGCAGCTATGGCCGCCCTTACCGGCAAGGAAATAATTGTGCCGCCGGAGCCCGGCTTAATGGGGGCCTTTGGTGTGGCCCTGGAGGTAAAAAGCAAGCTTGCCCTGGGTCTGCTGCCGGTTATGGAGTTTGATCTGGCTGAGCTGGCCGCCCGGGAGGTTGCCCGGGGGGAGCCCTTTACCTGTGCCGGGGGCAAGGAAAGGTGCGACCGGAAGTGCCTGATTAATATCATCCAGATTAAAGGTAAGAAATATCCTTTTGGCGGCGCCTGCAATAAATATGTTAACCTGATTCAGGATCGTCAGCTGCTGAATACAGAGCAGTACGACCTGGTAAAGCTGCGGGAAAAACTGGTTTTTGACAAGTACGGCCGGGATTGGGGCGCCCGTTTGCTGCCGCCCAACAATAAAACGGTGGCTGTGAATGACGCCCTGATGACCAACACATTGTTTCCCCTGTACTATAATTTTTTCCAGGCCCTGGGCTTTGAGGTGATAAGCGGCGGGGCTGTTGACAGGGAGAGTGTGGAAAGGCGGGGCGCCGAATTTTGTTTTCCCGTGGAAATCGCCCATGGCACTCTTGGGAGTCTGTGCAAAAAGAGCCCGGATGTGTATTTTCTGCCCCATGTGAAGTCGATGATTGTCCCCGGAGGAATCGAGGCAAGTGTAACCTGCCCCTTGGTCCAGGCGGAGCCTTATTACCTGAAAACTACCTTTGACGAGTTAAAAGACAAGGTGGTGCTGTCCCCGGTCCTTAATTTCTCCGGCGGCTACGAAAAGGAGCGGGACACCTTTGTGGCTATAGGCAGGCAGCTGGGTATCCGGGCCAGATCTGCGGGCCGGGCCTTTGACCTGGCGGTACAGGCCCAAAGGGCTTTCCACAATGAATGCCGGCAAAGGGGAGAGGAATTCCTGGCGGGGCTGGAGGCCAATCCCGGGGAAACAGCCGTTGTGCTTTTTGGCCGTCCCTATAATGCCTTCACCGGCAAGGCCAACATGGGGATACCGCAGAAATTCGCCACCCGGGGTTACCGGATCATCCCCCATGACTTCCTGCCATATGGTGGCGAGGAGCCTGACGAGGGCATGTATTGGGCCCAGGGCCAGATGATCCTCAAGGCGGCAAAGCTCGTCCAGCGCCATCCCCAACTGTTTGCCGCTTATATTACCAACTTCAGCTGCGGGCCGGATTCATTCCTGGTAGGGTACTTCAGGGATTTAATGGGGCAAAAGCCGTCCTTGACTTTGGAGTTGGACAGTCATACTGCGGATGCCGGGTTGGACACCAGGATTGAGGCGTTTTTAGACGTAGTTAAAAGCCATATGGAAATCAACCGGCACAGCCGGCCGGTCGTAGCCGGGGCCTTTACACCGGCTAAAATCATCACCGAAAACAACAAAACCCTGGTGGTAAGCTCCCGGGGTGAAAAATATCCCCTAACCGACCCTCGGGTGCATGTCCTGGTTCCTTCCATGGGCGACCCGGGCTCACGGCTGCTGGCCGCCACCTTGCGGCACGTCGGGGTCAAGGCGTCGCCGGCGCCGTCCCCCACCAGCCTGGAGCTGAAGCTGGGCAAGGGCTATGCCTCGTGCAAGGAGTGCCTGCCCCTGATTTTAACCGTGGGCAGCCTGATGAGCTACCTGGAGACCAGGGTTGACAAGGATGAAATCCTGATTTACTTTATGCCGAAAACATCAGGGCCCTGCCGGTTTGGCCAGTACAATGTGCTGATGAAAAACCTGATTGCGAAGATGCGCTGCGAGAATGTGACCATGATTTCCCTGACCTCCGACAACAGCTATGCCGGCTTTGGGACCAACTTTTCCCTGCGGGCCTGGCAGTCGGTAATTATTGCCGATGTGCTGGAGGAAATTTACAGCGCGGTGCTCACCATGGCCAGGGACAGGGAAAAGGCCCTGGAGGTTTACAACCTGGTGTGCAAAAAAATTGTCTATAGCGTGGAAAGGGATGACTGGGAAGGGCTGCGGCGGGTTTTACAGCAGTCGGCCAGTGCCCTGATGACCATTGAAAAGGTCCGGGAGCTGGAACAGGTGCCGAAGGTGGCCTTAACGGGTGAAATCTATGTCCGCAGGGATGGCTTTTCCCGGCAGTATCTGGTGGAAAGGCTGGCCCGGGAGGGCATCATGGTCAAAACAGCGCCGGTGGCCGAGTGGCTATACTATTGTGACTATCTGGTCAAGTACAAATACGTGGTTCACGCCAACCTGAGGGACAGGCTGCGGGTGTACGGGCTGCAGTATTTCAAAAAACACTACGAAAAGGCTATCAAGGAAATCATGGCCCGGAGCGGATTCTACCACATTCACCTGCTGGATGTGGAAAGGATGATTGACAGCGTTGCCGACCTGATCTCGCCCAGGCTCACCGGGGAGGCCATCCTCACGGCAGCGGCCGCTTTTACCGAGCTGGTGGAGGATGTGGCCGGGGTAATCTCCCTGGGGCCCTTCGGCTGCATGCCCGGGCGGATTGCGGAGTCCATCGTCAACGGCCGGCTGAACGAGAAAAAAATAAAAGTGGCCCGGGATAAGGACCTGGTGGCCAGGGTTATGGAGCGTTACCCGTCCCTGCCTTTTCTGGCCATGGAGACGGACGGCAATGCCTTTCCCCAGAGCATCGAGGCCAGGCTGGAGATTTTCTGCCTGCAGGTAAAAAGATTGCATGACCTGATAAGTGAAGTTAAGGCGGTCTTACAATTAAGAAATACTTTGACCTAAGACCAGGAGGGTTAAAACCCCGCCTGAACCAAGTCTTCTTTATAACCCTGCAAATACGTAAAGGTCCCCGAGTTTGTGGGTAAAGCTTGATTTGGCAGCCACTTCCTATGGAAAAGTAGAATTGAGTTTTGTTAGAATAGGTTAGATAGGGGGCATTAGATTTTGGAAGTAAACGAAAAAATACAATTAAAGCAGAAGGAATAATTTAAAACGCCACGAATATTTTCTAAAGGCATCCGTATCATTATGATCCTTTGCCCGTCAGTTTGGTGTCCTTGGTAGACAGCCCTGGCAGCGGAAAAATGGAGAGGGGAAAATTTTTACGTTCAGGGTTGTTAGCAATCACATATATTTATTAATTCCAAAGGAGGTATGAAGCAAGCAGTCACATCCGATGATGCGTCGCAAAGACACGTTGTGAAAGTCGGGCGCGAAGGTTAGAACAACCAGGCGGCGGGTAACACCCCCTTCCGGGCAGAACGTACGGTTTATAGGCCGACGGCGGGATTTCGCAAGAAAGACCACCCGGTACATAAGCGAAAGCTTATGGCTGAGCAGTTGAATCCTGTGACACTGCCTCTCGTTAGTCGACGGGAGAGAAATCTAGATAAATCTGATTTGTTTAGATTTCAGAAACCAGGTATGGAATAACCAGCAAAAACAGTCCGTTGTTTGATTGGATGACAGACTATAGTGGACATGCCGTGCCAAGTGCAGCCGTGCCGGCTGCCGGAGCTTGCTTCCCGGGGCTCCTGCCGGGGCCGGGAGTCGGGCTGTAATGATAAAAGGCGTCCTAGTTAACAAAAAGGAGGTATTGCTAGTGGCTTTTGAACCGAAACCTGTAAGGGAAATGAAGGAAATAAAGTACGAAGAGGCCCGGATTTACACCAATGAAGAAATTAACAACTATACCGAGGAAGAGCTGAAGAATTTTAAAATCAAGCATGATATTCCCATGCTGGAAGAAATGGAAAAGGGCCCGTGGCCCAGCTTTGTGGCCGATGCCAAGCAGCTGGCCCTGCACAGAAGAAAGCTCGCCGATGACAGAATGCTGGTGGCCAGGGACGGCGCCGAGGACCTCCTGGGCGTGCTGGAACTGTCCTTTGTAGACGGGGAAACCCACTGGAAGCACGGCGGTATCGTTGGTGTTATGGGTTATGGCGGCGGCATCATCGGCCGGTATTCCGATGTTCCGGAGAAATTCCCCGCTGTGGCGCACTTCCACACTGTTCGTCTTAACCAGCCCGCCAGCAAGTTCTACAACACCGACTTCCTGCGCACCGTCTGCGACCTCTGGAATTACCGGGGCAGCGGTATGATGAACCTGCATGGCTCCACCGGCGACCTGGTTATGCTGGGCACGACCACCGAACAGTTAGAGCCCATTTTCTTTGAAATGACCCACGTCATGGACCAGGACATCGGCGGCTCCGGTTCCAACCTCCGCACCCCTGAGTGCTGCATCGGCAAGGCCCGCTGTGAGTATGCCTGCTATGACACCCAGGAACTGTGCTATGAACTGACCAACTACTACCAGGACGAACTGCACCGTCCGGCTTTCCCGTACAAGTTCAAGTTCAAGTTTGACGGCTGCCCCAACGGCTGTGTTGCTTCCATCGCCCGCGCCGACCTGTCCTTTATCGGAACCTGGAAAGATGACATCAGAATCGACCAGGATGCCGTAAAGGCTTACATTGCCGGAGATATCGTTCCCAACGCCGGGGCCATGGCGGGCCGCGACTGGGGTAAGTTTGACCTTAAAAAAGAAGTTTTGGATCTGTGCCCCACCAAGTGTATGTGGATGGAAGACGGCGAGCTCAAGATTGACAATGCCGAGTGCACCCGCTGCATGCACTGCATCAATGTTATGCCCAGGGCCCTGAAGCCCGGCCAAGAGACAGGCATCAGCCTGCTGTGCGGCGCCAAGGCCCCTATTCTGGACGGCGCCCAAATGTCCGTGCTGCTGGTTCCCTTCATGAAGGCCGAGCCGCCCTACGACAACATCAAGGGCATGATTGAAAGAATTTGGGAGTACTGGATGGAAGAAGGCCGGAACCGTGAGCGCGTGGGTGAAACCATTCAGCGCGTCAGCCTGCCGAAATTCCTTAAGGCCATTGGGCTTCCGCCTGCCCCGCAAATGGTTAAAGAGCCCCGTTCCAACCCGTACATCTTCTGGAATGAAGAAGACGTGCCCGGTGGCTTTGAGCGGGATATTGCAGATTACCGTAAGAGACACAAGAGATAGGGGGGGTAATAGTTATGAAACTATCTTTAGACAGACTGGGCCGGTATAATCCTGAAAAACCGCAGGAAGACAGGCTCACCGACCTGGGGCCGAGGCACTATTGGGAGTATTTCCCGCCGGTAATTAAGGAAAACTACGGTAAGTGGGCTTACCACGAAGTTCTGGAACCCGGTGTGCTGGTGCACGTTTCTGAGACCGGGGCCAGGGTGTTTACTGTCAGGTGCGGTGGCGCCCGTTTCATGACCGTTCAGCATGTCCGGGAAATTTGCGACATTGCCGACAAGCATTGCGGCGGTTATGTACGTTTCACCACCCGTAACAACATCGAGTTCATGGTGGACAGCCTGGAAAAGGTGGAAGCGCTGAAAGCTGATTTGGCCGGTCGCAAGTTCTATTCCGGCAGCTTTAAGTTCCCCATTGGCGGCACCGGCGCAGGGATCACCAATATTGTGCACACCCAGGGCTATATCCACTGCCATACCCCGGCCACGGACGCTTCTTCCATGGTTAAAGCCGTAGCCGACGAACTTATGGAATACTTCCAGGGCATGCAGCTGCCGGCCAAGCTGCGGGTTTCCATGGCCTGCTGTCTGAACATGTGCGGCGCCGTGCACTGCTCGGACATCGCCCTGCTGGGTTACCACCGCAAGCCGCCCATCATTGACCATGAGAACATCAGCAAGCTTTGTGAAATTCCCCTGGCCATTGCCGCCTGTCCTCTGGGGGCCATTTCGCCCGATAAGACAGCCGATGGCAAGAAAACGGTCAAGATTAAGAACGAGCGCTGCATGTTCTGCGGAAACTGCTACACCATGTGTCAGGCCCTGCCCCTTTCTGACAAAGAAGGTGACGGCGTGGTGGTTCTGGCCGGCGGCAAAATCTCCAACCGGATCAGTCAGCCCAAGTTCTCCAAGGTAGTTGTGCCCTACCTGCCGAACAACTTCCCGCGGTTCCCGGAAACGGTTGACGCCGTTAAGAAGATTGTTGAAGCCTATGCTGCCGGCGCCAACAAGTACGAGCGTCTGGGCGACTGGGCCGAGCGCATCGGCTGGGAAAAATTCTTCGAGAAGTGCGGGCTGGACTTCAGCGAGCACCTCATCGACGACTACCGCCTGGCCTACGACACCTGGCGGACCAGCACCCAGTTTAAGTTCACCGACACTGCCTGGGAAGTCTGCAAGGCAGCCGGCGAAGAGGACTAAGTACAGCTTGCGGTTTTTAACTTGCGGGGACAGACCTTTTTACAGGGCTGTCTCCGTATTTAATCCGTATTTTTAAAAGGAGATGTGTTACACATGGAAGAGCTGAAAAAAGCTATTCTGGAGTTTGCTGAATCCAGCAAAAAAACCAAATTCTACTTCAAGGACATGGAAAAGGGAGTTCAGAAAATAATTCCCGAGGCCAAGATGCGCGAAATTAAAAAGGCCGCCAGTGAACTTGTCAAAGAAGAAAAGTTGATTTACTTCTCCACCGGCAGCAGCACCATGTACGGCTTAAAGGGCCGGGGCATGACCGAAGATCCCGAATAAAAAACAAAAAAGGGGCAGGCTGCTTTTTTCGCCAAGCGAAAATAGCAGCCTGTCCCCTTTTTTGTTAAGTAGAGTATATTGCCAGCCTCGACTTTTTTACTTTTGGGGCGGGAGTTTTGTTTTGGATTTGCGGGTAAATGAATTATAATAAACCTTAGGGATACCATGCAATAATTATACAGAAAGGCTGATCGGATGAAAAAACCGCAGAGTTCAGATGCGTTTATTGCTGAGCAGGTTAATATTTTAAAGGAAAACCCCGAATGCGCCAACGCCCAGTACAATCTGGGGGTAAACTTGATGGAGCAGGGCCGGCTTGAAGAGGCCATCCCATTTTTTGAAGAGGCTATAAGCAATAGCGGCCGGATGTTTGAGGGTTGTGTCAACCTGGGCTACATCTACTTCAAGCTGGGCGAACTGGACAGGGTTGTGGAATATAATCAAAAGGCGGTGGAAATAGAGCCGCGGTATGCCCGGGGCTACGCCAACCTGGGTTTTGCCTGCCTGCAGCTGGAGCGAACCGATGAGGCCATCGAGTTCCTGGAAAAGGCCATCGAGCTAAATCCGGAAATGGCCCAGGCCTGGAGCAATCTGCTCAATGCCTATCTTCAGAAAGAGGATATTGCCAGGGCCATTGAGATTGGCGCCAAGCTGGTGGAAAACGCCCCGGAGTTTTCTCTGGCCCATAATAATCTTGCCTTTGCCTACTATGTGAATGAAGAATACGACAAGGCCATCAAGCATGTTAACCGGGCCAGGGAGTTGGGCTTTCCGGTCCACCCCCGGTTCCTGGAGCAACTGGCGCCTTACCGGGAACAATGATTAATAACTATAAGGACTTATTTGAGGCGTATGAGTCGCTGGTGGCAAGGGCGGATCAGGCATTTGAAAAACTTCAGGGCGAGTATGGCGATTGCGTTAAGTGCAGGGTCCAGTGCGCTGACTGCTGCACCTCTATATTTGGTCTGTTTCCCATTGAGTCGGTCTACCTGAATCATCACTTCAACCAGCTGGATGATGTGGTGAAGCAGGAGGTACTGGCAAGGGGGGACCTGTACGAGCAAAATTTGCTAAAACTGCAGAATAAGATGCGGGAGCTTGATCCCGGCCAAAGGGACGAGGCCCTGGCCAGGGAAAGGGTTGCCTGCCCCCTCTTAAATAATGAGCAAAAGTGCGCCATTTATCAACACCGGCCCATAACCTGCCGGGTGTACGGCATCCCCACCGTGATTAGCGGCATGGTTCACTCCTGCGGCAAGGCCGGCTTTGCAAAGGGCCGGTCCTATCCCGCCTTTAATCTGGACAAGATCTACCGGGAGCTGTACCACCTGTCAGGGGCGCTGCTGGAGGCTTCGGGCCACCCCGGCCCGGCGGAGCAGGCAGGCCTGCTGCACTCTGTAATCAGGGCAATCAAAACCCCGGCCGAGGATTTGCTCAAAGACATTAACAGTGACTAAGCATTACAGGGCAGGGTATGGGTAATTGACGTTCTCCCCATGGCTAAATGCCAGGGGATTCGAAAATCCGTGAATTAAGTGCTATAGTGTAACCATATGTAAGGGAATATCGCCTGCAGCAGGCACCTATCCCTTGGGCTCAGAGCTGCGTGCCGAAAAGACTTGCGGCTGGTCGTTAAGCGGGGCTACAGGCCCTGCAAATTGTGCGTGCCAGGTTATTCGTGTTTAAAAACGTTACCTCACATTCAGAATTGCGCTTGTGTTTTATTACTGTTACCTGCACGTTTCGGGCCTTAGCCCCGCTAAACTCCGTCGCCGAGTCTTTTGGCGGCACTCCGCTAAATCGCCTGCAGGGATAGGATACCTGCTGCTTGTGCAGCATTGACCTTTGAATGCCGGCAATAATGAGCAATCTAGATGTAAAGCCTGGCCAGGGCTTCTTTGGCCAGTTGGCCTACAGTTTTTTCTTCCAGGCAGCCGTCCTGATAAACTTTTACCGGATGGGGGTCATCCCCCAACTTTTCCAGATAGCCACTGGCCTCCGGCACCCCCAGATAACCAAACAGCAGCGCTGCATAGCCCCTGACTTCGGGATTGGGGTCGCTCAGGCAGGGTATAAAGCGAAATATCGATTGCCGGATCAGGTGCGGCCTGGCTCTGGCCGCCCGGCCAATGGCTTTGAGGATCAAGGGCCTTAGCTTTTCGTCCGCCAGGAACTGGTAAAGCCTGGGGGTGTAGCTGATAAACAGGTCCGGCGCGTTGCCGATGATTTCCCCGATGGTATCAATGGCCCCCCAGCTGGAAGCTGCGCTATCGGAAACAGAATTAAGCAGCCTTTGCAGCAAATTGGAGATGAACCCGGGGTCTCTTTGGGCGATGACTGCGGACACCTGCCCCAGAATATCAGCCGTGCGCAGGCGAAGTTGCATGTCGCTGGAGTAGATCAGCCGCTGCAGGTCCCGGATGATCCTTTTATCCTCGCCGGCTATGGCCAGCAGGGGCGGCAGCCGATAGGCGGTTACCATTTTTTCGACCTCGGCCCTGGTAAAGGATTTGGGGCCGGTTTCCGTCGGGGTTGAAGCTGGCTGTACCGGAGTTGAGCGCATAATTTTTCTTTTCACACCGCCGGTGGTGACTTCCTGGATATCGTCTTCCATCCGTATAAAGTACAGGGCTCCGCGCACCCTGCGTCCCCGGAAAGAGCCTCCGGGCACTAGCACATGGCTTTCCAGGTCGTAATGTTCCACCAGCTTTTCCAGGTAATCCTCACCCGGGTACAGGCTCCAGGCTAAATCCCAGTCCATGTTGCAGGCAAAAACCAGGGCTTCTATGAAGGCCGAGCCCAGATTATGTCCGGTAACATCGCATGCGAATACGGCACCGCAATCACAAATACCCACAGGCATTTCTTCCAGCCTGCGGGTTTCCAATTCCTGCGGCCTGTTGACCGCCAGGCCGCAAAAGGGGCATTCCGGGCGGCGCGTAACTTCCTTGGGCCTAAATCCTCTGGCATTCATAGAAGGTTATCTTGCTCCTTAACTTAAGACTATTCCGGACCTGGAATCTCCAGGGTCGAACACTTATTCCCGGAGCTGCAGGATTTGGTGGTAACAGTAGGCTTGCTGCCGCCCTTAGCGGAACCCATTGCGTAATTTGTTGCGCTGATGACCCGCTCCAGCATGTCGGATTGACACTTGGGACAGCTTAGTTCCACTTTGGCGCCGGCGCTGACAAACAGCTTTTCAAAAAGCTCGCCGCACTTCAGGCATCTGAATTCATAAATAGGCATCTTATCCAAGCTCCTTAATTATGATAAATCAACTGTCCCGCCCTTGCATCGCCGTTAGTAACTATTCAGGTATTCAGTTTCTCATTCTGACTACTGACTCCTGACTCCTGAGTAGTTACCGCCGTTATTATATCAGTATAGTATGTGCGTGTCAAAGACTCAACCCTGCTGGCCCGGGAGAAACCCATTTACCTCCTGTGGACATGCCGTAAAAAATCAAACTATAATTAGATTGTCCACCTGGTTGCTCAAAACCACTATTGTGAAAATTTTATTATAAAAAAAAGCATATTTTTAGAAGGATTTGTTTGAAGCGCAACGAAAGATATATAGGGTTCTCTGTAGGCCTGTAAAAAAGCGCGCTTTATTCAGTCCCTTGACGCGCGTTTTTTATGCTCTGACTCCGGGTGCCTGCTATGACAGGCCGGTTGCCTTCATCCGCCATTACAAATCAATCGCCGCCTTTGCAGCGCCGCTAGTCCGGTCCGAAACAAGCCGGGGTGCTGCCGGCGCGGAGCACTGGAGTGAGCGGTGATAATGCCGTACCTTAACACCGGTTTAACTGAATATATACATTAAATGGTTGACAGGCAGCCTGCAGGTTGGCGGGTTAACCGTTTAAATAGTGTGGGGGCAATCTCAATAACCTTGAGCTTGTCAACATGAGTATGGTATGGATCACACGCAAAAAAATAAGGAGGTGAACCTGGTGTATAACATTACAATCGATCGCGATAAGTGCGAGGGCTGTGGGGATTGCGTTGAGAACTGCCCGGCTTCCATCCTCGAAATGGTAGACGGCAAGGCCGATCTTACTGGTGATGCCAGTGAATGCTTGGGCTGTGAAACCTGTGTATCCGCGTGCCCTTCCGAGGCCGTGACTCTGGAGGAGGTTTAGTTCCAGTTGGCCAAAAGGAAATCATGTTAGGATCCGAAAAGGGAGTAGGGGACTCAATTTGTATTGAGGGGTTAGCTTTTCGGCAGTAAAACAAAACATGATTCCACCGGGGCGCGGGTTAGCGAAAAGGACACTGGCCGGACTGTCGCTAAAGGGCGGTCAGTCCGGCTTCCATGATTTGTTATCCCGGTTGCGCAGCGCAGTATTTGCAACACCGAGGACAGTCGCGTTAAATTCGCGGAACGGTCCCGAGGAGGTGTATCCGTGAGGTTTCTAATTGCACAAGTACTCCCGTACATTACAGTAACCATTTTTACCCTGGGGGTATTGTACCGGCTGGGCCGGTGGGCAGGTGCCAGAAGGGTGCATAACATCAACCTTTCTCCCTGGGTGCCTGACAGTGGTCAGATGACGGTCCGGATTGGTACTGAAGCGTTTTTGTTCCGCAGTCTTTGGATTTTTGACAAGGGCCTATGGGTTGGCGCTATTGCCATGCACCTTGCCCTGCTGAATATTATCGGCGGGCACATTGTGGGTTTTGGTTTCCTGGGTGAGCAGTTTGCCTACATTCCCGGTATTACCGTTGAAATGAGCAAGGCCGCGTCTGATATGCTTGGAAAAATCTTCGGCATTATCCTGTTTGTAGCATTGGCCTACTTATTGCTGCGGCGCCTGACCATCCCGGCGGTAAAACAGGTGAATAGAACCAGTGACATTTTCTGGCTTGTTTTCCTGCTGGCGCTGGTGGGTATCGGCAATCTGATGCGTTTTGTCTACGAATTTCACATGCCTTATGAGCACATCTATGCCTACATGGCGCACCTGTTCACCTTCCAGTCCGTTATGGGCTTACCGGCCCTGGACAACTACTTTTTCCTGGCTCACTTCCTGCTTGTGCAAATCATGTTAATCCTGTTGCCTTTCAGCAAGTTATTGCATTTGTTTGGTATGTTTGGGATGCGGTGGCTCCTGCACCAACCCTATCAAGATCCCGCCCCCGGCTTGCCCAATGTCGATGTTCAGGCTGCCCGCAGGGCAGGGCTGGGCGTGCCGGCCGGCGATTCCTCAGGGGGGGTGTAACTAGATGCCTGAATATAAAGGTATGGTACAGCCTGTCCGGGCTACCGACGCCGAGATGAGAAAAATTCACATGGAGCCGGTACCCGATGAGCAAAAACCGCAAAAAGCTTTGGAATATCTTGACTATGCCCGTAAGAACTACCGCTCCTTCGTGCTGGCCATGGAATCCTGTGTAAAATGCGGCCAGTGCGCAGAAAACTGCCACACTTACCTGGGTACCAAAGATATCCACAATATTCCCACCAACCGGGCTGAGCTTATCCGCAAGATTTATAAGCGCTATTTTACCCTGGAAGGCCGCTGGTTCGGCAAGTTGGTCGGGGCCGAGGACATCAGCCTGGATGTAATCGAGCAGTGGTATTCTTATTATTACCAGTGCAGCCAGTGCCGGCGCTGTGCCCATGTGTGTCCCTTCGGGATTGATACCTGCGAAGTGACCTTTATCGGCCGCCAGTTGTTACACTGGCTTGGCATTGTCCCCAAGCTGCACGCCAACGTGGGTGCCGCCATGGAGAAGGTGGGCAACCATACCGGCCTGCCCAAGCCGGGTATTGTGGATACCCTGGAGTTCATGAGTGAAGAAATCATGGACGAATTCGGG
Source organism: Bacillota bacterium (assembly GCA_040753155.1). GTDB lineage: Bacteria > Bacillota > Desulfotomaculia > Desulfotomaculales > JBFMEU01 > JBFMEU01. The sequence continues at coordinate 38,756 of JBFMEU010000004.1, forward strand.
GTTGAGGTGGAATTCTCCGTTGACAAACCGAACTCGGATATTATTTATATTCCGTCTTCGGCGGACTTCCTGTTAAACCCCTATACCCTGATGGGCGCCGGCATGTTTTTCACTTATATCGGAGCCAACTGGACAATTCCCAGTACGGTTACCGAAGCCGGTAATTTCGGTCTGCTGTTTGACCAGCACTATACCCAGCGGCATAACGTGATGCGCTTGTTGAACGCCGCCCAGGCCCTTAACGCCAAGAAGATTGTCTGGGGTGAGTGCGGGCACGGCTGGCGGGCAGCCAAGATGTATGTTCCATCCCTGGCCGATCGTCCGGTGCGCTGGCCGATAACCCATATTCATGATGAAATTGCCGAACTGATCCGCGCCAATCAACTGAAGTTGGATCCCACCAAGATCACTCAGCCCGCCACCCTGCATGAACCGTGCAACTATGTCCGGGCCTGCGGCCTGAATGAGAATATGAGCACCATTATCAAGAGCTGTGTGTCCGATTTCCGGGAAATGAGTCCCAACGGGGCCAACAACTTCTGCTGCGGCGGCGGCTCGGCCATTCTGTTTGACGATCCGGAAATGTACCAGCGCCGGATTCTGCTCAGCAGTAAAAAAGCTGAACAGGTACGGGCCACCGGTGTCGGGGCCAACGGGAACGGCATTCTCTGTGCGCCGTGCTCCATCTGCAAGGCTCAGCTGTATCCCATGGTGGAAGAGCATGAGCTGGGAGTTGAGGTCAAGGGTCTGGTTGACCTGGTTGGCAAGGCGCTGGTTTGGAAATAAAGGCCTGGTCTAAACTTATTGACTAAAAGGCGGATTTGATGGTATCCTTGTACCAGGCAATGTACGTTGCCTTAATTGGAAATAGTTGTTGGCGACGGGCTTAAAAGTCTGGCGACAACCGGTTTTTAAAAAAATCTTTTTATGGAGGTGCCCCAAATATGGCTACCATTAATATTGATGGTCATGAAATTGAACTGGATGAGGATGGTTTCATGGTTGACCCCGATCAGTGGACAGATGCTGTAGCAATTGCCTTTGCCAAAGACGAAGGAATCGACGCGCTCACCGAAGACCACTGGAAAGTTATCCGGTATCTCCGGGATTACTACAAACAATACCAGATTGCTCCCATGATCCGGAAGCTCTGCAAAGAGACCGGCTGCAGTCTGAAGTATATCTATGAGTTGTTCCCCACTGGTCCGGCCAAGGGTTCCTGCAAACTGGCCGGCTTGCCGAAGCCGACCGGCTGCGTATAATAATAGAAAAATAAAACCTGCGGGCGGCTATAGGCCGCCCGACTTAATCTAGGGTAAAGCTGGCTTTGCCAGCTCAATTAATAACACCCCAAGGCACACACGTATAACATCTTCAGGCCCGCCGGGCCAAGATGCCGACGGCTGTGCCTGAATTTTTTACCTGCTGCGGGGCGGGAGACTTAGAGACGGGGATGAGCTATGACACAGCAGCAAATTAATATACCACGGCTGGTTATCGGAGCGCCGCATGGCCGTTCGGGCAAGACAACCGTAACCCTGGCCCTGGTTTCCGGACTTCTTGGCCGGGGGGTGGACGTGCAGCCCTTTAAAAAAGGCCCGGATTTTATTGATCCCGGCTGGCTGTCCCGGCTTACCGGCAAGCCCTGCCGGAATTTGGACAGCTTTATGATGAGCCGGGCAGATATTCGGCAGTCTTTTGCGCGCAGTGCGCGCCATTCCGGGATTGCTGTAGTTGAAGGGGCCATGGGCCTGTTTGACGGGCTGGACCTGGAGGGCAGCGGCAGTACCGCCGAGATCGCCAAGATTATCAAGGCCCCGGTCATCCTGGTGGTGGACACTACCAGAATGACCCGCAGTGTGGCCGCCATGGTGAACGGGTACCGGCACTTTGACCCGGACCTTGAGGTGGCTGGCGTAATACTGAACAAGGTGGCCAGATCCAGGCATGAAAACATGCTCCGGGCCGCCGTAGAAAAGTACTGCGGCCTGCCGGTGCTGGGTGTTTTGCCCAAGGGAAATGAATTTAATATACCCGACCGGCATCTGGGCCTGATTCCGGCCGCCGAGGACAGTGAACTGGCCTCAATGGTGGATCATGCCGGCCGGCTGGCCGGTAAATATCTGGATTTGGACGGCTTATTGGCCATTGCCGCCCAGGCCCCGTCCCTGGACGATGTAGATGGTTCGCCCGGCCCGCTGCTTACAAGTCTTGATATGGGCGGCCTGCGCCCGTTAAGGCGGCGGGCTGGGGTGGGGCTGGCCCTGGACCGGGTGTTTACCTTTTACTACCCCGAGAATTTGGAGGCCCTGACAGCGGCCGGCGCCGAGCTGGCGCCCTTTGATACCCTGAGGGATACCAAATTGCCGGAGGTGGACGCCCTGTACATCGGCGGCGGCTTCCCCGAGGTCTTTGCCGGTCAACTGGAGGCCAACGAGAGCTTGCGAGAGCATATAAGGCAAATGATTGAGTCGGGCCTGCCTGTTTATGCCGAGTGCGGCGGCCTGATGTACCTGGGCCGGCAGGTGGCCTGGCGGGATCAGGCGCACCGCATGGTGGGGGCCCTGCCCTTTGACGTGGAGATGTTAGACAAGCCCCAGGGCCACGGCTATGTTGCCCTCCAGGTGGAGGGGGATAATCCCTTTTTTGCGGGGGGTGCCGAAATCAGATGCCATGAATTCCACCATTCCAGGGTTATTAACCTGGACCCCGGCGCCAGGTTTGCCTTTCGGGTGAAACGGGGCAAGGGCATTGACGGCCGGCAAGACGGACTGGTTTACCGCAATGTTGTGGCGGGATACAGCCATATCCATGCTCTGGCGGCGCCTGATTGGGCGGAAAATCTGGTTCGCCGGGCCGAGGTTTTCCGGCACGGGAGTGGATAATAGTGACAGGGGGAGCAGGTTACTCTTGCTTTTGAAGAGTAAACCTGCTCCCCTTTATTTTGCTTTAGGAAATGTAACTACTCAGGAGTCAGTAGTCAGGAGTCAGTAGTCAGAATGAGAAAACCAGTGAAAACATTTGAAGATTTACTGGTATGGCAGAAGGTGCACCTGTTTGTACTTGCGGTTTATCGTTTATCCATGGCGTTTCGTGCAGAGGGAACTGAATAAGCGCGCGTTTTTAAACCTATTTCTTGGGTTTTTGGGCGGCGGAGCGGAAGCCCAATACAAACATCACAATGCCTCCCGCCACCAGGAAAATGATAAAAAGTATGGTTGCAGTCATCTTGGCAACTCCTTATAAGGTTTTGGCAGAGGGTACCGGCTTGTTGCGCCTTAGTGTTCCTTGCGGGGCAGTTCGCCCGGCCCGCGGTTATTATCCAGCATCCGGGCCACCAGCCTCAAGGTGGCTACGGTATTTGTCAGCAGGGCCTCATATAATAAAACCGGCAAAACGTCATGCAGGTTGGGTTGGAGCTCCCCGGCCGCCACTTTGCGCTGAATAATGTCACCGGCCCTGTTTAAAGAGGCATTCACCAGGCGGGCTATTTCATCCTGGTGTTCCTGCATAAACTTATCCACATTAATGACCGGCTTTTTTTCCCCTTCCGGCATTTTAACACTTCCTTTCCCCGGGGATATTCTCTCCGGGTTTCAAATAGTCCTCTTTCCAACCTGGAAAATTGCGTACATTTACGGCCGGCCCGGATCATAACGTGCCCCCTGCCGGTCTAAGGGCGTCTTTGGCAGATGCAAAAATTGGGGCCCGGATTGCCTTAATTATCTACATACAATTTGCAGTTGGCAGGAAGAATATGCAGTAAGTATTGGCGAGCTTATCAAAATGGAAGGGGGCAAAGCCCGTATGGGGCAAAGGGTACAAAACAGGTCAATTTATCTTGCCGTCGGGGTATTATTGCTTTTGGTTACGGCCCTGGTGCTATACTCCGAGGCCGAAGCGCAAAACCGCACTCTTTATTGGGGCTCCAGAGGCGCGGACGTAACACGGGTACAGCAAAGGTTATCCCAGTGGGGTTATTACCGGGGCTCTATTGACGGTATTTATGGCCAATTAACATTTAATGCCGTGCAGGCCTTCCAGCGAAAAAACGGCCTGCCGGTTACCGGTACGGTAGCGGAAAGAACATGGGCCGCCCTGGGCCTGGCTGCCGCGCCTGCCCGGCAACCGGCGGCTCCTGTAACCCGGGGCACGCCGGCCCGCCCGGTCAGTGACTCGGTCAACCTGCTGGCCCGGGTAATTGAGGGGGAGGCGGCCGACGAGCCCTATATTGGCAAGGTAGCCGTGGGGGCGGTAATTATGAACCGGGTACGCAGCCCCGCCTTTCCCAAGACCCTCAGCGGAGTTATTTACCAGCCCCATGCTTTTGAGTCGGTGACCAACGGCCAGTATAACCGCCCGTTATCCCAGGACTCAATCCGGGCTGCCCAGGCGGCCCTGAACGGCTGGGACCCCAGTGGCGGCGCCCTGTTTTTTTGGAATCCGGCCAAGCCGGTCAGCCCCTGGATTTGGTCCAGGAACATTATTAACCGCATCGGGCGGCATGTATTTGGTTTATAAGGGGGACGGACTATGCGCTACAAAAGTTTCTTGCCTTGGGTTGTCGGCCTGCTGGCTGTAGCCTTGGTTGGCTACTGGGGCTATCAGCAGTATTCCGCCCGGGAGTCGATGCGGGTATATGTGGGCAATAGCTACCAAAGAGCGTTCTTTAACGTCATAGACCATGTAAGAAACATTGAGGCTATGCTGGCCAAGGGCCTGGTTGCGGCGGACCGGCAGCAGGATTTAGAGCTCTTTACAGATGTGTGGCGGCAATCAAATGCCGCCCTGGACAACTTGGCCCAGTTGCCGGTATCAGATGCGCAAATAAGCCGTACGGCCAAATTTCTGACCCAGGTGGGAGATTACTGCCATTCCCTGGTGCTAAAAACAGCTGAAGGTCAGACTATTGATGAGGAAAACTGGCAAACCTTGAACCGGCTTTACCGGCAGTCGTCAATTCTGCACCGGGAATTACTGGCAATTAATGATAACGTTACCAATGGGCGGTTTGACTTTTACAAGCTGGCCGGGGAGGCCGGCCGTAAGCTCGGGCCCACCGGGCGCAACCTGGCAGACGCTAATTTTTCTACCATTACCAAGCAAATGCAGGATTACCCGAGCCTCATTTACGACGGTCCCTTTTCAGACCACCTGGAGCGGGTCAAACCAAGGGGCCTGAACAATGAGCAAATAAACCAGGCCCAGGCCAGGCAAAGGGCTGAGCGGTTTATTGAGAAGCGCCGGGGAACAACCTATACAGGCCGTGTAACAGGGGAAGTGGAGGGTGCCATTCCCGCCTACCGGGTTGAGGTAATACCTGAAAGGGGCGGTGAGCGCAGGGGCCCTGCGGCAAGTATGGACTTATCCCGGCAGGGGGGAGAAGTAATCTGGATGCTGCAGCCCCGAAACATCGGCGAGGCCAGATGGGAAACCGACCGGGCCAGAGAAAAGGCACAAAAGTTTCTGGCCGAGCGGGGCCACAAAAATATGGTAGCCAGATACTTTCAGCGGCTGGACAATGCGGTAACCTTTAATTTTGCCGCCAAAGAGGGCGATGTAATCCTGTACCCCGACTTAATCAAGGTGACCGTGGCCCTGGATAATGGCGAGGTGGTGGGCTACGATGCTAAAGGATATTTGATGGCCCACCATGACCGCAAACTGCCGGAGCCCAAGGTTTCCCGGGAGGAGGCGGCAGCCTTGATCACTCCCCGTCTGAGAGTAGAAGAGGGCCGCCTGGCGGTAATTCCCGACGGCGTGGATAAGGAAAAGCTGACCTGGGAATTCGAAGGGGACTTGGACAAAGAGACCTTTCTGGTTTACATTAATGCCCTGACCGGCCGGGAGGAAAACATACTGCGGCTGTACAAAACAGACCAGGGCACGCTGGCGATGTAAGAGCTCAATGTAACTACTCAGGAGTCAGGAGTCAGAAGTCAGGAGTCAGAATGAGAAAACCAGCAAAACATTTGAGATTTACTGATATGGCAGAAGGCGCACTTGTTCGTACTTGCGGTTTATCGTTTATCCATGGCGTTTCCGAAGTATGAGATATACGGTCCATTCTGACTCCTGAGTAGTTACGAGTTCAATTATTTCCAGTTCCCGCTGGCCGGTTTTCCGTTGACACTGCCGGCAACCCGTGCTATAATTGGCGCTGAAGTCATTAAAGCACGGTTATGACGGGGAATAAGGGTTTAGGAGAATCTCTCAGCGAGCCGGGGTTGGTGCGAGCCTGGCAGAGGAATAAACCTGCCGCCACCCCTGAACTGCAGACCGAAACCCGCGGTAAACGCCGGGGGGATTAAGTCGGGCCGGCCGCCGCCGTTACCGGCTCCGAGAGGACTGTGCCTTGGCAGGTACAGTCAAGCAGGGTGGTACCGCGAGACATGGTCTCGTCCCTTAGGGGGCGGGACCTTTTATTTTGTAACTACTCAGGAGTCAGGAGTCAGGAGTCAGAATGAGAAAACCAGCGAAAACATTTGAAGATTTACTGGTATGGCAGAAGGCGCACCTGTTTGTATTTGCTGTTTATCTTCGCACAGCCTGTAAGACCCCGCCCTCGCATAAGGAAAGGGGACACACCTGCTGAAGCTTGGGTATTTCTCTGGGGACAGGAATGTCCCCAACGTATGGGTTAAAACCCCGCCTGAACGTGACTCCTGACTCCTGAATTCTGAATACCTGAGTAGCTACAAGAAAGGAGTGATTACGGGATTATGAAGGAAATACTTGAGCTGTTGGAATTCGATGCCAGGCTGACCGCCAATGAGATTGCCGTTATGCTGAACATGGACCTGGCGGAAGTCCGGCGCTCCATCAAAGAATTGGAAGACAATAAAACCATTTTAAAGTACATTACCCTGGTGAACTGGGAAAAGGTCGGCGAAGAAAAGGTGAGCGCCTTTATCGAGGTGCGTACCACCCCCCAGCGGGATGTGGGGTTTGACGCCGTGGCCGAGCGAATCTACCGCTTTCCGGAGGTGCGCAGCGTCAGGTTGATGAGCGGGGTCTATGACCTGGCCGTGTTTATTGAAGGGCGGACGATGAAGGAAGTGTCCCACTTTGTATCCACCAAACTGGCCACCATTGAGGGTGTGGTCAGCACCACCACCCACTTTGTTTTAAAGACTTACAAGCAAGACGGCGTCATACTGGATGACGCAGAGGAAGATAGAAGGCTGGTGATATCGCCATGACAACAAACTGGCAGGAAATGCTTAACCCCAGGGTGCGCAACATGCCCCCCTCGGGCATCAGGCGTTTTTTTGACCTGGTAACGGAAACCAAAGGGGTTATTTCCCTGGGAGTTGGTGAGCCTGATTTTGTCACCCCCTGGCATATTCGGGAGGCCTGCATCTATTCCCTGGAAAAGGGCTTCACCATGTACACCTCCAACCTGGGCCTGCTGGAGCTGAGGGAGGCCATAGCCCGGGATCTGGCGGGAAGTTACGGGGTAAAATACGACCCCCGGAGCCAGATTCTAATTACGGTGGGGGTTAGCGAGGCTTTGGACCTGGCCTTTCGGGCCCTGGTTTGCCCGGGTGACGAGGTGCTGATTCCGGAGCCCTCCTATGTTTCCTATGCGCCGGGTGTTATCCTGGCCGGTGGGACGCCCGTAATGATGCCCACCACCATGGAGAATAATTTTCAACTGACTGCCCGGCAAGTGGAGGCAGCCATTACACCGGAGACCAAGGCCCTGTTATTGTGCTACCCCAACAATCCCACCGGCGCCGTTATGGGGCGGGAAGAACTGCTGAAAATTTCCGAGGTGGCCCGGGCCCGCAACCTGATTGTGATTTCCGACGAGATCTACGATAAGTTGACCTATATTGGTGAGCATACCTGCCTGGCCGCTCTGCCGGAGATGCGGGAGCGGACGGTGCTGCTGAACGGTTTTAGCAAGGCCTACGCCATGACCGGCTGGCGGGTGGGGTACGCTGCCGGCAATCCGGACTTTATTGAGGCCATGACCAAAATTCACCAGTATTCCATGCTTTGTGCCCCCATCACCGCCCAGATGGCCGCCCTGGAGGCGCTGAAAAACGGCGCCGGCGGCATGCAGCGCATGGCGCAGCAGTACAACCGGCGCCGGCACCTGGTAATGCAGAGCTTCAAGGATATGGGCCTGCCCTGCTTTGAGCCCGGCGGCGCCTTTTACGCCTTTCCCCAGGTATCAATTACCGGCTTGAAATCCGAGGCCTTTGCCGAGGAGCTTTTAAAAGAGGAGCAGGTGGCCGTTGTTCCCGGTAATGCCTTCGGCCCCTCGGGGGATGATTTTGTGCGCATTTCCTATGCCGCCTCGGTGGACGATTTGGGTGAGGCCTTCCGGCGTATGGCCCGCTTTGTCCGCAGGCGCGGCGTCAAAGGCCGGGCCGGTTCTCATGTCATTCCCCTGGCTGCGGTAAAGTAACAGCTCAGGAAAACAGGTTGTAAACACAGGAGGCGGTTCTTACCTTGAGAGCCGCCTTTTTCCCGGGTTGGTGAGTCAATGGGGACGGTTCCTGGTGACTCAGTTGAGTCACCAGGAACCGTCCCCATTGACTCAAGGGGGTTTTTCAGAAATCTAGAAGGATTTTGTCAGATGACAGAGAATTATATGTCTTTGATCACTGAACTAATCCGCCCTAAGACCCCCGCCTCTGTAGGCGGCGGGTTTCAAAGGGCGGTTAAGTCCAGTATGGACTCGGCTAACATAACACCGGTTTCGTTGAATGCAGGCGCCCGGGTTTTTTGGAGGTATAAGAGCCGGGGTTTAAAGGTTTTTCCGCCCTGGTTATTTTTATGTTCCTGGCGCCGCCCCGGGGTGTGCCGTCACCTAAGAGCAAGGAAGTGGAAAGCTTATGATCTGGAATCAACAGCAAGAATGCATGAGCAGGGAGGAACTGCGCTCCCTGCAACTGGACCGGCTGAAGGAAACAGTAAGCCGGGTATACCACCGGGTTCCTTACTACCGGGAGCAATTGGACAGCCTGGGCCTGCGCCCGGCGGATATTAACAGGCTGGAGGATGTACGGCTGCTCCCCTTTACAACTAAAACAGCATTGCGGGACAACTATCCCTACGGGCTATTTGCCGTGCCGATGAAAGAAATCGTCCGGCTGCATGCCTCCTCGGGCACCACCGGCAAACCTACCGTGGTGGGCTATTCCCGCCGGGATCTCGGCACCTGGTCCGAACTGGTGGCCCGGGTGGTTACTGCCGCCGGGGTCGGGGACGGAGATGTGGCCCAGGTTTGTTTTGGCTACGGCCTGTTCACCGGCGCCTTTGGCCTGCACTACGGCCTGGAGCGGGTGGGCGCAGCCATTGTGCCCTCCTCGGTGGGCAACACGGAAAAGCAAATTATGCTCATGCAGGACTTTGGCGCCACTGTCCTGGTGGGCACCCCCACCTATACGCTGCATATGGGCGAGGTGGCCAGGAACATGGGGGTGCGGCCGGGAGACCTTAAGCTGAGGGTGGGCCTGTTCGGCGCTGAGGTCTGGACCGAGAATATGAGGTCTGAGCTGGAGCAGCTGTGGGGCATCAAGGCCACCGACAACTACGGGCTCAGCGAGATCATGGGCCCCGGTGTGGCCGGCGAGTGCACAGCGTCCCCGGGCCTGCACATCAGTGAAGATCACTTCCTGGTGGAAATTATCGATCCCGATACCGGGGAATCCCGGGGCCCCGGTGAGGAAGGGGAGCTGGTGATTACCACCCTGACCAAGGAGGCCCTGCCCATTATCCGCTACCGCACCCGGGACATCACCGTGCTGAATGAAGAGCCCTGCCCCTGCGGGCGCACCCACGCCCGGATGCGCAAGGTGCGCGGCCGCACCGACGATATGCTGATTATTTCCGGGGTTAATGTGTTCCCCTCCCAGATTGAAAGTGTGCTTATGGAAATCAGGGGGGTATCACCCCATTACCTGATTATCCTGGGCAAGAAGGGCTACCTGGATTATCTGGAAGTGCAGGTGGAGCTGACCGACGAGGCCTTTACCGGTAACTTCCGGGACCTGGAGGCTCTGGAGGCCCGGATCCGGGGCCGCCTGCAGAGCGTCCTCAGCATCAGCCCCAGGGTGCGCCTGATGGAGCCCCACTCCCTGGAGCGCAGCATGGGCAAAGCGGTGCGGGTAATCGACAACCGTCATAATTAGATGTCGGGCGTCGGAAAACCACCGTGCCGGTTCCTTTTAAGCCATAAGTTAGTCGAGTTGTTAGAGGAGTACTGGGCAGACAAGGGGACGTCCCCTTGTCTGCCCCTGTCTGTGGTCCAGCCTGCCGGGAAACCTGTTGAACGAGACTTCATTCAGAGGGGGATTCAACCCCCTCTGAATGTTAGCCGAGTCCATACTGGACTTAACCGCCCTTTGAAACCCGCCGCCTACAGAGGCGGGGGTCTTAGGGCGGATTAGTTCAGTGATTAACAAGGATTGCTTTTAAAACTTTTCAGTATCTGCCTGCCGGGTTATAATAATGTAAATGTGGAAAGGGCTGATTCATTTGCACAAGGAAGTTTTGGTGACGGCAACCGGTATAGTTGAGCAATACAGAACCCGGCTGGCAGAGTGTCTGGCCGCCGCCCTGGAGCGGGCTGGGCGGGAGGGCGGTTTGCCGGAGGTGGATCTGCCCCGGTTTGTGATTGATGCGCCCAGGGAGTCGGACCATGGTGATTTTGCCACCAACCTGGCCATGATGCTGGCCCGGCCCGCCAAAATGGCGCCGCAAAAAATTGCCGGGGCCCTCGTAAATAACCTGGACTTGAAAGGAACCCGGGTGGAGCGGGTGGAAATTGCCGGCCCCGGGTTTATAAATTTTTATTTGGAACCTGGCTGGGCACTGGAGGCCCTGCCCCAAATCGAGCGGGAGGACGAAAACTACGGCCGGATCAGCCTGGGTAAGGGTAAAAAGGCGCAGGTGGAGTTTGTCAGCGCCAACCCCACCGGCCTGCTGCACATGGGCAATGCCCGGGGCGCAGCCCTGGGAGACAGCCTGGCGTCCATTTTAGACTATGCCGGGTATGAGGTGGAGCGGGAGTTTTACATAAATGACGCGGGTAATCAAATAGAACACTTCGGCCGCTCCCTGGAGGCGCGGTATCTCCAGTTGCTGGGGCAAGAGGCGGAGGTTCCCGGGGAGGGCTATCACGGGGAGGATATCCTGGACACGGTCAAGGGGTTTGCCGCCCTGCACGGGGACAAGTACCTGGGGGCGAACGGGGAAGAGCGCCGCGGGGCGCTGGTTGAGTTTGCCCTGGCGGAGAAACTTGGCGCCATAAAAAAAGCCCTGACCGATTTCAACGTTCATTATGATGTCTGGTTTTCGGAGCAGTCCCTCCATGACAGCGGCCAGGTGCGGCGGGCCCTGGACATGCTCCAGGAGCGGGGCTGCCTATACAGTCACGAGGATGCCCTGTGGTTCAAGGCCACGGACTTTGGAGTGGAAAAGGATGAGGTGGTTGTCCGGAACAATGGGATACCCACCTATTTTGCCGCCGATATTGCCTACCACTTGAATAAATTTGAGCGGGGCTTCCAGTGGGTGATCAACATCTGGGGGGCCGATCATCACGGTCATGTGCCCCGGATGAAGGCGGTGGTGGAGGCCCTGGGCTACGATCCGGAGAGCCTGCGCATAATTATCATGCAGCTGGTTCGCTTGTTCCGGGGCGGTGAGGTGGTGCGGATGTCCAAACGCACAGGGCAGTTCATAACCCTGGAGGAGCTGGTGGAGGAAGTTGGCCGGGATGCGGCCCGCTATTTCTTTGTTATGCGCAGCTCCGACAGCCACCTGGAATTTGACCTGGACCTGGCCAAGAGCCATTCCAATGATAATCCGGTTTACTATGTCCAGTATGCCCACGCCAGGATCTGCAGCATCTTAAGGCAGCTGGCCGGGCAAGGCCGTCCCATGCCCCGGGCCGCCGAAGTAAACCTGGGTGTGCTGAGCAATGAGGCGGAGCTGGCCCTGGCCCGGCGCCTGGCCGATTTTCCTGAGGAAATCGGTGCTGCCGCAACACAACTGGCCCCGCACCGGATCGCCCGCTATATTCACGAAGTGGCCGGGCTGCTGCACAGTTTTTATAACAGTCACCGGGTGATTACCGATGACCTGGCTGTCAGCAGCGCCCGGCTGGTTTTGGTGAACGCCGCCAGGGTGGTTTTGCGCAACGCTCTGAACATACTGGGGCTTTCAGCCCCGGAAAGAATGTAATGGGGGGTGCGTCTTCGTGCGTGAAATAATTCTTGCTGTTCTCACCGGGTTTGTGGTGGGCATGATTTTTGCCAAGCTCAAGCTGCCGATTCCGGCGCCCCCCACCCTGGCCGGGGTGCTGGGCATTGTAGGCCTTTTCCTGGGGTACCTGGTGGGCACGAGATTGGGTTGGGGACAGTAATGGGCGTCGGACTTCGGGCGTCAGAAAAAGCAAGGCACAGATACATATTGACACAGTTCGCTATACGGAGATAGAATATTGAAGTGATTGACAGAGAAGCCACCCGATATTTGTCAGAATAAGCAAGTTCTTTTATTTCTATGCAGACAGCATCATTGACCCCATGGGTGGTTTTTGAAGGTACAGGCTTTGGTTTAAAGGGTCTTGGGACTTCCGACGTCTGACGCCCGACTTCTGACGACCAAAATAGGAGGCAAGCATGGCCAAATTTGTTTTTGTTACCGGCGGGGTGGTGTCATCCTTGGGTAAAGGCATAACGGCGGCTTCCCTGGGCCGCCTGCTGAAGAGCCGGGGCCTGACGGTGGCTATCCAGAAGTTGGATCCATATATTAATGTTGATCCGGGAACAATGAGCCCGTATCAGCACGGGGAAGTTTTTGTGACCGATGACGGCGCGGAAACAGATTTGGACCTTGGTCACTATGAAAGATTTGTTGATATTAGCCTTACCAAAAGCAGTAACGTAACCACCGGCGGTATTTACTCCTCGGTTATCGGCAAGGAGCGCCGGGGAGATTACCTGGGAGCCACTATACAAGTGATTCCGCACATAACCAATGAGATCAAGGAGCGGGTGCTGCGGATTGCCGGGGAGGCCAATCCTGACGTGCTAATCACAGAAATTGGGGGTACTGTCGGGGATATAGAATCCCAGCCCTTCCTGGAAGCCATTCGCCAGCTGAAGAGCGACCTGGGCCGGGACAACGTGATGTATATCCACGTTACCCTGGTGCCCTATTTGCGGGCCGCCAATGAGCTGAAAACAAAGCCCACCCAGCACAGCGTAAAGGAGCTTCGGGGCATCGGCATCCAGCCGGATGCAATTGTCTGCCGCTCCGAGAAGCCGCTGTCCCGGGATATGCGGGATAAGCTGGCCCTGTTTTGCGACATTGACAGGGATGCCGTGGTGCAGGCCCTGGATGCCCCGTCCATTTACGAGGTGCCGCTGTGGCTGGAGGAGGAGGGCCTGGCGGATCTGACAGTGCGCCGTCTGGGCTTGAAATGCGGCCCGCCGGACATCTCCGAGTGGCGGGATATGGTTGGCAAGATGAAAAATCTTCAGGGTACAATCACCATCGGGCTGGTGGGCAAATATGTTTCTCTGATTGACGCCTATTTGAGTGTGGCCGAGGCGCTGCGTCACGCCGGCCTGTTTCACGGCGCCAAGGTGGACATTCGCTGGATCAACTCCGAGGAGTTGGAACATGTGCCGGTGGAGCCCTTCCTGGAAGGATTGGACGGCATTCTGGTCCCCGGCGGGTTTGGGGACCGGGGCATTGAGGGCAAGATCCGGGCGATTCGATACGCCCGGGAGAAAAAAGTTCCCTTTCTGGGCATCTGCCTGGGGATGCAGCTGGCCGTGGTGGAGTATGCCCGCAATGTTCAGGGCTGGACCCTGGCCAACAGCTCCGAGTTCAATCCCGGCAGCCCTTACCCGGTGATAGATTTGCTGCCTGAGCAAAAGGAACTGGACCAGATGGGCGGTACCATGCGCCTGGGCCGGTATCCCTGCCGTCTGGCGCCGGATACCCTGGCCGCCGGGGCCTACGGTGAGGAGATTGTTTACGAGCGGCACAGGCACCGTTACGAGCTAAACAACAGGTACCGGCAGATGCTGATGGACCGGGGCATGATTTTCAGCGGCACTTTGCCGGATGGTTATCTGGTGGAAATTATCGAGCTTAATGACCACCCCTGGTTTCTGGCTACCCAGTTTCACCCTGAATTTAAGTCCCGCCCCAACCGGCCCCACCCCTTGTTCCGGGATTTTGTGGGGGCGGCTGGGGCCATGAAGGGCCTTAGATAAACCGACCACACTTTACTTCAGCTTTGGTATGGCCAAAGCTTTTGTTACTATTCAGGTATTCAGAATTCAGGAGTCAGGATTCAGAATGGACCGTAGATCTCATACTTCGGAAACGCCATAGATAAACGATAAAGAAGACTTGGTTCAGGTGGGGTTTTAACCCATACGTTGGGGACATTCCTCCGAAGGAGGTGTGTCCCCTGACCGCTAAACCTTAGTCGCACTTATTTCGAGCTTACAGCCTGTTAATCCCATTAGTTGGGGACATTCCTGTCCCCAGAGAAATACCCAAGCTTCAGCAGGTGTGTCCCCTTTCCTTATGCGAGGGCGGGGTCTTACAGGCTGTGCGAAGATAAACCGCAAGTACGAACAGGTGCGCCTTCTGCCATACCAGTAAATCTTCAAATGTTTTCGCTGGTTTTCTCATTCTGACTCCTGACTTCTGACTCCTGACTCCTGAGTAGTTACAAGTTTTTTTTGAGGAGGGGTTTGCATGAAGCGCAAGGTAATAGCCGCGGCTGTAATTGCCGTGGTCCTGATTTCCCTGGTGGCAGCCTCCGCCCGCCTGGCCAGCCGGGATTTAATGGCTGCAGGGGCGGGCAAAGACCGGGTGGCCGTACTGCATATCAGCGGGGTGATTATGGGGGGCAAGGGTGTAGGCGGCCTTTTCGGGGCAACCACCGGGGCTGACGATATGATGGGCCTGCTGCGGGAGGTTGGCCGGGATCCCTCCATCAAGGCCGTGGTGTTAAGAATTAACAGCCCTGGCGGCACCACCGGGGCCTCCCAGGAACTGGGCATGGAAATAGAGAGGCTGCGGGAGTCGGGGGTGGTAGTGGTCGCCTCCATGTCTGATGTGGCAGCCTCCGGGGGCTACTGGATTTCAGCCTGCAGCGACTACATTATGGCCTCACCCGGCACAACCACCGGCAGTATCGGGGTGATTATTGAAACCCAGGACCTGCAGGGCCTGTATGATAAATTGGGCATAGACAGCGACGTATTCAAGAGCGGGCCCCATAAAGACATGGGTTCCCCCAACCGGGACCTTACGCAAACCGAAAGGGCCATTTTGCAGGGCATGGTGGATGATCTGTACCAGCAGTTTGTTGACGTAGTGGCCAAAGGGCGGGACCTGGACCGGGCGCAGGTGCTGGAGATTGCTGACGGGCGGGTCTTTACCGGCCGCCAGGCCATGGAGGCCGGGCTGGTGGATGAAATGGGGAATTATTATGATGCCGTGGCCAAGGCCGCGGAGTTGGCCGGCATCGAGGGTGAGCCGGAAATTTATGAGCTTGAACCCCTTGGGGGCTGGCAAAGCTTGCTGGGTGAAATTCGCCTGGGCCGGCTGGCGGGTCCCTGGCAGCAGCAGCCCGTCCCTGTGCCCGCAGGACTGTGGCTGCTGGACCCCAACCTGCCGGCGGGATATTATGCCCGGTAGATATACTCATCTTATTCCTGCAGCAGGTACCTATCACCTTGGCTCAAGAGCTGCGAAAATTGGGGACATTCCCCACAGGGGTGTGTTCCCATACCTAAGCCAAAGACTTGCGGCTCGTCGTTAAGCGTTGAGAACCAGTGATTTTTCCCAATATATGTATTTTAGCCGTTGCTTGAGAGGGGGCATCTTCATGGCGGAAGATAAACAGCAGTCCAGTAGCATGGAACCCGGGGATGCGGGCGACGCGGCGATTGACCTGAACCAGGACAAGGACAGCGGTAAAGACCCGGTTGCTGCGGGGCTGGCTGGCGGTGAGGCCTGCCCCATTGATTCGGGCGCACTGGTACCGGGCCGGGAGGGGCTATTGGAACTGATCTACGGGGTGCTTTTTGACCCGGCCAATACCTTTCGCTGTATTGCCCCCCGGCCGCCAATACTGTTAACTTTAATTATTTTTTCCCTTTTGAACTTAACCCTCTCCCTGATGGGGTATATTGTTATTGCCAGACTATTTTTTGCCGATGTCGCAACACCCCTGGCCAACTGGTATTTGCACGGTCTGGGTCCGCTTCTGGTGCTGGGGGGGCTTGCTGTTCACTATACCAAATGGTTTGTTTACAGCGGTTTGCTAAACCTGCTGGCAGAGCTACTGGGGGGCCGGGGCCGGGCCCGGAGTGTTTTTGTTGTTTACGGGCTGGCCGGAATTCCCACCGCCCTGATGGCACCCGTCCTGATGCTGTTTTTAGTCATCCTGCCGCCGGGCTTTCCCGGCCTTCCCCTGGCGGTACTTACCGCCCTGGGGGTGGTTGCCTGGAGTACGGCGCTCCTGGTGGTGGGGATCAGGGAGGCGCACAGCCTGTCCACCTACCGGGCCGCCCTGGTGGTTGCAACTCCGGTGGCTGCCCTGTTTATAGCCCTGATCTGCGGTTTTTTGTTGTTAATAGCCATTTCGGCCCGGCTGTACACTTTGTTCGGCTAATATTATTTGGCCGGCCTGAAGGGATTTCTTTCCATAGCAGCGAATGCATATCATTATTATTCAGGTATTCAGAATTCAGGAGTCAGAATTCAGAATAACCGTATATCTCATACTTCGGAAACGCCATGGATAAACGATAAAGAAGACTTGGTTCAGGTGTGGTTTTAACCCATACGTTGGGGACATTCCTCCGAAGGAGGTGTGTCCCCTGACCGCTAAACCTTAGTCACACTTATTTCGAGCTTACAGGCTGTGCGAAGATAAACCGCAAGTACAAACAGGTGCGCCTTCTGCCATACCAGTAAATCTTTAAATGTTTTTGCTGGTTTTCTAATTCTGACTCCTGATTTAAAAAAGGATTTTTCTCTTATAACGGCGTATGTATATTAATCATAAATTTATAAGCAGCCCTGCCGGCGCGGAGTATTGGAGTGAGCGGCGCCAACGCCGCGCCTTAACACAGGTATTCCTGAATGCATACTGGTTTTCTTGCTGAGGAGGTAGTGTTAACATTGGTTCTAATCACGGAAACGCTTTTGGCCATGCGTTGCCCTGATTGTGGCAAGCTGGAATATCATAAGGTTTCCCGTTTCGGTTTCAGCGGCGCCAGAATAATAGAAATTTTTTGTGCTTGCGGGGCGCTGAAGTTAACCATCAGCACCAAGAACCGGAAGGATTTTTGGCTGCAAATTCCCTGCGTGGTTTGTGAGGCCAAGCATCTCCGCAGTATCCCCGGCAAGAAGCTGTGGTCAGGTCAGGTGGTGTACCTGTGCTGCCAGGAAACGGGCCTGGAATTGGGCTATCTGGGACCCGGGGACCAGGTCAGGGAACTCGCTCCCGGCTTTGAGGATGATATGGAGGCACTGGCCGGCGAGCTGGGTGGCGACGAGTATTTCCACAATTCCGATGTTATGTACGAGGTGCTTAACCGCCTCCATGACATTGCCGAGAACAGCTCCTTGTACTGCCAGTGCGGCAACCAGCGGATTGAGGTGGACATTTTCCCCGACCGGCTGGAACTGCACTGCAAAGACTGTGACAGTGTGAATATCATTTATGCCGAAACAGATGACGATTTACGGGTTATTCTGCAGGTGGAAACCATTGAGCTTACCCGCAGCGGCTTTGGCTGCCTGGACAGCCTGGTTAACACCAGCAAGCCCAAAAAGACCAGGCGGAAAAGAAATAAGTAGCTGGAAAAACCCCCCTCCGGGGGGTATAATTATTTTAGTGAGATTTTGGTATACTTTTTACAGGGCCTGCCAGACAAATGTAAATTTCAAGAGGAGGTCAGCAAAATTATGGCACTTGTTCCCATTGACGTATTGCTAAAGGAGGCTGCGTCCGGCGGCTATGCCGTGGGCGCCTTTAACTGCAACAACATGGAGATTGTCCAGGCCATTGCCGCCGCTGCCCGGGAAGAGCGGGCGCCGGTAATTATGCAGGCCAGCCAGGGGGCCATCAAATATGCCGGCATAGACTATATCGTGGCTATGGTGCGGGTGGCGGCCGGGGAGGCCGGGGTTCCGGTGGCGCTGCACCTTGACCACGGCACCAGCTTTGCCCAAGTGATGCAGTGCATAAGGTCCGGCTTCAGCTCGGTAATGATCGACGGATCAAAACATGCCCTGGAGGAAAATATAGCCTTGACCAACCTGGTGCTGCAGGCTGCCCGGGCGGTGGGGGTTTCTGTTGAGGCCGAGCTGGGTAAAATAGGCGGTACCGAGGATGATATTGTGGTTTCCGAGCGGGAGGCGCTGTTCACCGATCCAGAGGAGGCCCGCTATTTTGTTGATCGCACCGGGGTGGACGCCCTGGCGGTGGCCATCGGTACGGCCCATGGTCAGTATAAGGGGGTCCCCCGGCTGGATTTTGACCGGCTGCGGAAAATCAGGTCCCTCATCGATACCCCCATCGTGCTCCACGGCTCCTCCGGCGTACCCGACGACGCCATCCGGGAGGCCATTGAGATCGGGGTGAGTAAAATCAACATTGACACCAACATCCGGGAGGCCTTTACCGATCGCACCCGGCAGGTTGTGGCTGACCAGCCCGGTGAAATCGACCCCCGCAAGATACTGGGCCCGGCCCGGGAGGCGGCCACCGAAATCATCAGGGAAAAAATTCGCCTCTTTGGCAGCTCCAACAGGGTCTAAGCCAGGAATAAAAAGAAATTGGAGGGTTGAGAGCATGAGGCTTTTTATCGACACAGCCAATATTGATGAAATAAAAAGCGCCTATGAGCTGGGTGTAATCAGCGGTGTTACCACCAATCCATCCTTGATCGCCAGGGAGGGGCGGGACTTTGTCCAGGTGGTCAGGGAAATAACCGCCATCGTTGACGGGCCTGTCAGCGCCGAGGTGATAAGCCCGGACGCGGCGGGTATGCTGGCCGAGGCCAGGGAGCTGGCGGCAGTTCACCCCAATATCGTGATTAAAATTCCCATGACCGCCGAAGGCCTCAAGGCCACCAAAATATGCGCCCGGGAGGGCATCAAGACCAATGTCACCCTGGTGTTTTCCGCCAACCAGGCCCTGCTGGCCGCCCTGGCCGGGGCTACTTATGTCAGTCCCTTTGTCGGTCGCCTGGACGACATCGGCTACGAGGGCATGGATTTGATTGCCGATATTATTACCATTTTCGACAACTTCGGCTATGACGCGCAGGTTATTTCCGCCAGCATTCGTCATCCCATGCATGTAACCGAATCGGCTAAAGCCGGGGCGCATATCGCAACGGTGCCCTATAAGGTGCTGATGCAAATGGTTAAGCACCCCCTGACTGATCTGGGGGTGGAAAAGTTCCTGGCCGACTGGAACCGGGCGCCCAAGTAACGCCTTGACTTTAGTGACAAAGCAGAGATATACTTAATTAGTCCCTCGATTTTTTACTCCTACCGGTAATAAGTATCCCCGCAGCTTATTTACTGGCCTGCCTTATCCGTGTCAATGCTGTGGCCGCAGTATTGGCAGCCATGTTTTTCAAGTTTATGGTTCCAGTATTTTATGCTTTAAACATAATGACCGGCATGGCCCTTTTGGGCCGGTGGCCGGGACAGTGGTTATGGAGCAAATAGCAAGCCTGAAGTGGCCGGAGTACCTGTCTTATTTATATAAATAATAATCATCCACTGAAGGAGGGATGCCCTTGAATTACTCCGATCTGGAAGGTAAAACCATGGTTGAACTTTACCGTTTGGCCAGGGAAATGGACCTTATAGGTTATTCCCGCCTCCGCAAGAAGGAGTTGATTTTTGAATTAATCAAGACCCAGACGGAGAAAAACGGGCTTATCTACGCCAAGGGAGTGCTGGAAATACTCCCGGACGGGTACGGCTTTCTGCGGCCGTTTCAGTATTTACCCAGTCATGATGACATTTATGTATCTTCCTCCCAAATTAGGCGTTTTGACCTGCGCACCGGTGATCTGGTGGCCGGGCTGGTTCGTGGCCCCAAGGATAATGAGCGCTATTTCGCCCTCCTGCGGGTGGAGCAGGTTAACGGTCAGGATGCTGAACTGGCCGCCGAGCGCCTGCACTTTGACGGCCTCACACCCCTCTATCCTCAAGAAAGAATAAAACTGGAAACCTCAGCCGACCGGCTGTCCACCAGGATCATTGATCTCATTGCCCCCCTGGGCAAGGGGCAAAGGGGTCTGATTGTAGCCCCCCCCAAAGCCGGCAAAACTGTTTTACTCAAGGAAATAGCCAACAGCATCAGCCACAACTATCCTGATGCTTACCTGATGGTGCTGCTGATCGACGAGCGGCCTGAGGAAGTCACCGACATTGAGCGCTCTGTGCAGGGTGAGGTGGTCAGCTCCACCTTCGATGAGCCGCCGGAAAACCACGTCAAGGTGGCGGACATGGTGCTGGAGCGGGCCAAGCGCCTGGTGGAGCACAAGCAGGATGTGGTCATCCTGATGGACAGTATCACCCGCCTGGCCCGGGCGCACAACCTGGTGGTGCCTCCCAGCGGGCGCACCCTGAGCGGCGGTGTTGACCCGGCGGCCCTGCACCGCCCGAAACGGTTTTTCGGGGCGGCCAGGAACCTGGAGGAGGGCGGCAGCCTGACCATATTGGCCACCGCTCTGGTGGAGACCGGCAGCCGCATGGATGACGTTATTTTTGAAGAATTCAAGGGAACCGGCAATATGGAGCTGATTCTCGACCGCCGGCTGGCCGACAAGCGTGTTTTCCCGGCCCTGGACGTGCTTCGCTCGGGAACCCGCAAAGAGGAGCTCTTACTAAATAAAGAAGAGTTGGAGTGGATGTGGCAGCTGCGCAAGGGTTCCGCCGGCATGGCGCCCTGGGAGGTAATGGACCTGCTGCTGGACCGGATGAAAAGAAGCAAGTCCAATGCCGAGCTGATGCAGAATATGCGTCTGCAGCACCGCCGGCCGACCATATCCACCAAGTAATAGCATCGTAAAATAAGTAGGCGGGCTGCTTTTCCCCGGGAGAAGCAGCCCGCCACTTTTACTGTGAAAATAGTCCTGATTAGTAACTACTCAGGAGTCAGGAGTCAGTAGTCAGGAGTCAGAATGAGTCTTGGATACGGTGATATTTACGAAACAAAACTTCTCTTGTAAGAGGTTGGTAAATTGCTGGAAGCATATTCTCGGGGCATTCTGAATTCTGACTCCTGAATTCTGAATACCTGAATAGTAACCCTGATTATAATACTGGATATGGTGTGCAGCTCCAGGTTGCTAATTTCAAGAATAAGGCTTATAGGTAAACTTCGCTAAACACTACAACCTCCAGCATTTTTGGGGCAACTAGCCGGCCGTGAGGGCGCGGACCAGGATTTGGGCCGCCTCGCCCCGGGTGATGGTATCCGACGGCGCAAACTTGCCCTCCTTGAGGGGGAGCAGGCCCAGCCCCGCCGCCGAGGCGGCGTAGCCCCGTTCGGCCTCGGGCACGGCGCCGGCGTCGGCAGCCTCCAGCTTGAACAGGGCGGACAGCCTGGCCAGGGGGCCGTAGCCCCGGGCGTTAACCAGCAGCCGGGCCGCCTGCAGTCTTGTTGCCGGCGCTTCAGGGTCAAGCCGGCAGCCGGTGTCAAGGATGCCCAGGGCCAGGGCCTGCCTCATAAAGGGCTGGTACCAGGGCTCATTTTCTCCGGGCGTGCGGTCCGGGTAATAATAGCTCGGGCTGTAGGCCGACACCAGCATGGCAATCAGCTCGGCCCCGGTAATCTGGTCGTTGGGGCGGAACAGGTTATTATCACTGCTGACAATGCCTGCCCCGGCCAGGAGCAGAATGTCTTGTTCTGCCGGGTGACCGGCAATGTCGCTGAACTCAATGTTTTTATCTTTAACCGGGTTGCCCTCGAAGTCAAGCTTGTTGCCGGTGCGGGCGTCAATCATAAACTCCAGCCGCATTTCCGGCCGGTACATCAGGGCGTAGGACGGCTCACGCTCCGGCTTCCAGTGGTGATAGCGCTGCAGGTATTCCAGGGTCAGCGGGTTTTTGACCGCATAGATTTCATTGGCCTTGCTGCGGGCCAGAATGCCCTCGGGTTGCGGGAAGTCAGTGTTCCACCAACGCAGATTGTAGCTGGTTATTTCACCGGTGGTGGAGTTGATGGTTACGTTAAAGCCGTTATCCGGAAAGGGGATCTCATTTACCAGGCGGGCGTAGTTAAAACCATAGGCCCTGGGCAGCGGATCCCCCGTTTTGGGCCAGGGGCCCGGTTCCCGGGTGGTGCGGCGCAGTTCGACCTGCTTGAATTTTTCCGGCTGCAGCCGCTGCAGCAACTCTTCTGCCTTAACCCGGGCCTCGGCCTCACTCAGGTTAACCGCCGGGGCCTTATAGTCCTCCTCGCGCTGGTATGAACTAAAGCTCTGCAGTTCGCCGGAGAGGGCGTCCACAGTCAGATTTACGCTTACGGTATCGTCCTGATTGGCATAGGTGAAGTACCAAACCTTGCTTCCCGGCGCGCTCCAGCTTGAGGAAAGACTTGAGTGCCTGAGATTGACCCCGGCCGGCAGCCGGTAAGCCTGCTCAGCCTTATTGCGGGCCGCCTCAATGCTTAAGAGTCCCCTTGTTTTCTCCACTACAGCAGATTCCTCGGGGCTTAGAGCGGCTGTTTCATTGGTGACTAAGCCGCTTCCACCGGCCCGCATATCTGAGTAGAGGTAATAGTATTGATCATCCGGGTCAACCAGCTTCCCGGTCAGGGCGTCCAGCAGAAAGCCTCCTTCCCGCGGCTGGTAGACCAGGTACGGCCTCTCGCCGGTATCCCGCTCCCGGGAGCCGGTGTATACATAGACCAGTTCCAGGCCTTCGCCGTTAAAGATTTGCCTGGCCCGCTCCAGGCTGATGCGGCCGGCGGCCGGCGGCAGTTTGAGGTTATTGTTCCATCTCACCTGGAATTCCTGGATCTCTCCCGTTTCCCCGTTAACTGCCACGTTAATGCCGTTTTCTGATACCGGTATGCCGTCACTGAGGCGCATAAACCTGTAGTAATGAACATAGGGGTAGTCCCTGATTCCCGGCCCCGGCAGGGGCTGTACAAACCCATTGCTGTCAGGGGCGAGTTTTGTCTGGGCGAACCGTTCCGGTTGCAGCTGCCGGGCAAAATTTTCGGCTATTTTTTGGGCCTCCTGGCGGCTGTGCCGGGGCAGGCCGCTGTACCTGGTTCCCGGCTGAACGTGCTTGTACATATACATGGACATGATTTCGCCGCTCACGGCATTTACCGTCACGTGTAAATCACCGCCCCCGGAGCCTTCGCTGAACCAGCGGAGATTCCAGAAGGCCCCCTCGGTGTCTTCTGATGAAAAGCTGGAGTTGAACTGCTTGAACTCCGGGGGAACCGGAACATTTTGCTTGGCGATGCCGATGGCCTTTTCCAGGCTCACCCCGGCCCCCCGCTCCCCGGCGCCGGGATTGGCCGGCGCCGGGGAAACCGCCAGCAAACAGGCCCAGAGCAAAGCCAAAAGCACAATACCGGCACGTTTTTTAGATTTACTTTCCATGTTTGTTAATGCCTCCCATCAATTTACTTCTTACCATATTGACGAACAAGTCTCCGGTTTTGTTTCCTAATACAGCATTATTTGTGAAGCCTCTTCTGCCTGTGCTTCGCTTAGAGAAGAAGTAATTTATGGAAAACTGGTATAAAAACAGCAGTATTGGGAATAATCTAAAACAAGCTGCCCTACATCCGGCTGCGCGCCGGCAAGTTGGCGCCGGCCCCAAATGGGTCCTCGGGCACCGGCGGGGTAATTTATAGAGGGGTAAGAGTAGGAATGTATGCAAAAGTAAAAAAGCTAAGGGAATATAAAATTGAATTAACCATGCTGGCCGCCCTGGCCGTGTTTCTGGGCTGGATGTTTGTCCAGGCCGGGCTGGCCGAGGCAAGGCTGGATGAGCTGATTTCCGGCGGCTCCGACTATGTCAGCCCGCCGGCGGAGCAGTCGTCGGCTGTGGTCCCGGCGGAAGAAGATGTTGAGCAAATCAGTATCTACCACGTTCGGGAGGGTGATACCCTGTGGGGGATTGCCGGAAAACTCAACTTGGATGTCAACCGGCTGGCGGCAGTTAACAACCTGGATATGGATAATGCGCACCTGCTTTATCCGGGCCAAACGCTAAAGGCGCCGGGCGAGATAATCACCCACCGGGTTCAGGCCGGGGAAACCCTGCTGCACATTGCTTCCCGCTACCGGGTGCCGGCCGGGGCCATTGCCAGTCATAACAATCTGGATAACCCGGACCTGCTGGTGGCCGGCCAGGAACTGGTCATTCCCGGTGGCGGCGGACGGGATCTGATGCCCCCGGCTGTTTCCAGGACCCTGCCCCTGGGGCAGCTGGCCTGGCCGACGGTAGGCTGGATCAGCTCCCACTATGGTATGAGGGACGGCCGGATGCACCAGGGACTTGACATAGCCGCGGACCATGGGGCGCCCATCCGGGCGGTCAGGTCCGGCTATGTAACCTTTGCCGGACCCCGGGGTACTTACGGCCTGACAGTAATCATTGACCACGGCGGCGGCCTGCAAACCCTGTACGCCCACTGTGCCAGCCTGCTGGTAACTGAGGGGCAGCAGGTCAAGGCCGGCGAACTGATCGCCCGGGTAGGCAGCACCGGGAGGTCAACCGGTCCGCACCTGCACCTGGAGGTGCTGCTGGACGGCATACCCTACGACCCGGTATTGTGCTTGCAGCGCATGTACGGATAGGAAACAAGATGAAATGGGGGCGGGCAACTTTTTGGCAAAAAAAGTTGCCCGCCCCCATTTTTATAGCTATAATGAACCGGGTGATGATAGATGTACCATCTTATCTTTGCCGATGAGCAAGGCAGGTTTTATGACCGGCGAAACCTTTCAGCAGCAGGGCGTACCGGCGACAGGCTGGTGGAAATCCTGCCCGAAGACATGATTGAGCTGCCTCCCGGCGCCTCCCTGGTGATGCTGCCGGATAGAGCCCCGGTGGGCCTGAGACACTCTTTTGCCTCCCTGGACCGGGTACCCGGAACCCTTGAGCCGGCAGTGGCGGTCGGCGCGCTGCTGCCCCAGGGGTACACCCGAACTTTGTTGCCGGCTTTTCGCCGCGCCCCGGCCGGCAGGCCGCTGCCCCTGCTGGGCTATGCGGCGGTGGGCTGGCGGGAGGGCAAGGTTTGGACGGCGGCCCGGCGCACCGACGACCCCACCCGCTGGGCTCCGTCCTGCTTCAATACAGCGGAGCTGCCCGGGCTGGTTCAGGACCGCCTGGCAAGATCAAATAGCGGCCTGCTGCGCCACCTGGCCCGCTGTGCTCTGGAATACAGCTGCTACACCGCCCAGAACATTTTTTACCGCCGCTGGGAGGGCGGGCTGCCGGTTTCCCCGGTCTGCAACGCCCGCTGCCTGGGCTGTATTTCCCGGCAGCCCGCGGAATGTTGCCCGGCTCCCCAGTCCCGGATTGCCGCCGTTCCGCCCTTGAAAGAGGCGGTGGAGCTGGCGGCGGGGCACCTGGAGCAGGCCCCGGAGGCCATTATCAGCTTCGGCCAGGGCTGTGAGGGGGAACCGTCCCTGGCGGCGGATACTGTGGCCGGGGTAATCAGGCAAACAAGAGCCAGAACAGGCCGGGGCACCTTGAACATGAACAGTAATGCCGGTTATACAGCCGGCGTGCAAAAAATTTGCGCCGCCGGGCTGGACTCCGTCAGGATCAGCCTGATCAGCGCCCGGGACGAAGTCTACCGGGCTTACTGCCGCCCCCGGGATTACAGCCTGGCGGACGTGCGCCGCTCCCTGGCCGTCTGCCGGGACCACGGCGTTCATATGGCCCTGAACCTGCTGGTGTTTCCCGGCCTGACCGACCGCTGCGGGGAAATGGAAGCCCTGCTGGACCTCATTGAAGAAGCGGGGGTGGAGCAGGTTCAGCTGCGCAATTTGAACATCGACCCGGACCACCTGTGGCAGATGCTGCGCCCCGGGGAAGACGAAATACTGGGCATCCCGGCGCTGATTGACGCCCTGAAGGACATCCCGGGCCTGGAAGTGGGCAATTTCAGCCGGCCCCTGCGGGGTTGAGCTTCATCACTGAACTAATCCGCCCTAAGACCCCCGCCTCTGTAGGCGGCGGGTTTCAAAGGGCGGTTAAGTCCAGTATGGACTCGGCTAACATTCAGAGGGGGTTGAATCCCCCTCTGAATGAAGTCT